>JALONU010000214.1 GCA_025454775.1 Bacteroidales bacterium | reverse complement strand
GAATACTTCCTTGGCAACATCGCGGAAACGCCCCTGATAGATATGGTTAAATCGCAGAACCAGTTTGATTTCGGGATAGACAAGAGGAACAGGCTTCCGAGGTATTGCCTGCAGTGCGAGGTCCGATACGCATGTCACGGCGAGTGCCCGAAACACAGGTTCCTTACAACTCCCGATGGTGAACCCGGGTTGAACTATCTATGTGAAGGTTACCTTATGTTCTTCAGGCATGTGGAACCATATATGGACTTCATGGCAAGGGAATTGAAGAATAAGCGGGCACCGGCAAATGTTATGACGTGGATCAGGAATAAAGAGAGTCAGGTCAGGAAGTCTGTCATGCCGGAAAGGAACGATCCGTGTCCGTGCGGCAGCGGAAAGAAGTTCAAGAATTGCTGTGCAGGTAAACCCCCTTATACAGGCTAATGAAGGTTGACACGAGGGAGTCCTTTCCGCGGGTTTTCAGGATTTTTCGAGTATCAGCACCCAGTCATTTCCATTTGTTTTCTCACCGGGAGGATCAAATATCCCTGGTCCGTTTTTCTCAAAGATGCCGATTTCAGTTGTCTCGCCGTTGCGGGGATCATACCATGAAGCCCTGAATACCAGCCAGTCTAGTTTTTCCAGGTCAAGCGCTATATCGCTTCCATTCCACGTATAGGCGAGAAGATAATCGCTGCCTCGTGTAATTGCTATATAATCATATTTTTCACCCTGTTCCCCGTTAAGCAGATCCTGTGAAGGGATCCTTTCGAAAAAAGGTTTCGATTTTATAAGCTCCTTAAGGAATTTCATCTGCGTCGATCCGGGAGCATCTATGGCAGTATCCCAGTATTCCTTTGCCCCGTATGCCGGATCATCTGAGGGCCGGTAGAACTGCATTACGGCACTATGTCCGTAGGTGAATCCGAAGCAGCCTGCAAATACCGACCAGTATCCATAACGGCGTACATCAGAATCAGTCCAGTAGGGCTGGGATGTATCATGAAGCCCCTGGGGAATGCCTTCGTACGATGGTTCTCCGTCCATGACAGGTTTCACGGGAATAAGGGCATAATCGGCTTTGGCATATCTCCAGTTATCTTCGCCATAGGCAAGTCCTGTGGTATCCTGGTCGTATCTGCGGTGCCCCGACTGGAACATGTTGAAGTCGAGCCATTCCTCATTATGGAACCATGCTGATGACTGGGTCCTTCCGAATGGGTGGAATGTAATCAGCTGGTTTCCTGTATTTTTTCGGATTGTTTTACCGATTATATTCCAGATTACCGTTGAGTCGCTGCCTTTGACATCTCCCCCGTTGAGCCATATAACATTGGACTTCTGACCGTATCTGCCCGCTATCCATTCAGCGTATCTTTCTGCTTCATCCCTGGTGACATTACCCGCTCTCACATTGGATCCCCATACCGGCACAAGAGCCATGTATATGCCTTTTGAAGCAGCAAGGTTTACAACATAATCGATATGGTCCCAGAAATCATACTGAAGCGGATCATCAAAGGAATTGCCGGGTGTCACAAGTGGGTGGTCGACCTTGTTGTCAACAAGAGCGGTATCTCCATATACATTTACAGCATTCAGGCCATGGAGAACCATAACCTGGATCACATTAAATCCCTTAAGGCGGCGGTTTTCAAGGTATCTTTCAGCTTCTTCGCGAGTAAGCTTTGTGAAAAGAAGCCATCCTGTATCGCCCAGCCAGAAGAAGGGATCACCATTTTCGGTAACAAGGAAACGTTGGTTTTCGGAGATTTTGAGAAGTGGTGTCTGATCCTTCGTTCCTGTGCAGGAAGCAATGATAAACGATATGAACCATACCAATATCATCCCTGATGGTTTGCTAATTTTTTGGAACCAGACGGTAGTTTGCATTTCCTTCTGATTGATTTTGATTGTGACTCTTAACCTGAATTTCTAAAAATCGGAAAAATCTCAAATAATACAAAATATATGAGTGCATTCATTGAAGGAATTCATGGTTTAATGTGAGTTCCTGCTGTCGGCCTTGAAGTTAATGCTGGCGCCGATTTGTAATCGGTGCCCCGTACCGTAAGGCACGGATCACAGATCCGCGCCAGCGGCGTTTCATACATCAGGGGCACGGATAGCATATCTGCGCCATCGTTTTGTGGTGAATCCGCATCGGCGGTAGCAGAGTGAGCATGGAATATCGTAACTTTGAACTGGACAGTCGTACAACAAATGAGGATATCAGGGTTTTTTAAATCCGTTTTTGCCGCACCTACCTTGCATCGTGCTTTCAAAATATGCATCTTCATATTATTATCTGAATCATATTCTGTTAATGCCCAGGTACTTGCGGACAGTGCCGCAATCAAAATCATAACCCGGGGTATGCAGAACATCTACAACCTTGAATTTGATGAAGCAGGAGAAGCATATAATTCCCTGGCCGCAATGTACCCCGGACATCCGGTACTGAATCTTTTCAGCGGAATGAAGATATACTGGGAGAACTTCCCTATGGATCCTTCCTCGCAGGCCCGTAAGGAATTTGAGGGTGAACTGCGTACCTGCATAGAGATCAGCGGCAGGGATAACTTCCCAAGCCCTGGATATGAGGCTGAATTTCTGCTTGCCAACATCTGTGCCAGGGGTCTTCTCCTGCTGTACCTTTCCGAGAATGATCAGTCGGGTGAAGTGATACCTCTCGTTACCAGCAGCTACAGGCCGCTGATCAATACCTTCAGGTATACATCGTCTTGCCCGGACTTCTATTATTTCACAGGTGTGTATAACTATTACCGGGAAGCATACCCCATCGTTTACCCTGTATACAAAGCTGTCGCTTTCATGTTTCCAAAAGGCGACATGGAGCTTGGACTTAAGCAGCTGGAAGAATGCGGAAAACGTTCGATGGCACTGAGAGCAGAAGCATTCGTGATGTTATCGTGGATCAGGATGAATTTTGAAATGAATTTTCTTCAGGCACTCCCCTATTCAAAGCATCTTGCTGAACAGTACCCCGAGAATCCCCTATACAGGATCTATCTCGCCAAGAACCTTCTGCTTCTTAAGAGATATGATGACGCCGGAGAAATAGTGTTGTCAGGCAGAACCGGAGGAGAAAATCCATTCAATAATGCTGTGATGGAAGTTTTCAGGGGATTGATCCAGGAAAAGAAATACCGGAACCTTTCATCTGCAGCAGTGCATTACAGGAAGGGAATAGACAACCTGGCCAGATTCGGACCCTATGCCTATGAATATGTTGGTTATGCATACCTGGGATTAAGCCGTATCAGTGAAGCCAAGGGCAATACCCGGGAATCAAAGTCTTATCACAGGAAGGGTATCGACCTGATCGATTTTAAAGGGATCACATTCAGCGACTGATACCGCACTTTTATTTTTCGGGCAGAAATGATTTTGCGAGCTCTTCGCTGTCTCCGTATTTTTTCATGAGACCATCCAGCCTTTTATGCAGTTTCCTTTTTACTGATCCGTATTCAGGGTCGTTGTAAAAGTTCTTCAGTTCCAGGGGATCTGCCTGCCTGTCGTAGAGCTCCCATTCATCAACATCGTAATAATAGTGGACCAGCTTGTACCTTTCGGTGCTTATGCCGTAGTGTCTTTTCACCATGTGAGACCCGGGGTATTCATAATAGTGATAATAATGTTCCTTTCTCCAGTTCAGGGGATGCTTTCCCTTAAGAAGGGGCACCATGCTACGTCCCTGCATATCGGATGGTACTTCCACTCCGCACATTTCGAGCATCGTTTCAGCGAAATCGATATTCGATACAATGTCACTGTTTACTGAACCTGGTTTTGCCACACCGGGCCATTTAACAAGCAGCGGTGTACGATAGGATTCCTCGAAAATGAATCGCTTGTCGAACCAGCCATGTTCCCCGAGGTAGAACCCCTGGTCGGATGCATAAATGACAACAGTATTCCTGTCGAGACCTGTCTCAGCGAGATAGTCCAGCACCTCTCCCACGCTTTTATCGACTGCGGCTATGCAGGCCAGGTAGTCCTGAAGATATCGCTGGTATTTGAATCTCACCAGGTCGTCGCCTTCCGGGGGTGCTTTATAGAAATTCCGTATTACCGGGTTGTAAACGGAATCCCAGGCTGCTGCCTGTTCCGGATTCATCCTGTTCAGCCCGGTTGTCTTTGGCGCCGACGGATCCCGGTAAAGCTTAAGATCCTCCACAAGCCTCATCGTCTTTGAGATAGTCATGTCCTGCTGATTTACAGCCGCTCCCCTTCCCGAGTAGTCATCGAAGAGAGTGGACGGTTCAGGGAATGTCACATCCTGGTAGAGTGAGAGCTCGCTGGGTCCCGGCTGCCATTCGCGGTGAGGTGCCTTATGGTGCATCATCAGCATAAAGGGCTTGCCGCTGCCGCGTGCTTCTTCAAGCCATTTAATGCATTTATCCGTTATCAGCTCCGTCACGTAACCCTCCTCCCTGCGTCGGCCTTCCTTAGTTATGAAATCAGGATTGTAGTAATTACCCTGACCGGGAAGTATATCCCAGTGGTCAAAACCTGTTGGATCCGACATGAGGTGCCACTTCCCTATCATTGCGGTGGTATATCCCGCCTTCTGAAGCAGTTTCGGAAATGTCTGCTGTGCGCCGTCGAAAGGCTGCTGCCTCTCATTCTGGAGGAATCCGTTCAGATGGCTGTATTTCCCGGTAAGAACAACGGCACGGCAGGGGCCGGATATCGAATTGGTAACGAGGCACCTGTCGAAACGCATGCCGTCCCTTGCAATCCGGTCGATATTTGGTGTCGGAGCCAGGTCCTTCAGAATCCCCCCGTAAGCGCTTATCGCCTGATATGCGTGGTCGTCGCTCATGATGTATATGATGTTCGGACCCGGCTGTCCCTGGTTTCCGGAACATGCCGAAAGCATTGCAGCCCCTATGCCCAGGGCAAAAGGAACTTTAATGTTTGTTTTCATAACTGCCTATTTTATTATGAACTCTCCTTTTAATTCGTCGCTGTCCCTGTATCCGTATCGGACAGCCTTTACCCTGATTGCATATGAACCCGGTTTAAGGTGAAGAGGACCTGCATAGAGCTGCCAGCGGGGATTGTTC
>JALONU010000050.1 GCA_025454775.1 Bacteroidales bacterium | reverse complement strand
TCGAACTGCTGATGCCCCACAGAACCGAGACCACCCCGGCAAGGAGGATTATCAGCACATAAGGCATCCTGATAAGATTAATAAGGTACTTGAATTTTTCCATCACGATGGTTCCGTCGTTCCTGACAGCGAAACCCTCTGAAAGCAGTATAGAGAACAGGAAGATCAGGAAAAATGCAAGAAAGGCAATGCTATTGAATATCAACTTTTTACGCGATCTAATCAGCAGGTCTTCATCCTCAATCGAATTTATTATATAGAGAAGTCCGTTGGTTCGCGTAAGGAAAAGGACAGCCAGCCCGAGGGCTACATTTGTCCCGTTCAGGAGAGCTTCAAGGCCGTGCAGCGGGGTTTCACATTTCACCTGGTTTAGATAGTCGAGGCTGAAATTTGCACCGGTAAAGAACGTTCCTACTGCAGTCCCTATCAGGAATGGACCCAGGGCTCCGTTAAGGTAAAGGAAGATGTCGAAAGTCTTCTTTCCCAGCACATTTGCCGGCTTCGACCGGAATTCGTATGCGACAGCCTGTATTATGAAGCTGAACAGGATGGCTATCCATACCCAGTATGCTCCTCCGAAGCTCGTGGCGTAGAAAAGAGGGAAGGAGGCAAAGAAGGCTCCTCCGAAGGTAACCAGTGTGGTGAAGGTAAACTCCCATTTTCGTCCCAGGGTGTTTATAATCATTGTTTTCTGGTTTTCATTGCCGGGAAGACGGTATATCATTGTCTGTCCGCCCTGGACGAACATCAGGAACACAAGCAGGCTTGCAAGGATGGAAATAATTATCCACCAGTAATGCTGCAGGAATACATATGAGATCATTGCTGTCATGTTTCGCTTCCTCCTAATGTTTTGGTCCGTTTTTAATCTGCCTGATCATTATTGAAACTTCAGCTGCTAGCAGCGCCGTGAACAGTATCGCAAAGAGAACGAATGTGGTCATTACCGATCCGGCGCTTATCCTTGAAACACCGATGGAAACGGGCATGAGGTCCTGGATTATCCAGGGCTGCCTGCCCATTTCGGCGGTCACCCAACCGGCTTCGCTTGAGATATAGACAAGGGGTATGCACAGGAGCATCAGCCACAGGAACCACCTGTTTCGTGCCAGCCTGTCCATGAAGAGCAGGTAAAGCGCCAGCATGCAGACAAGTATGAAGAAAAATCCAAGAGCAACCATGACATGGAAGGAGTAGAATGTAACAGGGACATTTGGGATTGCATCCTCAGGGTTGCTAAGGAAAGCATATCCGAAATACCTGAAGTATTCATCGAAGAAGGCCCGGCTGCCGAAGTACTCTTTCCTGATTATCTCTGCCTGTTCCGTGATTCCGAGCATCCTCGCCCTTTTATAATCGTCGAGAACGCCCCTGGCAAACTGACCTCTCTGCATCATGTCGGGTATTGCAAGTATTTTCCTGGTTGTGTCACCATAATGGATCAGGTCCCTTAATCCGGGCACATAGGTATCCTTGCTCCCTCCCGTCATTATCGAGAGCAGCGATGGTATTTTGATCTTCACAACGAAATCGTTGACATTCTTCTCAGTATGGATCTTCTCGTCAGTTTCCCTGAGTATACCCACTGCGACCAGTCCTGCGTTGCGTGATCCGTCATAGAGAGCTTCCATTGCTGCAAACTTTACAGGCTGAACCTGGGCGAGTGTTCGTGCCGACATGTCGCCCGTGAATGCTACCATAAGAGACGACAGCAGTCCGAAAACTGCAGATATGAGTATGCTTCTTTTGGCAAGCCATTCTTCTCTCTTCTTCATCATGAACCAGGCGCTGATGCCCATAACGAAAACAGAGGCAAGAAGGAACCCTGAAAATATTGTATGGAGGAATTTGTCAACTGCCACCGGGTTGAAGAGCACAGCCCAGAAATTAACCATTTCATTTCTTGCAGTCTCGGGATTGAATACCATGCCAACCGGGTTCTGCATCCAGGCATTGGCAACAAGGATCCACAGTGCTGAGAGGTTGGCTCCCACGGCGACCAGCCAGGTGGAGGCAAGATGAAATTTCTTCCCGACCTTATTCCATCCGAAGAACATCACGGCAATGAATGTGGATTCAAGGAAGAAGGCCAGTATCCCTTCTATGGCCAGGGGGGCACCGAAAATGTCTCCCACGAACCACGAGTAACTCGACCAGTTCGTTCCGAATTCAAACTCCAGGATGATCCCTGTGGCAACTCCTATTGCAAAGTTAATCCCGAAAAGTGTCATCCAGAACCTGGTCATACGCTTCCATTCCTCATTGCCCGACCTGACGTATTGGGTCTCCATAATGGCGACAATGAACGATAGTCCGAGGGTCAGGGGGACGAAGAGCCAGTGGTAGATTGCTGTAAGCGCAAACTGTGCTCTCGACCAGTCAATTAATGATAGATCAGCAGCTTCAATCATCGGCAGGTGTGGTTAAGGTTAGTTGATCAAGTACATATTCGCTTCTCTGAGCGTCGCTGTCGTAATTCTTCCTGAGGAAGTCAGGAAAGAAAAAGACCTTGAGTACAATAAATATTATGAATAGTTTTATCAGGATAATTACCCAAACCCGTTTCCCCCACCACGACATGGTTGTGAAACCATCATAGTAGAAGCGGAATATCCTTGCGGCAGCAGAAAATGTTGATTTTTCAGGCTTTCCCATCATCTGGCTGGTTAATCACAGACTCATTATTCCCAGCTGAAAGACCCGAAGTGATCTTCTGAACCGGCTTGAAGTTATAGAAGAACTCTCTTGCAAATACCCTGAGCACCGTATAGGTTGGAATACCAAGTATCATCCCCGGGACGCCGGCGGCAAATCCTGCTGCCAGCACCACAATGAATATCTCAAGGGGATGGGCCCGGACGCTGTTTGAGAATATAACAGGCTGAAATACAATATTATCGATCAGATGTACAATAGCTTCCACTATTATCATGTAGAATATAAGGGGAATCACAACAGTGTTGAAGTCCTCATTGATGTGTGAAGCAACCCCCATAATGATGGCAATAAAAAGCCCTATCCATGGTCCGACATATGGTATTACGTTTACCACACCAAGTATCAGGCCCATAACAAGGGCCTGCTGGAAATCGATGCCTACAATCGTCATTCCGATATCGATGAGTATCATGATGCAGGTACACTGTATCATTACCCCGATGAAGTACCTGGTGAGAAGGTTTTTTATCGAGTTCAGGGCCCGGGTGAAATTCTCTGTATACTTGTCAGGAACCCATATTAGTATTGTTTCGAAGAACAGATGCTGATCCTTAAGGAAGAAGAATGTAATGAAAGAAACTGAGAAGAAAGCAATAAGTATGTTTCCGAGGGTACCCAGAACTGAGCCCATGAAATTTTGTATCACGTTGATGTTCAGTACATCCGATACCTTGTCGTTGAAATAGTCCCACAACGACAGATCCCGGGCAAGGTCCTTGTTCAGCGAAATAAGTATGCTCTCGAATTTCTCTATGGGACCCTGGATAAGCTTAACTATCTTTTCGCTATCTATGGCAGAGAATTCATTGATCTGCCGGGCAATGAGAGGTACAAAGATGATAAAGAACAAGGCAATGAATCCCCATATTACCATGAGTGTTATGAGCGCAGCCAGCGCCCTCGGGAATTTCCAGCGCCTTATGTGAAGCTTGCTCAGGAAGTCAACCAGAGGCCGGCCCATTATCGACAGAACCCCTGAAACAAGGATGTAAACCACTATGTTCCTGAAAAACCAGGCAAGTGCAACCAGCCCTAAAACGGCACAAAATAACAGGATACTCTTCCAGGTCAATTTCATAGGCTGACTCCGATATACAAACCTAACTTAAATTTTCGAAAGCCCCAAACTGCCATTTTGTCTGCCATTTTTTCAGAGAAACGGCCATATTGTCATTATAATCCTTTTGGAACAAAACTTGACATTTCTGCTGTGTAAATAAAAATAAAGAATGTATAACTTAAAAATAATGGAGGACAAAGCTATGTTACCAACAATTACCAGAAGAACTTTCAGCCCGCTGCTGTCAAATCTTTTTGACGATGATTTCTTCCCGACTTTAACCAGCAGGACAAGCTCGATGCCGGCTGTGAATATAAGGGAAAACGAAAAGAACTTTACTCTCGACCTTGCAGTTCCCGGAATGGATAAGAAGGACCTGAAGATCGACATCAATGAAGATGTTCTGACGATCTCAGCCGAGACCAGGAACGAGAACGAGGAGAACAATGAAGGATACAAGAGAAAGGAATTCAGCTATACATCCTTCTGCAGAAGCTTCTACCTTCCCGAAAATGTAACCAAGGAAAAGATTGCAGCTTCCTACAAGGACGGCATACTGTCGGTTGAGCTTCCGAAGAATGACGAAGAAAAAGCCAAACTCACGAAACAGATCAAGATCCAGTAAAACGCTTCTGTTTCAGGTTTAAAGGATTGCAGAGACGCCCGAAGAGGGCGTCTTTGTGTTTTATTTCTGTGCGCACTCCTTTTCGAATTCCATCGCAAAACTGCGCCCGTACTCTTTAAGAGCCTCTGCCTTTTCGCCGCCGGGAAGGAACTTGAAAGCACCGGGTTCCTCAAACACTTTCAGCTTGAGGTTCCTGAAATTCTCCAGGATGATCTTTGGAGCTTCTCCGCTCCAGCCGTATGATCCGAAAGCGCCGGCAAGCTTGCCCTTATCCCTGAGGGGATTAATAAGCGCAAGGAGCTTATAGACCGGGAGAAGTGTGTTCTGGTTTATCGTCGGTGATCCGGCAATAATTGCATCGGAGGCTGCCAGATGAGCATCCAGCTCCTCCGCATTAATATGTTCAATGTCGACCAGATTGATTGTAAAATCCGAAACTTCCCGTATAGCCGATGCAATCAGCTCAGCTGCCTCCTTTGTATAACCATAGGCGGAAACATATGCTATCAGGATATGCCTCCGGGCCTTCACCTGGGTAAGCTCAAGATATTCATTAACATATTTAAGCGAAAGATCCACCAGGGTGTTGCGGTTCTCATCGAGGATGGGTCCGTGACCCGGACAAATGAGCCTTGCATCAAGGGGTTTGATCCTGTCAATCGCCTTCACCATGAACCTGCTGAAAGGCTTAAGTATCACGTCGAAGTAGTATTTATAGGCTTTCAGGTAGTCATCGTTCAGGTCATCCTTCATCTCATAGCTGCAGTAGTGCGCTCCGAAAGAATCGCAGGTGAAGAGGATTTTGTCTTCTTCGAGCCAGGTATAGATAGTGTCGGGCCAGTGCAGGTTAGGGGCGGAGATGAACTTCAGGGTTTTGCCGCCGAGGTCAAGTGTGTCGCCATCCTTTACAATCATCGATCTGAATGGCATGTTCACCATATCGGCAAGGTACCTGATGGCATTGCCGCTGCCTACAACCGTTGCTGAAGGAGCCAGCTCAAGAAGCTTCTTAAGGCTTCCCGAATGATCGGGTTCCGTATGATCCAGAATGATATAGCTTATTTCGGAGGGATCTGTAACCTTCCTGAGCTTGCTGAGATACGTGTCGAAGAATTTCTCTTTTGCAACCTCCACCAGTGTCTTCTTCCCGGCATTAATGAAATACGAATTATAAGTCGTGCCATAGTCCGTGGTCATTACGATGTCGAAGGTCTTGATATCGTAATCCAGTATGCCGATCCATTTTACGCTATCGTTGAGATCTATTATCCTGTCGTCCCGATGTTTCATTTTGTGATCTTTCAGATTTTGGCGATAATGCTCTTGTTGGCCTTGACCTGCTGAAGTATGGGTATTTCTATTTCGGTTCCGAGGGGAAGGAAGATATCGACCCTTGAACCGAATTTTATGAATCCCAGTTCGTCGCCCTGCCTTACCTCCTGCCCAGGTCTGGAGTATGTGACGATCCTTCTGGCAACGGCACCGGCGACCTGCCTTACCAGGATCTCCTTTCCTCCCGAGGTCTCGATTACTATGGTGCTCCTCTCGTTAAGCTCCGACGATTTCGGATGCCAGGCAACCATGTTGTGGCCCGGATGATATTCCACATATTTCACCTTTCCTGAAACAGGGTACCTGTTGCTGTGCATGTTGAAAGGCGACATGAATATTGAGAATTGCAGTCTCTTGTCCTTGAAATATTCTGTTTCCTCGGTTTCTTCAATGACCACCACCTTGCCGTCGGCAGGAGCATAGATCAGTCCCGGATCAGGTTCGAGGTGCCTGGCGGGAAGACGGAAGAAAAAGAGCAGGAATACGTAAAGGATCAGGGAAGCAAAACCAAGGACCCATCGCAAAAGCACCAAGTCACTGATTAATATTGCGGCGATAATGTTTATGACAAGAAGTGAGAGGAATCCGAAGATCAGTATTTTATATCCTTCCCTGTGAATACTCATCTGCCCGAAATTTTCCACAAAACTAATCAAGTCCTTTTAATCAGCCAAACAGAGAAATGAACAAATAGACCAGGGGAAATGAAAGGATCGCACTGTCGAAACGGTCGAGGAATCCTCCATGGCCAGGCATCACGGTGCCGGAATCCTTTACTCCGGTGCTTCTCTTCAGCATCGATTCGATAAGGTCGCCGTAGGTCCCTGCCGCAGATATTATGAAAGAAATGATTATCCATTTGTTCCTGCTCACAACCCCCAGCCATCCCGAAAGCAGCAAGGCAGCCAGGGCTGAGAGCATAAGCCCTCCTATAAAACCTTCCCACGACTTTTTTGGAGAGATCCTCTCCATCAGCCTGTGCTTCCCGAAAGCCGTTCCTGCCAGGTAGGCTCCTGTATCATTAACCCACAGGATTATGAAAAAACCTATAATTATGCCGGGGGAGAATATCAGATTACCGTGAGGGAGGATGGAAGGAAGGCCTTCACGGGTAAAAGCCGAAAAAGGGATCAGCGACACCGGAAGGGCAAGGTAAACGAGGGGAAGGAATGTATGTGCGAGAGAATCGAAAGGTTTTTCCTGATGACGGTACAGCTCTGCCACCATGACGACCGTAATAAAGGGAATAATCAGGAGCAGCATGCGTGTTTCAAGCCAGCCGGCAGCCACTAGTGATGACAGAACATAAACCGATATTCCCAGCAGGATGCCGGGTACAGCCTGGGGCTTTACGCCGGTGCTGCGGATCATCAGGTAGTATTCATACATTGTTCCGGTCAGGATGACGAGCCCTGTCAGCAGGAATGACACAGGGTGGAGCCAGAACCCTCCGAGGGTAAAGACCACAATATAGGCTCCTGTAAGTGTGCGGCGAAAAAGATTGTTCAATTCTCCGGTTCAGTATTATTTTTTGGTTCGCCTTCCTTTTTCTCCCTGGCCAGGTCGGCTTTGCGCTTTCCGAAGATCCTTTCGAGATCTTCGCTGAAGATAACTTCTTTCTCGAGCAGCAGCTCTGCGAGTTCGGTAAGTCCTTTTATGTGATCCTTCAGCACTGCCTTGGCCCGTGAGTACGACTCGTCGATAATATCCTTCACTTCCTTGTCGATCAGCTCGGCTGTTTTCTCGCTGTAGGGTTTGGTAAACCCGAAATCTGCCTGTCCTGTTGAATCATAGAAACTTATGTTGCCAACCTTGTCGCTCATTCCAAAATAAGAGACCATGGCATAAGCCTGTTTGGTTATCTTTTCGAGGTCGCTCAGTGCGCCTGTCGATATTTTTCCGAAAACAAGTTCTTCGGAAGCCCTGCCTCCCAGTGCATAGGCCATTTCATCAAGAAGCTGCTCTCGTGTTGTTATCTGCCTTTCCTCGGGAAGATACCAAGCTGCTCCGAGCGCCCTTCCTCTTGGTATGATGGTGACTTTAACGAGAGGGCTTGCATGCTCGAGAAGCCAGCTCACGGTTGCATGACCGGCTTCGTGGTAGGCAATGGTTTTCTTTTCCTCCATCGAAATGATCTTGTTCTTCCTTTCGAGTCCTCCAACTATCCTGTCAATGGCATCGAGGAAATCCTGCTTTTCAACTATTGTCTTGTTTTTTCTTGCAGCTATGAGTGCGGCTTCGTTACACACATTGGCTATGTCGGCTCCCGAGAAGCCCGGGGTTTGCTTGGCCAGGAAGCTTATATCTATCTCCTTCGACAGCTTTATGGGCCTCAGGTGAACTTTGAAGATTGCTTCGCGTTCAACCAGGTCGGGAAGTTCAACATGTATCTGCCTGTCGAAGCGTCCTGCTCTCAGCAGTGCGCGGTCGAGGATGTCGGCCCTGTTGGTTGCGGCGAGGATGATGACTCCCATGTTTGTGCCGAAGCCGTCCATTTCCGTAAGGAGCTGGTTAAGGGTGTTTTCCCGTTCGTCATTTGATCCGAAGTTCACGTTCCTGCCCCTGGCGCGCCCCACAGCATCGATCTCATCGATGAAAACAATACAGGGAGCTTTTTCCTTGGCCTGCTTGAAGAGGTCCCTTACTCTCGAGGCTCCCACGCCTACGAACATCTCGACGAAATCGGAACCTGATATAGAGAAGAAAGGCACGTTGGCTTCTCCTGCGACAGCCTTTGCCAGCAGTGTTTTCCCTGTCCCGGGAGGTCCTATCAGGAGTGCTCCCTTGGGAATTTTTCCTCCCAGCTGAGTGTATTTCTTCGGATTCTTCAGGAAATCGACGATCTCCATCACCTCCGTTTTTGCTTCTTCGAGGCCTGCGACATCGCTGAAGTTGATCTTTACGTTCGTGTCCTTGTCAAATATCTGTGCCCTCGACTTGCCCACGCTGAATATACCTCCGGCCCCTCCGCCGCCGGCACCTCCTGCCATCCTCCTGAAAATGAATAACCATGCAACGATAAGTATTGCAGGCAGCAGCAGCCAGGGAAGGATTACCTCGGTGAAGTAGTTCCTCCTGGTCTCAAATTCCGGGTATATAACTTTCGAAGGGTCGTACCCGGCTTTTTCCTGTGCCTGCGTCAGGAAAGTCTCGAAGTTTGAAATGTCCCCGAACCTGAACATATAGTCGGGCTTTGGCAACTGCATGCCAATTCCTTTTGACTGCTTCGGCAGGTTTGTGTAATCGCCTGATGTCCTTGCTTCATCGGTAAGGTAGATTTCTGCAGTCTCATTGTTTACCACCACAATGCTCCTGATGTGCTGCTTCTCGATCATGCTGATGATCTGGCTTTTGGTTGTCTTCGGCGTGGTCTTGGCATTGAAGAACACCTCAAACAGAAGTATCGTGATCAGAAGAATTGCCCATACCCAGCTGCTGTTGAAAGCGGGTTTCGGGGCCTTGTCGTTTTTCTTTCCCGGTTGAATATCCTTGTTATCTGACATAATAAGCTTTACCTTGTTTTTTCCTTAACAGTCTCAATTACGGCATCTGCCCACAGCGATTCGAGGCTGTAAAACTGCCTGTACTTTTCAAGGAAGATATGTACAATGACGTTGCCGTAATCTGCAAGAACCCAGAAACCATTTTCACGTCCTTCCAGGTGGAGAGGCTTTTCACCCGTTTCAATCCTGACAGTATCCTCAACCGAATCGCAAAGAGCTTCCACCTGAGTTGTTGATGTTCCATGGCATATAACAAAATAATCCGCAATTCTGTTCTCAAGCCCCCTCAGATCGATTTTAACAACATCATGACCCTTCTTCTCAAATATCCCCCTGAACACAGTTTTTAGCAATAACGCCGCTTCGTCAGTCCTTTTCTTCATCAATAATTATCGTGTTGTGTATCAAGTCGCAAAAGTACAAACTTTATCCGTATTTTTGACAATGCAGGAGATAATTGCAATTTGGGTGCCAACTATACATAATACATGAAAAATAAAGGAACTGAGAAGTATCTGATGTCCTAACACAATGTTAATCATGATCATAGGAAAGAATATCATCAGCACTGAAACTTTGTCATCCACAAATACCGAGGCGCTGGCCTTGCTCAGGTCAGGGGAACCCGAAGAAGGCACTGTGATTACGACCGGGTTTCAGACAGGAGGCAGGGGTCAGGCTGGCAGCATATGGGAAAGCGAGAAGGATAAGAACCTGCTGTTCAGCGTGATACTTTATCCTCAGTCGGTATCGGCAGAAGAACAATTCCTTATTTCCATGACTTCATCTCTTGCACTTTGTGATCTCCTCGATAATCACTGCGGCAATGTTTGCATAAAATGGCCGAACGACATCCTTGCGGGAAATGACAAAATAGCAGGTATCCTGATCGAAAGTTCCATACTAGGAAGCCAGATCGAAAACTGTGTTGCGGGAATAGGTCTCAACCTCAACCAGGAAAAATTCGGGGATTACTCCCCCAGGGCAGTGTCGCTACGGATGATAACAGGGAAGGATTATGACCGTTCCACCATGCTTCGTGATCTCCTTTCATGTTTCGACAACAGGTACAAGGATCTTCTGTACGGCGACCGTTCAGGGATCAGGCAGAACTATACCAGTAGATTATACAGACATATGCAATGGACACGTTTCAGCTCGGGAGGGGTCGTATTTGAAGGAAGAATTACCGGTGTGTCGGTTACGGGCCAGATCCTTATCGAAGAAAGAAACGGTAACAAAAGGGAATTTTCCTTCAGGGAGTTCAGGTATCTTTTCTGATTTCCTTCCAGCCTGTGAACTTCTCCATTTCTCCAACCAGGGTCTCGAGGAAGTTCTTAACAGGTTCAGCTGCCAGCATTTTTAAAAATGGATTCAGGTGGGCCTGCGCTGCCAGTCTGACCTCTGATTGTCCTGAACCCGTATCACTGAATTTCACCGAAAGGGAAAAATCATTCACCTGCATGGCGTTCCCACTGTAAACTACTTCACTGAATTCCCTTTGTTCACCTATTCTGAGGTTCACCTTCCCCAACATGTTCACGCTGAAGGTGCAGGTATCCCTTTCGATCCTGATATCGCTGAACCTGCCCGAAGGAATGAACTGTTCGAAATTGCGTATGTCGGTCAGAAAGCGGTACAGTTCTTCAGCGCTGCATCCTACTCTGGCTGTACGGCTTTCAAAGGTTGATGTTTCGGTCATTAGTTTACTGTTTCTGGTTGCTGGTTTGCTGTGTCCTATTCTGAAAGTACCGTCATTGCGAGGATCCGCCATTTGGCGGAGACGAAGCAATCTTCTAAACCCACCCCAAGCCTCCCGCTACACTGAAGCTTCGCGGGACAAGCTTCCGCTGTCGCGGAATCTCCACTCCGTTCTGATCTCCCAGGAGGGGATCTTTGCATCTTCCCCTTCCCCCCTTCCCCCCTTCTCTCCTTCTTTCTTAGGTCTTGGGTCTTTGGTCTTTTGTCTTTCCTATATCCCCCACACTGAGGGATCTATTCTCCATTCCTTAAGTGTCTCCACATCCGATGCGGTAATATAGCCTGTGGCAACTGCAGTTTCAATAAGTGTGGAATAGTTGCTTAAAGTATTCAGTTTGCAGTTCTCGGCTGCGAAGGCGTCGGAGGCTTTTTTGAATTCATAGGTGAAGATGGCGACCATTCCCAGAACTTCGCATCCTGCTTCGCGTAAAGCCCTTACAGCCCCCAGGCTGCTGCCTCCCGTCGAAATCAGATCCTCAACGACCACAACTTTCTGTCCCTTTTCAAAGTAACCTTCAATCTGGTTCCCCAGTCCATGTTCCTTTGCGCCTGACCTTACATATATAAATGGCAGTCCAAGCTTGTCAGCAGCAAGGGCACCGTGCGGGATAGCACCCGTGGCTACGCCTGCTATCAGTTCTGCCCCGGGATACAGGGAGGAGATCAGGGCGACAAAGGAATCCCTGATATAGGATCTCACCTCCGGAAAGGAAAGTGTTTTGCGATTGTCGCAATAAATCGGGGATTTCCATCCTGAAGCCCAGGTAAAAGGATTTGACGGTTGTAATTTAATTGCTTTAATTTGCAGAAGATACCCGGCCACTTTTATTGCACTACTTTCCATAAGAGATGTATAAGGTACATTTTGAAAACAGGTTCATCCTGATAAGTTCCGAACCTGACAGGTTACAAAAATACGGCTTATTCCATAAATTCCACGACACAAAGGAACTTTACAGGATAATTGCTGATTTCCAGGCCGATCCAAAGATCAGTGCAATAAATATCTATGGCCCCGACATCCGGCACATCTGGAAGATCTTCAGGATATATTTCACCGAAGTAGGGGCAGCAGGAGGACTCGTCCGACATACCTCCGGCAGGTTTCTGTTCATCGAAAAGAAAGGTAAACTTGACCTTCCGAAGGGTCACATAGAGCCGGGAGAAGAACCGGAAGCCTGCGCACTGAGGGAAGTGGAGGAAGAATGCGGAATTTCCGGTCACAGGATAGTAAAAAGCCTTCTTCCCAGCTACCACACCTATACATGGGAAGGTATCTCTTATCTCAAGAAGACAAGTTGGTTCTTTATGCAGTACGACGGTCCGATGGTTACCGAACCTCAGGTCAGGGAAGGGATAACAAAGGTGGAATGGCTGCTGCCGGAAGAGATATCAGGGATCAAGGGAAATGCATGGCTGTCGCTCATGGACCTGATAAACGAATCAATTTTCAATCCTCATCTCCCTTATAATCTTTGAGTTTTATTGCCGAAGGTACGAACCTGGAGGCATCTCCCCCGCTGCGGATGATATCCCTGACGATTGTTGAGTTTATCGGAGTATGCTCTGGTGTAGTAAGCAGGAAAACCGACTCAATCCCGGAATCCAGCGCCCTGTTCACCTGGCCTATCGCTCTCTCAAATTCAAAATCGGCAGCGGTCCTCAGCCCTCTCAGGATGTAATGAGCACCGTGTTTCTTACAGTAATCGACCGTCAGCCCCTCATAATGGTCGACCGTTATCCTCGGCTCATCCCGGAACACCTTTTTTATCATGTCTTTTCTCGTCTCAAGGGGATAGTAGCTTTTTTTAAGTGCATTTGCTCCTACGGCAATGATTATGTTGTCGAACAGGCCCAGAGCCCGCCTGACGATCCCTTCATGACCGATGGTGAAAGGATCAAACGATCCGGGGAAAACAGCTGTTTTTTTCATTCGAAAGATATTTTTTTGGGATTGCTGACTTTCTGCTTAAGAAGGGCAAGTTCAAGAACTTCCATTATTGTGCTCACATACCTGAACTTAAGGCCCCTGATATAGATCTCCTTGATGTCCTCCACATCCTTCCTGTTATCCTCCGACAAAATGATTTCCCTGATGGTCGACCGCTTTGCAGCAAGTATCTTTTCCTTTATCCCGCCTACAGGGAGTACTTTTCCCCTGAGTGTGATCTCTCCGGTCATCGCCAGGTATTTTTTTACTTTTCTCTGGGTAAAGGCCGAGGCTATCGAAGTTGCCATCGTTATCCCCGCCGAGGGTCCGTCCTTGGGTATCGCTCCTTCGGGAACATGTATGTGGATGTTCCATCTCGCGGCGAAGTTGTCGGGAATATCCAGCAGGCCGGCATTGGCTTTCAGGTATTCAAGGGCTATTATTGCCGATTCCTTCATGACCTCTCCAAGGTTTCCTGTAAGGGTCAGCTTCCCTGTCCCGCTGCTGAGGCTGGTTTCCACGAACAATATCTCGCCGCCGGCTGCAGTCCATGCTAGTCCCGTTACCACACCAGCCTGATCATTTCCCTGGTATATGTCGCGGCTGAATTTCGGAGGCCCGAGGATCTCTCCCATTATCTTTTCGGAAAGCACCGGGCCGTATTTGGTGCCGGAAGCAATGTTCTTTGCCGTCACCCTTACTATTTTTGCTAATCGCTTGTCGAGTTCCCTTACGCCTGATTCCCTGGTGTACCTGTCGATGATCTTTTCCATGACAGGCGGGCCGATTATCAGCTGGTTATCCTTTACGCCGTGATTATCAAGCTGTTTTGGAAGAAGGTGTTTCCTGGCGATTTCCAGCTTTTCCTCAAGGAGATATCCGGTTATCTCTATGAGCTCCATCCTGTCGCGCAGGGCCGGACTTATTGTTGAAAGCGTGTTGGCTGTGGCAATGAAAAGAACTCTTGACAGATCGTATTCGAGCTCTATGAAATTGTCGAAGAATGTGCTGTTCTGCTCAGGATCAAGAACCTCGAGAAGCGCCGAGGAAGGATCGCCCCTGAAGTCCTGGCCTACCTTGTCGACCTCGTCGAGTATGAATACGGGATTTGATGACCCGGCTCTCTTTATGTTCTGTATTATCCTGCCGGGCATGGCGCCTATGTAGGTTTTCCTGTGACCCCTGATCTCAGCCTCGTCATGCAGTCCGCCGAGTGACATCCTGACATATTTTCTTCCCAGGGCTTTAGCCACTGACTTTCCGAGTGAGGTCTTGCCAACCCCGGGAGGACCATAGAGGCATAGTATCGGCGACTTGAGATCACCCTTCAGCTTAAGCACTGCCAGGTGTTCCAGGATTCTCTCCTTTACATCGTCGAGGCCGAAATGGTCATCGTCGAGAACCTTCCTTGCATTGTTCAGGTCGAGGTTGTCCTGGGTGTATTCTCCCCAAGGCAGGTCGAGGAGGGTCTGAATATAGTTTACCTGCACTGAGTACTCTGCGGCTGCCGGGTTCAGCCTGTGAAGCTTGTCGAGCTCCTTGTCGAAAACCGCAGCAGCTTCTTCGCTCCACTTTTTGCCTTCAGCTTTTTTGCGGTATTCTTCAATCTCCTTCTCAACAGGGTTTCCTCCCAGCTCGTTCTGAATCGTCTTCATCTGCTGGTGAAGAAGGAATTCCCTCTGCTGCTGGTCGAGATCGCTTTTCACCTTCGACTGAAGCTCATTCTTCAGTTCAAGCACCTGTATCTCCTGCACAAGGTATTCGAGCAGCTGATAGCCCCGGTCGCGTATGCTGTTAATCTCCAGAAGCTTCTGCTTATCGTTGACCTTTATGTCGGTGTTTGAGCATATGAAATTGATGAGGTAGGTGCTGTTCTCGATGTTCTTTATGGCAAAGGAAGCTTCGGGACTTATGTTGGGGTTGATCTTTATGATCTTCAGGGAGAGGTCCTTCAGCGACCCGACTATGGCATCGAAATCCTTGCTTGTGGTATCAGGCTTGCGTTCGGGCATAGCTTTTACCCTGGCTATGAAATAAGGATTGTCAGATACCAGCTCACTGAGCACCATTCTCTTACGGCCCTGGATAATTGCGGTAGTGGAACCGTCAGGCATTTCGAGAAGCTTAACTATCTGGCCGATAGTTCCCACAGAATGAAGGTCGTTGAATCCCGGGTTCTCTGTATCCGGGTCTGTCTGGGCTACTGTTCCGACAATTTTGTCGGTGCGGTACACGTCCTTTACAAGCTGTATTGACCTTGGACGGCCTATCGATATCGGCACGACAACGCCGGGGAAAAGAACAGTGTTCCTGAGAGAGAGTATTGGTATTGCATCAGGCACTTCAATATCCTCGAGGTCTCCGATCTCCCCGTCGGCAATGATGGGAATTATGTCTCCCTCGCCGTCAAGGTTTTCCGGGAACATTATCTCACTAAATGGTTTTCTGTATTTTTTGTCCATCCTTTATCAGCCTCCGCAATGAGTGTCAAAATTACTGAATATTTTAAAACTTACAGAGAAGCAGTGATAAGCAATCATTATGCCAAAAAAAAAGGGCTCGTTCACGGCCCTTTTTCTGATATTGTAAGGATGATTACTTTTCCTGTTCCTGTTCCTTCTCTTTCTTCTTTCCTACGTGGCTTTTGTAACGCGTATTGAACTTGTCAACCCTTCCTGCGGTGTCTACGAGCTTCATCTTGCCCGTGTAGAACGGATGCGATGTGTTCGAGATCTCAAGCTTAATGAGAGGATATTCCTTGCCGTCCTCCCACTTGATGTTCTCCCTGGAGGGAGCTGTTGACCTGCCGAGGAAAGTATGACCGTTCGACATATCCTGAAATACAACGAACCTGTAATTCTCCGGATGTATACCTTGTTTCATCTCCTTAATCTTTTAATTCCTTGTAAAAATGCCTATCTTTCGGGACCGCAAAGATAATGAATAGTACCAAAATTACAAAAGGAAACAGAAAATTATTGATCTGAGCCTTCCTTCGCCTCCTTATCCTTCTGTTTATCAGCCATCTCGTCCTTAAACCTCATAAAAGGCAGCTTGTCGTTTATCATATAGCGCCACGTTACATGGGTTTTCATTTTTATTCCTCCCAGGGCTTCATTGGATGCCATCATTCTGGGATTATAATCGCCTACCCAGGAAAGTTCTATCTCCCTGTACCAGGGCTTGTCCTTGAAAACTTCATACAGGTGGTAGAAGATCGCTGCCTCGATCCCCTGGTTCTGGTGTGAATGTTTCACTCCTCCCACTACTGCCCTGAGCCTTGTCATTTTGTGGATTTTCCTGTAATAGAGGAATTTAATGATTCCCACAAGACCAAGCTTCCCGTTAAGGTATTTAAGTATCTGGTTAAGGTCGGGCAGAAGGACCCAGAAGCCTACCGGCTTGTCGTTCTGGTAAATGAAGATGACTGTTTCCTCATCAATGACCATCTTCGCCTTTCTCATCGATTCCTCGATAATCTCAGGTTCAAGCGGGGTGAAGTCTTCCTTGAAGTAGGACCACGTGGCGTTATAAATTTCACAGATGTCGTCGACATAATTCCTGGCATTCCTGAATTCGAAGTGACGGAAGGAGTAGCCGGGTTTCCTGGCAACCCATTCCGCAACTTTCCACAGCCGTTCGGGGAAACGTGTGAATTCACCCTTCTCGTTCCTGGCTTCGCGGTGGTAGGAATACTGTTCAAAGTAATTCCTGAAGCCGTACGATTCGAAGAAATCCCTGTAGTACTTCATGTTATAGGGCATTCCGTAACCCTGCTGCATGAATCCGTCGACGAGAAGTCCCCAGAAATTGTCATTCTCACCGAAGTTCACAGGTCCGTCCATTGCTTCCATGCCTCTTTCGGCAAGGTCCCTGTCCTCTATTACCTCGAAGAATCCAAGTCCCCCGGTTGGCTGTCTTTGTGCAGCTGACCTTACCCTGTCGATAAAGGCAGCCACCCTTCCGATGGTTTGTCCCCTGTCGTCTGTGAGTATCCATCTCACTGCCTCTCCGTTTTTGAAGGTGTGGTTTTTGGTAGGATCGAATATGCCTTCAATCTCTGAATCGAGAGGACACACCCAGTATGGATCATTCCTGTACAGTTTCCTCGGAAAATCGTGAAATTCCTTAACGTGTCGCCTGGATGTTACCTCGGTTATTTTCATGTCACTCAACCTGATTAATGAATGTCAATTACCCGGTGGTCTA
>JALONU010000213.1 GCA_025454775.1 Bacteroidales bacterium | reverse complement strand
AAAAAGGCCGGCTTCCCCGGCCTTCATATCCAATGGAACCAGGGTGGGGGCTCAGTAATGTCGGAAGCAGCAGCCACGAAATTTAAAAACAGTGTCAAAACGATGGGGTTTAACAGTATTGCCATGTATAATATGGGTGGACGCGTTGAGGATTATGTTGTATATGGTACCAATTCTATCAAAATCAGGGAACAAATGGATGCTATCCTTGATGTTCCGGTGTTTCCCTGTGTGTCGATAGGATGGGACGATACGCCGCGTTTTCCGGCAAAAGGAATTCAGGATGTGGTGCACCATAACAATAACCCGCAAAGTTTTGCAGCATTGCTTTCCGTAGCAAAAAAGTATGCCGACAGCCACCCCGAACAACCTAAAATCATCACTATCAACGCGTGGAACGAATGGGTGGAAGGCAGTTACCTGTTACCCGACATGCTCAACGGATTCGGTTACCTGGAAGCTGTTAAGAAAGTGATCATTGAAGGTAGTCTCGACTAACCGGAAGGAACAACCGGTGCTATTAATAAAAGCCTATGAGAGGACATTATATCATACTGATTATTAGCGTATTGACACTTGTTTCCTGCAATAAAGAGGAGCATTCGGTTCTTATAGAAGCAGAGAGCTTCGATATTTTGGGCGGCTGGCTTGTCGATCCTCAGTTTGTAGAGCAGATGGGTTCTCCTTACCTGATAGCCCACGGACTTGGTAAAACAGTCGCTGATGCTGAAACAAAGGCTGTTGTTCCAGCTTCCGGGAAATACCATGTGTGGGCAAGAACATTAAACTGGGCTCCCGGTGATTGGGATGCTCCGGGAAGGTTTAAGATCGCAATTGACGGCACTACATTAAAAACCGTGCCGGGTACTGAAGAAGGCTGGGTCTGGCACTATGCAGGGAGTATAACTATCAAATATACAACATTTTCTTTGAAATTGCAAGATATTTCCGGCTTCGACGGCCGTTGTGATGCCATTTTCCTGAGTACACAGAAGACTCCTCCTCCCGATGCAACAGCTGAACTGAAAGCCTGGCGTATGGCTAAATCCGGGGTGAATGACATTCCCTCAGAGACCAGATCATTCGACCTGGTTATTGTCGGCGGAGGCATAGCCGGGTGTGCAGCGTCTATTGCTGCAGCTGAACAGGGAATGAAGGTTGCACTTATCCACGACCGCCCTGTTCTCGGAGGCAACGCCAGCAGCGAGATAAGGGTTCATACTGAGGGGATAACCTGGAAATCAGATAGGATAATAAGCATGCTGAACACTGTCTGGTGGCCGAACGGATCTCCCGATGCTGTTAAGGATGACCAGAAACGACATGCTAATATGGCAAAGTATGATAATATAACCATATTCCTCAACTGGAGAGCTTATTCTGCATCTGCTGCCGACAGCATCATCAAATATGTAGATGCAAGGCACACATCTTCAGGCGAAACAATCAGGTTCACAGCTCCGCTTTTCATAGACTGCACCGGCGATGGATGGATAGGTTACTGGGCCGGAGCAGAATATCTGTACGGCAGGGAAGATTCAGAAACCTTTAGTGAGTATTGGGAAGAATATAAAGAACTATGGAGTCCTCCTGTAGCCGATAACAGAGTGATGGGCGCATCTGTCCTCTGGCGAACAAGAAATGCCGGCAAACCTTCAATATTTCCCGAAGTTCCATGGGCACTGGATGTTGCCGGTGACTGCTCTGCCACTTCAGGCACATGGAAATGGGAGTATTCCGATAATAACCTGAACCAGATTGACGATGCAGAGAAAATCAGAGATCATATGCTGAAAGCTATTTATGGAGCGTTCAGCAATGCAAAGAGTAAACCCGGTAATGACAGCCTCGAACTTGAGTGGGTTTCATATCTTGTCGGGAAAAGGGAATCGAGGCGCCTTGTTGGCGACTATATCTATACTTTTAATGACGAGAGAGAGATGCGGGAATTTCCCGATGCCGTGGCAATGGAAAAAAGGAATATCGATGTTCACTACCAGCAGAACCTTAAAGAGAGCTCAAAGCCCGATTTTTTATCGGAAGCCTTATATTATAAAGTAGATCATTATTATATCCCTTACCGGTCGCTTTACTCAAAAAATATAAGCAACCTCTTTATGGCGGGTCGCTGCTTCAGCTCTTCACATGTTGGTCTCGGGGGACCCAGGGTAATGAACACTACAGGGCAGATGGGAGTGGCAGTAGGCTATGCGGCGTCGCTATGCAAAAAATACAATACCACACCACGCGGGGTGTACGAAAATCACATCTCCGAACTAAAGAAAATGATATATGGGGAATAAATGTAGAGACGCCCAATTTGGGCGTCTCTACATCAAAAATTATTAATATTATTAATCATTTCTCTACATTCCCGGAGGCATCCCGCCTGGTCCCATTCCTCCGGGTTGTTGCGTTACCGGTTTCCTGGGAAGCTTCTCATTTCTCATTGCAGCATTGTATGCAAACGAGGCAGTGATAATCGCATTTATCTTAAGATCTTCCATTACCAGTCTCTCCCAGGTATCCATCGGAGTATGGTAAGACCTCCAGTACTCAAGATCATCCTGAATGAACTGGAATGCGGGAAGTCCGTAGCGGTCGAATGACTGATGATCGGTTCCGCTTGTGTTTCTTATTGTTATCGTCGAAGCGCCGAGGTCGTTGAAAGGATTGAGCCATTCTTCAAATATAGTTCTTACGGATTCATTCTGCTGGAGATAGATGCCCCTGTACCTTCCCGATCCGTTGTCCATGTTAAAATATGCAGCGAATTTGTCGAAATCGGGTTTGTTCTGGTTATTGCTCTGATCGACAAGATATTTGCTTACATAACCGCGTGAGCCGTAGAGTCCCTGTTCTTCGCCGCCCCAGAGGGCTATCCTGATGGTTCTCTTAGGAGCAACGTTAAGGGCTTTGAGTATGCGGAGAGCCTCCATCATCACTATGCATCCTGAAGCATTGTCGGCAGCGCCTGTTCCCCCATGCCATGAATCTATATGTGCACCAAGCAGGACAACCTCATTTTTCAGGAGCTTATCTGTTCCGGGGATCTCTCCGATAACATTATATACCTTCGGACTGGCGAAAAAATTATTCTTAATTTCGACTTCCATCTCAACAGGAACATTGTTTTTTAAAAGTCTTTCGATCCTGCCGAAGGCTTCCAAAGGAATATTAAGTTCAGCAACAGGTTCCGGATTACCGGCAGTATAACCGGCACCATTAGACCCGGGAATATTGTATGTTCCTGAATTATTGAGTATCACGGCGGCACCTTCACTCCTGATCAGTTCTGTGATTTTTGTTCTGAGCTGTCTCTGAGCCATCATGGCCGCCATATCGTAAGGCTGGCCTCCTCCGGGCCTTCTTCCCGCAGGAATAGATTCCTTTGTAAGTGCCTTTAATTCCTCATCGGTAAGTCTTGTTGCCAATGGCTCAAAGTTTATCTGATATGGCGTAGCGCTTGTTGAAGGCATCATCACTATCTTTCCGCTGAGTTTACCTTTATATTTTTCAATGTCAGTTTCTGATTTTACATCAACCAGAACAACTTCACTTTTAACAAGTCCTTTTGTACTGCCTGTCCAGGCTACGGGATTGCATGCAAAATTGGCATAATAGGGGGCAGTCATCGCAGCATAGGTTTTGAGGTTATCCCACCCGCCCCGGGTGAAATCACCGGCTTCCTCGATTCTGACATTCTGAAATCCAAGTTCTTCCATCTTCTTCTTAGCCCACTCGTTACCACGGTTATTTCCGGTCGATCCGGTAAGGCGGGGACCTGTCATGTCGGTAAGGCCGAATGCGAGCTCTTCCATCTTTGAATTCCGCGATCCTTCCTGTTTGATCTTATAAACCATTACAAGATCTACATTTTCGCTCTGCGAATGGAGCAGTAACGGCATTGTAAGCATCAGCAGAAGAGTGATGCCTGTTTTTCTAATTTTCATATTAAGACTGATTGAATTAATTTGGGAGCTAAATGTAATTAAAAATGGCATAAAGGTGTCCAACGCCACTAAAATGATTAACAATAATTAACTTTGTTCCCGGAATCTTACAGTTAGGAAATGATAAAGAATCTTTTATTGATCGGAGCAGGAGGATTCATTGGCAGTATTGCCAGGTACCTGGTTTCTAAGTTGAATATTTCTGTCAGCCTGTTTGCAATCCCTGTCGGAACTCTTCTGGTAAATATTCTCGGCAGTTTTGTAATAGGCTTCCTGATTGGCATTGCCGATAAAAGTACTATCCTCAATACAGGATGGAGGATGTTTCTGATGGTTGGATTATGCGGGGGGTTCACCACATTCTCGACATTCACCGGTGAAAATCTGGTGCTTCTTCATAATGGTCAGTATGCATCGCTTTTCGCCTATACAGGGCTGAGCATCGTACTTGGTTTTGCAGCTGTATTTTTTGGTTACGCTTCAACAAATATTCTCTGATCATGGAAAATTCTGAATACAGCATACTTAAAGTGTATGCCAGCACCACCGACCGTATTGGTTCAAAACTGCTTTACGAATTCATAGTCGAGCTTGCACTCGACAGGAAGATATCAGGGGTTACTGTTTACAGGGGGATAATGGGTTTTGGCCTCAGCAGTCATATCAATTCTGCAAAGTTCTGGGAGCTTACAGAAAAACTACCTGTTATGATCGAAATAATCGACAAAACTACTGTCCTTGACGAGTTCTATTCCGTAATAGAACCGGAACTGCTGAAGATGAAGAAGGGATGTCTGGCTGTGATCGAGCCGGTAACTGTGAAACTTCATAAACCAGGTAACAAGAAATAATCGCACCTCATACCTCACACCTAACCACAAAAAAGCAACCCGCAACCTGCAACCTGCAACCTGCAACCCGCAACCTGCAACCCGCAACCCGCTTATGATTTACCCATCAAACTTTGAATCCAAGACAGGCTTCGACCGCATAAGAGAACTCCTCAAAGAGAGGTGTTTGAGCCCAATGGGTATAGAAATGGTGGAAGCTATCCGCTTCAGTGAAAAAATCGAAATAATCTCAGAACAGCTCTCAGCTACTTCAGAATTCCAGCATCTGCTTGAGTTTGAAGAAAA
>JALONU010000049.1 GCA_025454775.1 Bacteroidales bacterium | reverse complement strand
TACGATCCCGTCTGCATGGCGGGGTGATGCTACGAACTCTATGCCGTACCTTCCCATATCGAAATTAACATTACCGGCGGCGTTGAGCTCCATCTCGCAGGAATTATCACCTCCTGCAGATACCTGGCGGAGTTTAAGCGATCCCCTGAAAGTATTGCGTACTTCCTTCCTGATGAGTCTTTCATCCAGCCTCACCGGATCAACCCTTCCTGGTGCAATCACCAGACCTTCACTACTGTTTGCTGCTATCCTGTAATCATTTGTAAACCTGATCTTCCCGGGAAGGGCAAATTCACATTCCCTGCAAAATGAACATTTTCCAAGGTCGATGCTTCCTGTGACCGGATCGATGGCTGAAAGAGGACACAATGAAGATACATGAGCGATCTCCTCCTTTGTGATATCAGCGGCAATCAATGGTCTCCCCCTGAACAGGTCCGAGACAGGCTGCGTGCGCAGGTTCCTTACGTATTGCAGGCCGTGTTTTCTTAATATCCTGATCTCCTTCAGCATCTCAATCCAGTTTTAAAGATCGTTACCGCAGTATGAAAGATTAAAGCTCTTGTTGCATACGGGGAAATCCGATATTTCCTGATTTCTTACTGCCAGCGCCAGAGCCATCCAGTTATGGAGGGATGGGTCCTTGATATAGTAGTGTTCCAAAATCCCGCCGGTGCCTGTCAGGGCCGAGTGTAATATCTCACCCCTCCATCCTTCCACTACCGAAAGTGCAAAGCTGTCCGACTTTAACGGCAGATTGTAAACAGGTCTGTGACAATCCCTGCTTACATTGCTCCACACTGAAATCAGGTCCTTTATGATGCTGACTGAGGCCCTTACCTCAGCTGCACGGAGTAGTCCCCTCGAAAGAACATCACCTGTTAAATAAATAACAGGCTTTATTGCGTACTTCCTGTAATACTGAAACGGATGTGATGCACGGGTATCACGTTCGATCCCGCAAGACCGGGCAGCCATTCCCACAGCACCTGCCGACATGGCCTGGTTCCTCGTCACGGTGCCGATATCCTCGAATCGCCCAAGCAGGCTCGGCAGGGAATAGATCCTGTCGGTGATCTCCTGGTATCTTTTGCCAGAGTCGTCGAGTACTTTGAGAATAGCTTCGGCCACCTTGTCCGTGAGGGGATAGTTTGTTCCGCCCGGACGCACGAGGCCCTTGCCGAACCTGTTCCCGCACCAGAGCTGTGTTGTATTTATTACTGTGGTTCTAAGGGCTTCGCATACGACCTGACCAAGCTGATAGGCGACATCACCGCAGAGTGCTGCAGTATCTCCGATATGAACGGCGATCCTCTCAAGTTCGAGTGCAATGCATCTCTCTATCTGAATGGACTCGGGTATTTCAATGCCGGCGAGCGATTCTGCCAGCTGGGAATGGGCCAGGGCATGGCCCACCGAGGTATCGCCGGCTATACTCTCTGAAGCAAGTGACATTTCCAGTCCGTTTCTCTTCCCCCTGAAAAGTTTTTCGATCCCCCGGTGCTGGTATCCCAGATGGATCTCCAGGTGAAGCACCTTCTCCCCGTTGCAAATAAACCTGAAATGTCCGGGTTCTATTATCCCTGCATGCACTGGTCCCACTCCCACTTCATGAAGCTCTTCACCTTCTATTTCATAAAAAGGATAGTCATTCATTGCCCTTGTCCTGTCGTAGCGGTCATGACTGAATCTGACTGGTTTCAGCCAGGGATGACCAATAAAAGAGATCCCGGTTCTTTCGTGTATTTCACGTTCGAAAATGTGCAGCTGGGGGCATCCGGGTGTTAGCGATTCAAGGCTTCTGACGTGCCGTGGCAACAAGTGCGAGACCAGTGAGATTTTTTTTCCTGAATCGTCTCCGATGCAGCATATTAATTGAATGTTTTCACTTGTTCCTGTGGCATAATATGCCATGCAGTGCCTCGTCTCATCCTTGAGCAGGCCTGTTACCAGTGAGCAGAATTGCTGATAGTGCAGAACAGGTATTTCGGTGACAGGGACAGGACCCGAATTATTAAAGATATCTGTATACTGTTTTATCATAATATTAACCGGGAAGGACGGCGATTGTCTGGTTGATAATATCTTTAAGTGCCTGAGGCTGCCAGAAGCACAGGATAACAACAATACCCAGAAGAACAAACTGACTTACCGGTTCCCACAAGCTTATTTTTTCCGGCACAGGAGCAGCATTATTCCTCGGTTCCGAGAAGTTTATATGCATAAACCTTGTTGCCATTGCATATATCACGAAGCACAGGAGTATGACTGAGAGTATGAGAACTATCCATTGTCCGTCAACCACCATTCCCATGAAGATCATAAGTTCGGCTATAAAAAGACCGGATGGAGGTATCGCAAGGATGCAAACAAGTCCGAGCAGAAGGACAAGTGATCCTGCAGGATATAGTTTCATGTAATTTCCACTTTCGTCGAGCCGGAAGGTATGGAGGACCCTTGAAAGCTGTCCCATCTGGTAAAACAACGATGATTTCGTGAAGGTGTGCAGCACTATCAGAAGGAGTGCGGCATAGTAGCCCGCACCGCCTGTTCCGATTGCGATGGCTACCAGTCCCATATTTTCGAGGCTCGAGTATGCCAGCATTCTTTTCAGGTGCTTGGCCTTCAGCATATAGCCTGCTGCGATAAGCAGCGAAAGAAGTCCGGCCAGGATAAGCACGTTATTCATAAAATTGAATATCTCTGTTGACGAGAAGAGGGTATAAACCCTGAATATTGCCAGGAACCCGACATTCATAAGTGTTGTGGAAATGAGTGCGCTGACAGGAGGAGGAGCAACAGAGTGTGCGTCGATTGTGACGGTGTGCATCGGGAAGAGGCCCATCTTGGTGCTGAAGCCGACAAGGACGAAAAGAAAGGCTATCTTCAGGTACATCGGGTTGGCACGGCTGATAATGCCTGCAAGCTCTTCAAAGGTAAGGCTGGCTGCGTCGGCACGCCCATAGATGAATCCCAGGAAAAGTACTCCCAGGTAGGCCAGGGCAATGCCTGTTGAACATATGAACACGTATTTCCAGGTAGCTTCAAGCGCTGCTTCTGTGCGGTCGTGATAAATGAGAGCAGCCACAGCCAGGGTTGTCGCTTCAACGAATATCCACAGCACTGTCATCCCGTTCGCGATATAAGCGCCCGACATGAATGTTATAAGGGCTATCATGGCTGAATGATAGATGCTGAATTTTTTTTCATCCCCTGAGGAAGCATAGATAAAACCGTGATAAACCGTCGGAATAATGATCACGGAAAGGGCTGAAAGAAGAAGAACCCCGGGGCTGTCGAAGGTGAACCAGCCAAGCTCTGTTTTGCCCAGGTTCAGCCAGCAATATACTGAAAGCCCGGCCTGCATCAGAGCAAATGCCGAGGTAATTATGAGGGTTGCAATCCTGTTCCTGAGCAGGACCACTAGGATGCTCATAACCGCGGATGCAACGAAAAACCAGATCAATCCCATACGTCAGTCTCTTAACAGTGTAAGTTCATTGGCATGAGCTTTCAGCCTTAACCCGAAAAATCCCAGGATCAGAACTCCAACGAATATATCGAGCAATATGCCGATGTTTATCAGCATGGGCATCTCGTTGCCTACTGCCAGCGAGAATATGAATACGGCATTCTCTATTATCATGAATCCTATCAGGTGGGAAACAATAAGCCTGTGTGTGACAATGAGCAGCAATCCTGCAAAAAGTGCAAACAGTGCTGCCATCATGAAAAATGTATCTATCTTACTGTTCACCAATGCATTAGCAAGTATAACACTAATCAAAAGCCCGAAAATCGACAGGATCAGGATATAAAATGCGGGCATGGCCCGGCGGTGTACTTTTGTTACTCCCGAATTCCTCACTATCCTCGAAAGCAGAATTGGCATTAATATGGTCTTGAAGATTAGAGTCTCCGCTGCAACAAATATGAGGTTGCCCGGACTGATCTCCTTAAGTTCGAACAGCGCTATTCCAAAGAGCAGCAGACCCTGAAGGGCGATCAGACTTATATATGTGCTCAGGCGCTCTGCAGAGGCAAAGTATATAACCGTAATTACGAACAGAACTATGAGCAGATCAACCATAACCTATCAACCGATAAACTTATGTGTAAGAATAAGTGCGACAACAAATGCCATCCATGCAACCGCAGAAATAGCCAGGATGAATTTCGGGTTCTTGTTCATCTTGTTGCGTGCCCTGAACGATTCGGTGAGCCCGATGACTATAGCGAACAGAACCTGCACGATGATGAAAAGGATAAGCTGCATCCACAGAACCATACCTGAGGGCACAAGAACGTTGAAGATAAGCGAGCCGTAAATTGCTGATTTAAGGTAGGTAACGATATGGATAAGTGCCTTATCGAAACCGCTGTTGTCGAGTATCATCACCTCGTGAATCATAGTCAGCTCGAGATGTGTTTTCGGGTCGTCGACCGGCACCCTGCTGGTCTCCACGAGTGCAGTCTGTATAAACAGCCAGATGCCCATAACAGTGAATATCACCAGATGAGCATTATCAGTTATCAGGAAGCTGCCAAAAATTTCGCTGAAGGATGTGTAACCGGTGAACATTGCAAAAGTTGCCATCAGTATAAAGAAGGCAGGTTCGACCAGCATGGAGAAAAAGGCTTCACGGTTTGCACCCATTCCTTCAAAGCTGCTTCCTGTATCGAGAGCGCCGATAATCGCAAAGAACTTACCCAGTGCGATCATGTAGGAAAAGTATATGAAGTCGCCTTCGAAGGAAATGAGGGATCCGGCATTTCCGAACGGAAGGACAAGCGCTGCGCAAAGCACCGAAGCAAGCGACACGGCAGGAGCGATCCTGAAAATTATTCCTGTCGTACTGCTGAAAACACTTCCTTTCCTGAAGAGCACAAACAGATCCTTCACCGGTTGGAAGATCCCGGGACCCTTTCGTCCGGAAACAACGCTCCTTGTCCTCAATATTATTCCTGGAAAGAATACGGCTGCAAGCAATATCAGGAGTATTCCTGCCACGATCAGATGATATTGAAGAATGTTAAGATCATAATGACCAGTATAAACACAAAAGCATAGAGTATGTAATGCTGGATCTTGCCCGTCTGCATTACAGCAAGCTTTTTCAGAGCAGAGGAAAGCCATTCAACCGGTATGTCGACGAGATATTTTTTAAAGGGGTCATCGCTTTTTGTATGGAAGGATCTTTTCCCGGGGAAGAGCTCCTCTTCCGGAATGTCGTCCATATGCTTGGATGTCTGAATGACAGGCTTGGCAAGATGATTGTAGTTATAGGCAAATGAGGTTGCCGTATATTGCTGCCTGTGTGTTCCTGCAGTGTAACCGCATCCCCAGGTCGGGCCGACTGTGACCTTCCGTCTCTCCAGGTGCAAATGCCTGTATACCAGCAGTACAGCAATAAGCAGGACAAAGATCCCGCCCGTGATGCTGATCATTGTGAGATCCCTTAGCAACGGTGATACCTGTTCCGGAACCGGCATCTGAACCGCAGAGGAAGAGAGTATCGACATCACCGGCCTGATGAACAACACCGATACCATACCTATCAGTATTATCAGGGCTACCGGGATAAGCTGCGGAAGGATCATTCCCCTGCTTACTTCTGAAGCATTTCCGGCTGAAGATGTTCTTGGAATTCCCAGGAATGATATCCCGAATGCCTTCGTGAAACAGAAAACAGCCAGACCGCCTATCAATGACAGGCCCACTATTGATGAAATAAGTATTATGGACTGGTGAAGGTCAGCCGATGCCAGGCCTTTGAACAGACCGATATAGATCAGGAATTCCGATATGAAGCCGTTGAATGGAGGAAGGCCGCAGATAGCAAGCGATCCGACGAGGAAGAAGGATGTCGTCCACGGCATCTTCGCGGAAAGGCCTCCCAGATGTTCCATATTTCGTGTATGGGTTACTGTATAAACAGACCCGGCGCTGAAAAAAAGAAGAGACTTGAAGAGTGAATGATTGAGGACGTGAAGGATAGCTCCGCTGAAACCAAGCAGGTAAAGGGTTCCGTTACCTGATGCAAGTCCTATTGTTCCTACCCCCAGGCCGATCCCGATGATCCCTATATTCTCAATGCTATGGTATGCCAGCAGTCTTTTAAGATCGTGCTGTACGATTGCCATCATAACTCCAAGAAGACCGGAAAGAAGAGATATTGCAAGAATGAAAATGCCGGCAGCCATCAGATCATCCTGAAGGTTCAGGAGCACCCTGATTATACCATAAATGCCCATCTTTATCATCACTCCCGACATCACACCGGAGACATGGGATGGTGCTGCAGGATGCGCTTCAGGCAGCCATGTATGCAGAGGGATGAAACCTGCCTTAATGCCAAAACCGGCAAAGAACAGCAGGAAAAGTGATATATTACCGTGTTCCCGGAAATATCTGCCCAGGGCATCAAAGCTCATTTCCCCGGTGGCCTTGTAGACTATCAGGAAAGCAGCCAGAATGAAGAACATGCCTGCATGCATCTGGATAAGGTAACTGATCCCTGTTTTCATGATGTTCCTGTCTTCGGCATCAAATATTACCAGGAGAAAGGAGGTCAGCGCCATGATCTCCCACATAATAAGAAAGGAGACTCCATCGCGGATCATGACAACCATTATCATGGAAAAATACAGCCACAGGTACGACAGGTAATGGATGGAAAACTGAATTGCACTCTTCCTGTCATACCAGGGTTTCAGATATCCCCTTGAAAACAGGAACCCGGTCAGCACGGTAATATTGACTACAACTATAAAAAATGCGGACAGCCTGTCTGCAGAAATGGCAATCCCTTTGGATAACGGAGGAAGCTTTGCAGAGAACAGACCTGCTTCGGAGGTATAAGCATCTACGGCCCAGGCTGAGGTGAGTATCACAGCCGTGGAAAGGAGGACGAGAGTAAATACGTACTTATAAGGTTTTGGGATCAGGAAGACCAGCAATGATAAAAGAAGGATACCGAAAAACAATAATGAACCAGTCATTATGGTCGGAGTGCATTAAAATTGTCCGCAAAAATAGAAAAATATTAAATGGTATCTGGAATCATTAAAATATATTCTTGGGCCGCTTGAAAATCAATTTATCTACCCCATCCCCAGGGGGAGTAAATTGATTTTCTTCGCTCCCCTTGGGGCCGGGGTAAACGAAGAAAATCAATGAAGTCTTCTAAATAAATCCTGATATAAATAAAATATCTATAAAGTATATCTTCCCTCCAGAATTAATTATTTCCGGACATTTTCGGCCCGCACACCGGCCGGTGAAATGAGAATGCGGAAGCTACCTTACATTAAGCTGCAGATCTTCCACTTTTTTCCTGGCTTCAAGAATTGCAGTGGTGCCACCGGTCTCGAGATGTATGCCGTGAGGCTTGTTGGTAAGCCAGGATCCTCCTGTGAAGTCGGGGATTTCAATCGACTGGGATCTGTTTGCCACGGACCATTCGCTCAACGGAGCAATGGAGCTCCATGCTGCTCCGTCGTACACATCCTGGTCTAGGGGCAGCCCGTTCCTCAGGCAGTCGATCATTCGCCAGTCCATGATAAAGTCCATGCCTCCGTGACCCCCAACCTGTTTGGCCATCTCTCCCACTTTCTTTATTATCTCAGGGGTATGTTCTGCCCAGGCGTTTGCCATCTCTTCATCGTTAAGCCACTCTTCTCCAAGGGCTATCATCTGCCTGGGATATTTCACTGCCATGCCTTTAGTTCCCTTCACCAGGTGAATCCGGGAATAAGGCTGTTCTGATGAAACATCATGCTGTACCATTATTGTCTTGCCCAGAATTGTCCTGATAATGGTAGTATTGATGTTTCCGCGGAACTTGGAATCTGTCCATTCACCGTAGAACGGGTCAGTGGCTGCAAGTTCCTTTTCCTTAGGGCCCATCGAGAAATCGTTGGTTGAAACGGATGAAAGGTATTCGAGCCGGTCGCCCCTGTTGATATTAAGTACCTGGCATATCGGGCCAAGTCCGTGTGTCGGGTAGAGGTTCCCGTTGCGTGCAGCATTTTCCTTCAGCCTCCACATATCCGTATAACCTCTTCCTGAAGGTGTTGAGTCATCGGCTTTCTGGAAATTTAGTCCAAGAAGGTTATGTATATATGCACCTTCGCCATGAATGATATCACCAAACATTCCCTGCCTTGCCATATTCAGGGTAAGTAGCTCAAAGAAGTCGTAGCAGCAATTCTCGAGCATCATGCAATGTTTCTTTGTCCTCTCCGAAGTCTCCACAAGCTGCCAGCATTCATCAACAGTCCTGGCTATGGGGACTTCGCATGCAACATGCTTGCCGTTCTCCATGGCATATACCGCATTCGGCGTATGAAGCACCCATGGCGTGCAGATATATATAAGATCAAGATCGGGAAGCTCGACCATTTTTTTCCATTCATCCTCCGATCCGAAGAATTCGAGTGCAGAAGGCCTTCCGATGCTCTGCAGATATTTCTGAGATCCCTTTACAGCTATCTCACGCTTGTCTGCAAGTGCTTTTATCTCGACACCCTCAATCCTCGACAATCGCTGGACAGCACCGCTTCCCCTGTCTCCAAGCCCGATCAGGCCTATCCTTACAACGGGAAGTGCCGTAGCACCGTACCCCGACATATTGAACTTCTGTGAGTGTGCTTTCTTTACTGCTTCAAGGATCCCGTGCATGTTTGACTCCGGAAGCTTCGGGGTGCATCCCTGCAGCATTCCTCCTGCTACTGCACCTGCACCGGCAAAGGTTGCAGTCTTGAGAAAGTTGCGGCGATCGGTTTTCATAGTATTGATTTTAGGGTTTAATAATCCGTAATTAATACCCGAAAATTAATACTTTATTTCAAACGAATATCGCCCGGATGATTTTTAATCAGGCAGACGGTTTTTCAGTATCCTTCCTCTTTTTGTATCTGATCGCCAGGTCGTTAATAATACTGCCAGCCAGTGCTCCTATGAGAGCTCCGTAGAGAGTGCTCCAGTACCATACGGATTTTATGGGGCATGTTCCCGACTGGCAGCCGATGAGTCTCCAGTAGAGAAATCCGCCAAGTGCACCCAGTAAACCAAATATTATCAGTAGCTTATACTTCTTTAAGAATTCCATAATAAAACTTTTTAACCTTTTCCGATTCAGTTTCCCAATTGAGGAAAACCGATGCTTTAACAGCATTCTGCCTTAGTTTGTTCAAATATTCAGGGTTGTCCCTTAGCCTTGTCACCGCTTTAACGATCTCATCAGGAGTTACCTCCGGCATTACCAGGCCGCAATCATTTTCCCTGATTATTTTACTTACTTCGGGAAGATCGCCGGCGATCACAGGGATCCCTGCAGAGATATAATCAAAAAGCTTGTTCGGAAGGCTGAACCTGTAATTAGGATTGGTATCCCTGTCGAGGGTCAGCCCTGCATCGGCCGATTTTGTGTACCTCATAAGCTCATGCCAGGGTATCCTGTCAATGAACCTCACCCGGTCCGTGCAATTCAGTCCTGATGCAAGTTGCTTAAGCCTCTCCAGCACATCCCCTCCACCGGCTACCAGCAAAAGGATATTATCCAAACGGCTTACTGCTTCAATCAGCTCCTCGCCTCCCCTATCAATGTTAATGCCTCCACCCTGGTATATAAGGAGCATCTGTCCTTCTTGTTTCCGCAATTCCCTTACAGGCATGGGATTAATGCCGGCTGAATTCCTGGAGCAATTCCTGACCACTGCCGGACGCACGCCATATTCCTTCTCATACCGGTCAGCAATTGATTCGCTTACTGTCATTACATGCCTGAGTTTCGGGAATGTGTTTTTTTCGATAATCTTCCAGACCCCTCTCACAAAATCACGTTCCTGCAGTTCAGGCACTCCGGTAAAATATTCATGTGAATCGTAAACAAGGGGAAGCTTTTTCATCCTGGCAATCAGATAATTCGGCAGCAGGGTGTCGAGATCGTTAGCAACAAGGATATCAAACCTGTGAACGAGCAGGAAAAAGAAAAGCCTGATGTTGAAGAATTTATAGAACATAAATCCTTTTCTGAAGATCATCCGGAATCTCCTGGTGGCAAAGGGTACTGAATTGGCATCACAACAACTCCCCAGGTGACGGCCGATTATGGTCACAGTGCAATTCATGCTTTCCACCACACCGGCTATCTTGAGCACTCGCTGGTCGAAGCAGATGCAGTTTGTGACGCTGAAGGCTGCTTTTGGTTTCCGGTCTGTCATTGTGTAAAAATATGGAAAAATCAATGCAATCGTGCAATCACGCAATCTTGCAATCATGCAATTTTGCATTCGTGTCGTAGTGAAAATCGATCCCGGCCGTGGCGCCGGGCAATCATTATAATACGCATATAAGACATGGCAATAATGGCTACATTTGTAAAAAACACAATATGCGGATACTGAAAAATACAAGCCTGAAACCGTACAATACTTTCCGTATTGACTGCAGTGCCCGCACTCTGATAAGGGTGAAGAGTATAAAGGAATGCGGACTGCTTTTCGGGGGAGGTTTGAAATTCAGTAAGCCGCTGTTAATAATAGGAGGAGGCAGCAACCTGTTGTTCTCCGGCGATTTCAACGGTACCATACTAAAGCCCGAATTCACCGGAATTGCAGTTGAAGAGCTTGACGGGAACGATGTTATCGTTTCGGCAGGCGCAGGGGTCAACTGGGATGGTTTTGTGGAGTGGTGCGTTAACGGCGGCATCTCAGGTGTTGAGAACCTTTCAGGAATACCAGGCAGCACCGGGGCAGCGCCGGTTCAGAATATCGGGGCCTATGGAGTGGAAGCCGGGGATGTGATCGAAAAGGTAGTTGCTGTCAACACTACCGATGGCAGCAAACGGGTCTTCAGAAATGAGGAATGCGGATTTGCTTACAGGGCAAGCATCTTCAAAGGGCCGGAAAAGGGAAATTACCTCATTGCCAGAGTCTTTTTCAGGCTCAGCATGAAAAACAAGCCAAACCTTGACTACGGATCGCTAAGGGAGGAGGTAATGAGAACCGGAAAACCTACCTTGAAAAATATCCGGGAAACAATTCTCAGGTTCAGGCAGAGCAAACTTCCTGATCCTTCAGTAATTGGGAATGCAGGTAGTTTCTTCAAGAACCCGTTGGTAAGCAAGATGCAGGCGGAAAAACTCAGCATCAAATATCCGGGGTTGCCGGTTTACAATGACCTGTCAGGGCGAAGCAAGATTGCAGCTGGCTGGCTGATAGAACACTGCGGCTGGAAAGGAAAGAGGGTCGGAGATGCCGGTGTTCATGAAAAACAAGCTCTCGTTCTGGTCAACTACGGATATGCCAGCGGTAAGGAGATATTTGAGCTGTCGGAAGAGATAAGACTATCCGTACTGAAAGAATTCAGGATCGGGCTGGAAAGAGAAGTGGAGCTTATCTGAATATTCTCCTTTTATTAAGTTCGCGCTGGTATTCAGCTGCATACCTGTTGTGCTCCGAAAGTGTCCTGGTGAAGTTATGATATCCTGAAAAATCTGCCCTGGCAGCAAAATAAAGGTAATCGTGCATTTCAGCATTCAGGACAGCATCAATAGCCTCCACTGAAGGGCAGCTTATCGGTCCCGGAGGCAGGCCCCTGTACCTGTAGGTATTATATGGCGAGTCGATATCCAGGTATGCTTTCAGCACCCTTGATATTGAGGGGTCATTCATGGCAAACTTGATAGTCGGATCAGCCTGGAGGGGTATGCCTCTCCTTAGCCTGTTAAGGTAGACACCGGCGATCCTTGGCATTTCATCTGCAAACCTGACTTCTTCATCGATAATCGAAGCCAGCGTGGAAACTTCTGTACGCGTAAGGTTTTTCCCGGTTGCTTTTCCGGCTCTTTCCTCGTTCCAGAAAGTATTATATTCCCGAAGCATTCTCTTATAAAAATCTTCAGGACCAGTATTCCAATACATCTGGTAGGTATCTGGTATAAAGACAGATATCAGTGTTTCCTTTTTAAAACCGTCTTTCACATAATTGGCCGGGTCTGAAAAGAAATCTGCAAGCCCTGCTGAATCAGCGCTGATCTGCTTTCCCACTCTTCCAGCAAGCTCGTTGAGTGTTCTGATATTATTGAATGTAACATTTACGGGAGTCTGCTGACCTGATCTCAGCAGGTTGATAAGTCCGTTATAGCTGATATCGTTTTCAACAACGTATTTCCCGGGTTTTATGCGGGTTGTATAGTTTTTTTTCGCAGCAAGCCATTTGAAGGCTTCAGGATTGCTGACTGTCAGGTGTTCATTGATCGTATCAAGTACCTGGGAAAACGAAGAGCCCTCAGGAATATAAAGTACTGCCTTACCCTCCCTGGACTTCATGTTGGGGCCGAGCATCATCCTGTATGCCGCATAGCAGAAAGCTGCAGCAGCAAGGAGGATAAGGAATGCAATAATTACAAGTATGTTTTTTCTCATAGGCACCTTTGGGGAAACAAATTTACGTATATTCCTGAAGATATAAATAATTAATACTTTTACTGTTTCTGCAGAAGATCATTAAACTCTAAAACAATGAATATGTCAGTCACAACGCTAATAATCATACTGATTATCGGAGCTGTAACCGGTGTGGTAGCCGGGATGCTCGGTATAGGAGGAGCGATCATCATGATACCCGCGCTGATTTATTTCCTGGGCTTCAGCCAGCAGATGGCACAGGGTACAAGCCTTGCGGTCATGCTGCCTCCGATAGGGATTATGGCTACTTATAATTACTGGAAAGCAGGTCAGGTTGATCTGAAGGTTGCGCTGCTTCTGGCGGCAATGTTCCTTATAGGGTCATTTTTCGGATCCAAGCTCGCGTTAAGCATCCCCCAGGCTGCTCTCAAAAAGATTTTCGGTATTCTCCTTATGCTTGTCGCTGCAAGAATGCTGCTCTGGAAATGACCTGCTGACCTCATAAAAACAGAGCCGCCCTGACCGGGCAGCTCTGTGGTAATTATGCCTGACAGTGTTGTCTCATCAAAACATATAACCTATGCTCAGCAGAAATGCATTTGGCCTGTCGTCGAGTGCTATATCTCCAAGCTTGCTCTGATATTTGGAAAGGCTGCCCTCATATCTGAGGTCAATAGTCAGCTTTTTAATAACATCAACACCTATGCCTGCCTGGTAGCCGAACGTCATTGCGGCATAAGTAGCTTCAAAATCAGGATTATCTATAAGCTCTTTTGGTGATCCGATATTCACTGATCCTACAGGACCGGCATTTATTCTGACCGGACCTAATTTTACTCCAATCATCACAGGAATGTCGAGCCTGTTGAATGATTGAGTTTTTAAGGAATCCACCATTGTCGATGTATTGGTAACTGTGTAATCTGTTGACCTTGTAGCAAAGAGAATTTCAGGCTGAATGTATAGCTTGGAAATGTTTGCCCTAAGGAATACACCTGCATGAAAACCATACTTTGCTCCCTCTGCCTTTTCAACCAAATAGGTAGCTCCTCCGGAACTTAGGTTGATGTCATCCATACTAATTGAAGTAGTGCTTGCTCCCACCTTCAGACCGAATTTTACCTGCGAAATGGCCGGTAAAGCAATACATGCCGCGATCAGCAATACGAAGAGTTTTTTCATAATTCAGTTTTTAAGTTTCTTAAGTTCAATTGGTTGGTAAAGTTAATAATTGCATTCACATAGTATATAACGGAGAAAAGCCCAAAAAGGTTGCAGCATTGGAGAAAAATAATATTAATTTGAAATGATACTTTTGATTCTATTTTCCGACATTTATGCCCGATTTGTTAAATTAAGTTAAGCGCAAGATCTCATTTTCAGAAGCATCACTTTAAATGTATAATATTGAAAACCTATTTATCTTAACACATACTAAATCAATATGAAGAAAACTGTTTTTTTTATCACATTGTCAGCCATTACCTGTTCATTAACTCTTTCAGGACAGGTAAGTCCGATTGAAAAGGGACTCCAGGCAATAACCACAGATGCCATAAAGGGGCAGCTTGAGTTTCTCTCCTCCGACTGGATGGAAGGCCGCGGAACGGGTGAAAGAGGATCATATCTGGCAGCCGATTATGTTGCCAGCATGTTCAAGGTCTTTGGAGCTGCTCCGGCCGGAGATATGTCTGCAGGCGGAAGAGGCAGAATGGTAGTTGTGGTAGGTCAGCCAACAACGCCACCGGTTGCCCCGCCTGCAGCTGCTAACCAGCCTCAGGCACAGCCGGCAGCTGCCCGCCCGGCAGAAGCCCAGCCTGCAAGACAGAGGCAGGGAGGTGGCCAGTTCACACCGGTGAGAAGCTATTTCCAGAACTTCACCCTTATCGAAACGGAAGCCACAGGAAACTCAACACTAACTGTTAAAAAAGGCGGCCGGGAATACATCTTCAGGGAGGGAATTGATTTCTCTGCAGGAAGGGCAACCATGGATGTCAGGTTCGATGCTCCGGTAGTGTTCGTCGGCTACGGCATCCAGAACAAGGAGATGGGTATTGACGATTTTGCCGGAGTTGATGTAAAGGGAAAAGTGATACTCCGCCTGTCAGGTTTCCCGGGTTATAATGACATTACATCACCCATGTACAAGAAACTTGTTGGAGACAATACCAGGGCACAGTATGATATCCAGAGAGGAAAATCCGATATCCTTACCAAACTTGGAGTTCTTGGCGTAATCGACATAACCGTGAACCGCGATGTCACCAAAAGCTGGGGAGTATACAAGTTCAACAATAATCCTGCCCCCGCAGAGAATGGTCCGCGGACCAACTGGAATCCCATGAGGCTCGACGGAAAGGAAATAACATCCAATCCTGTGAACATTACTACCACAGAGAGGCTTTCAAACCTTTTCATAAGCGAAGGAGGCCTCGACATCGCAAAATATGAAAAAGATGCAGCAGTTGGAACAGTAAAATTCAAGCCTGTAGTTCTACAGGGTCTTACAGCCGGGCTTAACGTTGCTGTAAATGCCAAGCGTGTCAATGTCAGAAATGTAGTTGCTATCATCGAAGGTGAAAATCCAAATGAATTTATCTGTGCAGGTGCACACATGGATCATATGGGTATGGATAATGGTAAGATTTGGAATGGCGCAGACGACAATGCTTCAGGAACGGTGGCCTTAATGACAATAGCGAAAGCCTTTATAGAAAGCGGCGTCAAGCCGAAGAGAAGCATAGTTTTCTGTGCCTGGACAGGTGAAGAGAAAGGTCTGCTGGGATCAGAATACTTCACTCTCTATCCTGCTATCGGCAAAATTTCCGACTACAAGTTCTACATGAATTTCGACATGATATCGAGGGATGTTGCAACCGATACAGAGAAGAACATGGCTGGCATCACCTACACCAAGGCATATCCGAAACTTGAAGAGATAACAAAAGCTGCTGTCGAGAAGTACAAGCTGAACCTTAACCTTAATATAAGGAGTCAGGAAGCTCCGACCGGAGGAAGCGACTACACTGCATTTACTGAAAACAAAATACCAGTGATAGCCTGGATGGCAGCCATGCACCCGGAATACCACCAGCCGTCAGATGAAGTAAGCCTGGTGAACTGGGAGAAGATGACAAATATAATCAAGCTGGCCTACCTGCAGCTATGGGAAGCCGCCAATGGAGAAATAAAATAACCGAATAGAGATGCTACTGGTAATCGAGGTACCGGCTGTTATGCCTTAATTCGACGAAATCGTTTTCAGCCTCGCGGTAGCCGTATTCAAAGCAGTATTGATACTTCTGACCTTTCGGTGACTCAATGACGTGGGTGAAGAAAGTGAAGTTGTATCCCAGAGCGAACAGAGCATCCTTGTGGACCCGTAATTTTCCTTCACCATACAGGTCTGCAAGGATTCTCCTGTTTTTGCGCAGGAGTCCGTGTACGTTCCTGACAAAATTATTCGTATCCCTGTTCAGCCTGTTATTGTAGTTGTTCCTGCACTGATCGGAGCAGAATTTCTTATCGGTTCGTCCGTGGATAGGTTCTCCACAGTCGAGACATTTCTTTTCCACAGCACTAAAGTTTTGATAAAGATACAAAAAAACGTTTTCAAACGCTTACAAATGACTATAAATGATTCTGTAGCGGGTATAAACGATTACCTACCGGTACGGCTGAAAGGAGGGTTGTAAGTTTGTCGGGTAAATGAATTATGTCTCACTAAAAACTTAAAGTCATGAACGCACTCAGAAACAGGGTAATGCTTCTTGGAAACCTGGGACAGGATCCTGAGATCAAGAATCTCGAAAACGGAAAGAAAGTGGTCCATTTCACTCTTGCCACGAAGGAAGATTACAAGAATACCGACGGGCAGAAAGTGAAAGAGACGACCTGGCACAACATCACTGCATGGAATGGGCTCGCAGAGGTTGCTTCCAAATACCTCAGGAAGGGACAGGAGGTACTCGTTGAAGGTCGGATAGTTTATCGGACTTACGAGGACAAGAAAGGGATCACCAAGAATGTCACCGACATTGTACTCAGCGATCTACAGCTTCTCAGGTCCACGAAGGTTAACGCAAAAGATGAGGAATAGGACATCTGATCCGCTGCGTTTCCCGTGCGAGGCCGTCGTGTGGCGGCCTCATTTTATTTTGTGGCGGGTGTCTTGGGCTTTGCCGGCACGATTGCTGCTGCAGTCCAGTTGCGGAAAAATCCCAGCACTTTCTTCTGGTTATATCCCTGACCTTCTTCCAGCAGGGCACTGTCCTGGATATGAAGCACCTTACCGTTTTTGTCGAGGATTATAAAAACGGGGAATCCAAACCGCGTTGGATTACCAAGGTATTCATTCGAAGCATCATTCTTGTTCTCAGGGCTGTAATTAAGCTTGACGGGAATATAATTGTCGGTTATCTGCTTTGATATTTCAGGATCAGCCTTACAGAAAGCATCAAACCTGATGCACCATGAGCACCAGTTTCCACCGTACTGGATAAGCACATGTTTTCCTGAGGAGCGGGCCTGTGAAACGGCTTCCTT
>JALONU010000212.1 GCA_025454775.1 Bacteroidales bacterium | reverse complement strand
GGCGACATGCCTGTAAAAAACTGGGGCACTGCATTTACCGGGTTTTCCTTCCTCCATATCACTTTGCCTGTTGCTGCATCGAGGCACGATAATATACCTGAGGTTCCGTATGTCACAACTTTACCATCGGCATATGCAGGCGTGCTCCTTGGTCCCGGGTGGGAACCGGCAGGACCGGTGACCGGGGGAGCTTCATATTTGTCTGACCAGATATCCTTTCCTGTTGCAGCATCGAGACACAGGATAACCTCGCTGTTTTCTTGACGGGTATGCAGATAAAGCTTTTTACCGACCAGGATCGGTGTTGCATCTCCGGTACCGACCTTGATCTTCCATTGCTGTGTAAGTGCTGCTGGCCATGCAGAAGGTGCCTTGAACCCGGTCACTTTGCTGTCACGATCAATGCCCCTGAACTGAGGCCAGTCCTGTGATAGAAGATTTAACGGCAGAAGAAGCACTGCCGCTAAAATGCTGATTGTAAAGTTTATCTTTCTCATAACTTCTGGTTTTATAAAGTAAATTTAGGCATAACAACTGTTATTTCAGGCAGTTCAATACTGAAAAAGTGTTAAAACTGCCGGATATCACTTTTTGCCAAACTCGCCTTTTTTATTAAGTTTGGTCTTCTTTCTGAAAAACTATTGGAGGTTTCGGCGAAAATACAGGAGATACTTGTTACCGGGGGTACTTCCGGCCTGGGGAACAATTTTGTCATGGCATTCATTGAAAAAGGCTTTCATGTCATCACTACCGGCCGCCGGGATAAATATCCGGCTGAGAACGTAAAAGGGCTTTCCTACTACAAGGTGGATTATTGCGATCTGGGAAATGTTTCTGCTGTTATGGCAGAAATTGCTGAACATCATTCCTTCGATATAATTATCAATAATGCCGGCATTCTGAGCCCGAATAAAAGAACCCTTACCGGGAACGGTCTTGAATGCACCTTCCAGGTCAATTTCCTATCACACCTGCTTGCCAGCGAGATACTTCTTGAAAGAAAAAAGGACGAAAAGCCCCTGACGATAGCCAGTATCACCTCCCCGGTTTACAGGTATTCTGGTATCGGCAGGGTTAACGATGAAAAGTACAACGCTATGAAGGCCTACTCTGGTTCCAAACTGTACATGGCGCTTATGGCTGAATACTTATCAAGGCGTTATACAGGAGTGAACTTAAAATGCATCAGTCTCGATCCTGGCGTTTTCAGCTCAGCTATTTACAGGAGCCAGACTAGTTTTTTCGGAGTCCTTTATCGTACTGCAGCGCCTTTTATGAGGGATCCTTCGAAAGTTGCAGCGAGTCTCTCAGCTGTTATTACGAGAGAACAGCTTGCCGGCAACCTCATTTACGACAGCAGGGGCAAAGCCAGTAAGATACCCGTCTTCGACGGCGAAGCAGAACATAGATTCTGGAAGGAGTGCCAGGAACTTATTGATCCATTTAAAGTTATACGATATGAAAAATTTAACTCTTAAGATTATGGTATTTGCAGGTTTTTTTGGATTGTTTGGCTGCAAGAGTTCTCAGGACCCGTCAGCCTGGACCGATAAGCAGGTCGACAAGTGGTTCGAAAAAGGAGAATGGCTGAACGGCTGGAACGTCAGGCCGGATGCTTCAGTAAACAGGAGGACTTTCGCCGTCTCTTATTTTCAGCAGAAGGACAGGTGGGACAAGGCTTTCAGGTTCCTCAAGGAAAGTGATCTTCAGGGAATGGAACTGAAACGCTATGATATTGACGGCAATAACGTTTATGCTCCATTGAGTGAATATACATCCAAGAACGAAGAGGATGCCAGGTATGAGTCCCATAAGAAATATGCAGACATCCAGTATGTTGTAAGCGGAAAGGAACTGATAGGGATAACCCCTGAAGCTGAACTGAAGGATATCCTGGAGCCTTTCAACGATGAAAAGGACATCATGTTCATGACCGTGAACAATGGGAAAAATTATGAGGCTCGCCCCGACAGGTTCTTCATTTTCTTCCCTGCCGACCTGCACCGCCCCGGACTTAAGGATGGAGAAAATTCACCCGTCCGGAAGGTTGTAGTGAAGGTGAAGCTCAATTAAGGTTAATCGGAGATAGTATGTAACAGTGTGCCGCCGGTCATTATTGCCCGGTGGCTGATTGTGCTTCCTTTAAGCCTGATGCCGTTCATGGCGGATGACTTAATGAGGAAGTTGTTTTTATCCATCCCCCTGGATTCCGTTCTGAAATAACTGCCATCCGGCAGTTCAATGCTTATCTCTTCGAAGGCCGGAGATGTAAGAACATATTCTCCCGATCCGGGACACACAGGGTAGAAGCCAATCATGGAGAAGACGAGCCAGGCTGACATCTGCCCTGCATCTTCATTTCCGCTCAGGCCTCCCGGTCCGTTGCCATACTCTTCCTCGTTGATCCTGCGTGTCAGTATTTCCGTCTTTGTCCTTTCTCCTGCCATTGCATACATGAAGGGAGCCTGCTGGTCAGTTTCATTTCCGTGCCAGTAATACCCTCCTTCGAAGAATTTATCTAGCTTTTTAATGAAGTTTTCTTTCCCGCCCATGAGCCTGATAAGGCCCGGTACATCGTGGGGAACATACCATGTGTACTGGAATGGTGTTCCCTCGCATATAAAAGATGCTTTCGAATTGGGGTCAAAAGGTTCAATCCATGATCCGTCGGCATGTCTTCCCCTTACATAACCAGTGCTTTTATCGAATACATTCCTGTAATTTGAGGCTCTTTTTTTCAGCGTTTTATAATCATCCTTCTTTCCGAGTGACCTTGCCACTTCCGACAGAGCATAATCATCGAGTGCATACTCAAGGGTTCTTGATACCTGTTCCCTCCTGTGGAACGCATCCCACACGCTGTCCTCAAGAGGGATGTAGCCATACTTCATGTAGCATTCAAGAGCCCTTCGTCCTTTACCGTCGACATATTCATTGTGGGGAGGCACTTCGAAGGCGTTTTTTCTCATGTAGACGTAGGCTTTTCCGATATCAAAATCCCTTATGCCCTTCACCCAGGCATCGGCGATCATGGTGCTTGCATGATCCCCGATCATGGCAGCAGTGTAGCTCGACCATGCAGGGAATATAGGCATCCATCCTCCCTGTTCTGCCTTCATAATCAGCGATTTTATCATGTGGGAAGTTCTTTCCGGCTCAAGGATGGTCATCAGCGGGTGAAGCGCCCTGTAGGTATCCCACATCGAAAAGTCGTCGTAATAATCGAAACCTTCAGCTATATGATTTTTGTCATCTTCAGCGAAGCCGGTGTAGCTGCCGTCTATGTCGCTTGCTATCCGGGGAAGCTGGTAACAGTGATAAAGAGCTGTGTAGAATTTAATCATGTCCTGTTCCGTCCCGCCTTTCACTTTTACCTTTCCGAGAGTCTTGTTCCATACATCTTCAGTTTCCTTTCGCAGCTTCTCAAAATCAGGATAAGGGATCTCGGCCCTGAGGTTAGCCAGGGCGGCACCGGCACCTGTAAATGAAGAGCCTATCGAGGCTGTGACGTTTGCGTCCTGACCGAAGGAGATAGTCATGAACTGGCTGCCATCTGCATTATGAACAACCTCAAATGGTTTGTCGAACGTAATGGCAAACCAGCCGCTGAAGCCTGCCGATTCTCCTCTGCCCTGGTAAATCCTGTGAACAGGATTTCGTGCAGTGATCGTATTGCCGGAAACACTTATGCTTCCCTGTTTTTCGTCGCTGTTCACCCTTATATACAGGCAAGACTGACCGTCGCCGGGATATGAGAACCTGATTAGTCCTGACCTTACGGAAGCGGTAAGTTCAGTGAGAATGCCCGAATTATTGAGGAGTACCCTGCAGTACGCAGGAGAGGAGACCATATCAATATTATTATACGAGGAAACCGGTGATTTTGTTACAGTATCGGGCCTGTTTCCGCTGAATGGCATAAGCGTGATGCTGCCATAGTCCTGTGTGCAGCTGCCGCTCATCCAGTGGCTTCCCCTGAAGCCGGTTATGTATTTGTCGTTATAATAATATGGTGAAATGCATTTTATCTCGGTTGTTCTTGTTTCCGGAGTCCATTGTGTCATACCAAAAGGTCTTCCCACCCCCGGAAAGGTCTGCCCCTTGTCTTCCGATGCGGATTCGCTGTGACGTTTTGCGCTTATAGTGGCAGCAGGAGCAGTCCCGACAAGAGGATTGACATACCTGATCAGGTCCTGGGAAAACAGCTGTCCCGTTAGGGAAATGAGGATGAGTCCTGGTAGTATTTTCATCGGAAGTTTACTGGTTTGGATCAGTGTAACTTATATCCATGGTATAATCCCACTTGTCGAAATAGAGGTTTCCTCCGCGCCATTCAACTTCGCCTCTCTGAAAATCGTATGGTTCGCTTCTCATGAATTTCTTTTCCGGGTATAGTTTTCCGGCAATCCCGTTATTCACGATGAGCCTCCAGGAGTCGATCCCGGAAACATAGAATTCTCTCAATGCCCGGTTCTCCGAAGATTGAAGATCATATGATATATCCGCCGGCACCCAACCTGTACCTTCATAGTACACCTCGCACCAGTCGTGCAGGTTTTTAAATCCGGGAGGCACCTTCCAGCCGCTCTGCCACCTTACGGGTATACCCTTGTATCTCAGCATCGACATGAAAAGGAAGGTCTGCATTCCGCAGTCGCCCCTCCTGTTTTCCAGCACATATTCAGGTATACATGGCATCACGGAATATTCAAGAGCGCCGGCCCAGGGTATGTTCTCCTTGAACCACATGTATATTTTCCTGACCACAACCTCAGGAGCATCTCCGGGAGAGCATATTTCATCAGCCATGCGCCTGACGTTTTCGGTGAAACAGATATTGGGCAGCTGCTCTGAGGTATACTCTTTATAGAGAGGTCTCTCCCTGTCATAGGATTTAATATCCTGTTGCTTCAGGTCGAAACAGAAGCCCGAAGAAGTATATAAAAATGATATGCTGAAGGTTGTTGGTTGTCCTTTTACGGCTTTCCTTTCCATGTAGATCGTCCTGTGCACAGCCGAATCGGGTGAAATGATATAATTCTCCTCCGAAGCCGACAGGCGACGCATGGTCTCGCCCGCGGCATTCTTCACCTTGTTC
>JALONU010000048.1 GCA_025454775.1 Bacteroidales bacterium | reverse complement strand
CTTGCATACGCTACCGGATTGTCGTAGGTAAGCCCTTCATTCCACTCATAGACATATACAGCAAGCAGCGTGGGGATGAAGATCTCAATGTCCATTGACGCCTCCGATTCCATTCCGTCGTTGAAAGCTGTGAGGGTAACGGTGAAAACTCCCGTTCCGGTAAAAATATGGGATGGATTGGTTGCTGTAGAGATCACTCCGTCCCCAAAATCCCATTCATACCTGTCGGCATGCTTTGAGCTGTTGTTGAAATATACCACCTGACCTACTTCAGGGTCAACGGCATCGGTGCTGAAATGAGCTTCAGGTATCTTGTCCTCGCACGAAATGAGGATTACGGGCAAAAGGATTGCGAGATAATATAGCTTTTTCATTGTAGTGAGTATTGGTATCTGTTTATCAAAGGTCAAAATACATGCCATCTTTTTCAAAGTCGGGTAAAGATAGTATTTGGTTGCATTCGCGCCTTTAAAAAATGATCACTATATAAAAAATATGATTATCTTTGCACTCCTCTAAAAAAGAAGCTGATAATGATTAAGATAACATTTCCTGACGGAGCACATAAGGAATTCAGGAAAGGGATCACAAGCCTGGAAATTGCAGAACAGATAAGCCCCCGGCTTGCAAGTGAAGTCTATGCCGCAACCGTAAACGGTCAGCTCACCGACCTTACAAGACCGATAGAAAATGATGCAGCATTTAAACTTCACAAATGGGATGACCCTGAAGGAAAGCATGCTTTCTGGCATTCATCATCACACCTGATGGCAGAAGCACTGGAAGCACTTTACCCGGGAATAAAATTCGGCATCGGACCTGCCGTGGAAAACGGCTTCTACTATGACGTCGACCCGGGAAACAACATAGTCATCACAGAAGCCGACCTGCCGGCGATAGAGAATAAGATGAAGGAGCTCGCTGCAGCCGGACATCCTTTCATCAGGGAGGAGATCAGCAAGAAAGATGCCCTGAAGCTTTTTGAAAGCAAGGGAGACAACTACAAAACCGAGCTCATCGGAGAGCTCGAGGACGGGACTATAACCCTTTACAGGAGCGGCACCTTTACGGATCTATGCCGCGGCCCGCACCTTCCTTCCACAGAACCCATAAAGGCCATCAAGCTTACAAGCTTAGCCGGAGCATACTGGAGGGGGGATGAAAAACGGAAGATGTTGACAAGGATCTACGGAATAACATTCCCGAAACAGAAGATGCTTGATGATTACCTTGTATTTCTTGAGGAGGCGAGGAAGCGTGATCACAGGCGCATAGGAAAGGAACTGGAGCTCTTCACATTTTCTCCGAAAGTGGGAATGGGTCTTCCATTGTGGCTGCCCAAGGGTGCCGAGGTCCGTCAGAACCTGATAAACTTTCTTACCGGTGTTCTGAGAAAAAGAGGTTACAAGATCGTGGCAACTCCGCATATCGGAGATGTAACACTTTACAAAACATCGGGACACTACGAGAAATACGGAGCTGACTCATTCAAACCGATCTCCACTCCCCAGGAAGGCGAGCAGTTCATGCTCAAGCCCATGAACTGTCCGCATCACTGCGAGATATACAATGCAACTCCCCATTCATACAGGGACCTTCCATTCAGGATGGCGGAGTTCGGCACCGTGTACCGCTACGAACAGAGCGGAGAATTGCACGGGCTTACCAGGGTAAGGAGCTTTACCCAGGATGACGCACATCACTTCTGCCGGCCCGATCAGCTCCTCGATGAATTCAAAAGCATAATCGACCTGGTTCTGTATGTCTTCAAAGTGCTTAACTTCAAGGATTTCTCTGCCCAGATCTCCCTTCGCGATCCTGAGAACAGGCAGAAATACATAGGCAGCGACGAGAACTGGGAAAAGGCGGAGAAAGCTATCATTGAAGCTGCCGCCGACAAGAACCTTGAGACTACTGTTGTCAAAGGTGAAGCTGCTTTTTACGGACCAAAGCTCGACTTCATGGTCAGGGATGCCATAGGACGCAAATGGCAGCTTGGCACAATACAGGTTGACTACAACCTGCCGGAAAGATTCGATCTGACATACAACGGCAGCGATAACCAGAAGCATCGCCCGGTAATGATTCACAGGGCGATATTCGGTTCCATGGAACGCTTTGTGGCAGTTCTCATCGAGAACACTGCCGGAAAGCTTCCGCTGTGGCTTGCACCGGAGAAGGCTGTCATTCTGCCTATCAGCGACAAATTCAATGATTATGCAACGAAAGTTTTGGAAATTCTAAATAATTCCGATATTTGCACACTGATCGACGACAGGAGTGAGAAGGTAGGTAAGAAGATCAGGGATAATGAATTAAAGAGGATACCTTACCTTCTTGTCATAGGTGAAAAAGAAGCTGAAAGCGGAACAATTTCCGTCAGGAAGCAGGGTGAAGGCGACAAGGGAGTGATGAAAACAGGGGATTTTATTGAGTTCATCAGGTCGGAGATCAGCAGGGAGCTTGAAAATTGAATTTGCAATTTACGTTTCAGTATTAACAAAAATAAGGAGGAAAGAGTTATAACCAATCCGATCAGACGAAGTCCCGGCAGGATTACCCAGCCGGCTCACAAGATCAACAACAGGATCACCGCCAGGGTGGTCAGGGTTGTAGGCGAAGACATTAAAGCCGAAATTATGAGCGTCCAGGATGCCCTGAAGCTGGCAGACAAAATGGAGCTCGACCTGGTGGAAATATCGCCGACCGCAGATCCCCCTGTCTGCAGGATCGTTGATTACCAGAAATTTCTCTATCAGCAGAAGAAAAAGCAGAAAGAGATAAAGGCCAAGGCGACAAAGATCGTTGTAAAGGAGATAAGGTTTGGTCCGAACACTGATGATCACGATTACAACTTCAAGCTCAAGCATGCGATCAAATTCCTCGAAGAAGGTGCAAAGGTAAGAGCCTATGTTTTCTTCAAGGGGAGATCGATACTCTTCAAGGAACAGGGCGAGGTGCTTCTTCTCAGGTTCGCCAACGACCTTGAGGAATTCGGAAAGGTAGACCAGCTGCCAAGGCTCGAAGGAAAGAGGATGATAATAGCACTATCGCCGAAAAAGAAAAAGTAATTTCTAATATATAGTTCACAAATGCCAAAAATGAAAACAAACCCGGGCGCGAAGAAAAGATTTTCGCTCACCGGAACAGGTAAGATCAAGCGCAAGCATGCTTACAAGAGCCACATCCTGACAAAGAAGGCCACGAAACGCAAAAGAAACCTTTCGTACTTCGGACAGGTCGACAAAGCAGACGAGAAAAACGTCAAGCTTCTCCTGGCAAGCAAGTAACTGCCATGCGCCTGAATGTAAATTTATAGTATTAACCGGATGCCTGGCAGATAAGAGTCCCGCAGGGCGGGAACGCCGACATTCAAAATCAATGAGTTATGCCAAGATCAGTAAATGCAGTAGCATCGAGGGCCAGAAGAAAAAAGGTCCTGAAACAGACAAAGGGGAACTTCCTCTCAAGAAAAAATGTAATCACCGTAGCCAAGAACACCCTCGACAAGGGTCTTACCTACGCGTACCGCGACAGGAGAAAGAAGAAAGGCGAATTCAGGTCACTCTGGATTACAAGGATTAACGCAGGAGTACGCCAGTTCGGAATGAGTTATTCGGAGTTCATAGGGAAACTGGAGAAGAAAGGGATAACACTTAACAGGAAAACACTTGCCGACCTGGCAATGAACCATCCCGACGCTTTCAAGGCTGTGGTGGAAAAAGTGAAATAAAGAACTTTCAACTTATTAAAAGAAAGCCGGCTGTTGTCAGTCGGCTTTTTTTTATTACATGTACTCATCCCCCTGCCCCCTTCTCTACTAACGTAAAGAAGGGGGTGTAATACACCTATAATCAGCACATTTCCCCCTCTTTGCTATGCAGAGAGGGGGATTAAGGGGGTGAGTTCATCGATTATTTTATCCCCATGAACATCCTATTCAGCCGGATCTTCTTCAGCCCCTTGGCTTCCTTGTCGAGCGAAAGCCAGATGAACTTGGGTTTGCCTACCACATGGTCTTCAGGCACAAATCCCCAGTAGCGCGAGTCTGCCGAATTGTGCCTGTTGTCGCCCATCATCCAGTAATAATCCATTTTGAATGTATATTCCGAAGCCGGCTTCCCGTTAATAAGTATCTCTGCTCCTTCTACTTTCAGATCGTTATCTTCATAAACATCTATGATCCTGTCGTAAAGGCATATGTTCGAAGTGTCGATCCTGACCGTTGCACCCTTTTTGGGTATCCATAGTGGCCCGAAGTTATCGTCGTTCCAGCCAAGCCGGGGCTTGTAGGGAAATATCCAAGGGACAAATTTTCCCGGGCTCTCGTAAACGGCCGAGACGTTCGTTACGTTGGTGAATTTTGATATTGCTTCAGCATTCTTTTTTGTAAGGGGAAGCTGATAGGCGGATCCTGAGTATATCACCTGATCCTCCTTTGATATCCTGAGACGTTCGAAAGCTTTCGGATTAATGGTTGTACCGTTGGTTACAACAATATAGGTGGTCTGCTGGCCTTCAGATTCCGGCACCTGTTCATTGTTCACGAATACAGTTCCTGATCTGATAAGGATCGTGTCGCCCGGAAGGGCAATGCATCTCTTTACATAATTATCGCGTCGGTCTACCGGACGATAGATTATTGTGTTGTTCTCACGGACGTCCTTACGTGCCATCGTCATGAAATATTTCACAGGCATGGGATTCTTGCTCTCGTAATTATACCGCGCCTGCATCTCTCTCGCCGTGCTCCTCACTATCTCGTAATATGCAGTGGCCTGATTCTCAACAACCACAGTGTCGCCTGCGGGAAAATTGAAGACAATGGGATCGTTGCGCTTTACCTTTCCTACTCCTGCCAGCCTCCTGTAATCCCACAGGATAAGGTTCGACCAGGATCTCCCCTTGGTTATCGGCATGGTGTGCTGGGTAAAGGGGAAAGCTATTGGTGTATTCGGCATCCTTGGACCGTATGCTATCTTGCTTACAAACAGGTGGTCGCCGACCAGCAGCGACTTCTCCATCGAAGGCGTCGGTATCCTGTAATTCTGGAAGAGAAAAATATTTATCAGGGTAACGGCAATGACAGCAAATATGAGGGCATCAAGCCATTCAATGAAAGTGCTGTTCGGTCCGTTCCTCTTTTTCCAGAATGTCCAGTTGACCTTTTCAGTTACATACATGTCAAATATTACAGGAAGCCCGAGCAGCAGCCAGAAATTTCCGATCCAGACAACTACCAGTAAATAAATAATCGCAGCTATTGCGAATCTGATGTTCTTCTTCTCAAATAGATTTACCATTAAACAGTGTATTGAAGGCGTAAAAGTATAAAAATATCAGAAACCGAGGACGTCGCCCATAGTGAACACTCCTTTCCTTTTATTAATGTACTCGGCAGCCACCACAGCTCCGAGAGCCAGTCCTTTCCTGTTCTTTGCTTCGTGCCTGAGGCTTATGCTGTCTATCTCAGAATCCCATTTTATCGTATGTGTACCGGGTACCATTCCTTCACGGATGGCCCTGACCGGGACTTTTGATTCGGCCTCTTCCGGTTCCAGGGTCCAGCCTTTGTAACCTTTATGTTGCTGCGCGATACCCTCAGCAAGGGTGATTGCGGTTCCGCTCGGAGCATCGAGCTTCTTTGTATGATGTATTTCTTCGATTGAAACCTTATAATTATTATAGTTCTTCATCTTTCCTGCAAGCTCGCTGCTGAGCCTGAAAAGAAGGTTCACACCGATACTGAAATTTGTTGAGTGGATGAACGCCGTGCCGTGCTCCCTGCAGAGCCCTGCCGCCTTTTCATAATCCTTTAGCCAGCCTGTGGTTCCCGATACCACAGGAACTCCTGCGGACAGACATTCCGAGATATTGCTTAATGCAGACTCCGGAGTCGTGAATTCAATTACAACATCAATCCCCTTAAGTTTTTCCGGGTTCAGGTTGTTCCTGTTCTCAATGTCAATGATCAGCCTGATTTCATGACCTCGCCTTTTTGCGATATCTTCTATCTCATGGCCCATCCTGCCATAACCGATAAGTGCTATCTTCATTTTAAGGATTTTCTGCGAAATTATCTCTTTTCAAATATGCCCCATCATAACACTTCATTAAAAATCTTAACAAGAAGTTAAATGTAACAGCCTTTGTGAAACTTCGTGCCAACCTTAGTGTTCCTTCGTGGTAAAAATATTTCACCACAAAGGCGCTCAAAGTACACACAAAGAGACACCAAAGAGTTATTCATCTTAAATTATTCATATATTTCAGCAGATAAATCAGATTAGCGATGAAAAAATTAACTTTCATAATATCATTTATTTACATGATAATTTCAGTCTCATGTCAGGTCAATGAAACAGCCGACCTTGTAATATTTAACGGGAAAGTCCTTACAATAGATGAAACCAATCCGATAGCCGAAGCCATCGCGGTTAAGGGAGAATCCATTTTAGCCGTCGGCACGACAAAACAGATAAAATCATTCATCGAAGAAGGAAGGACCACTGTGATCGATGCCGGCGGCAGGCTGGTCACCCCGGGCTTCAATGACGCCCATGTCCATTTCGGTCCTCTTGATCCTGACTTCATTGAACTCAGGTATACAACTGATCCTAATGTCATTACGGAAAAAGTCAGGGCTCAGGTCGCAAGGTCGAAACCCGGGCAGCTCATAAGGGGCGGTCACTGGGTTCATGAATTGTTCACCGACAAGCAATGGCCGACAAAGGAGCTTATCGACAAGGTCTCTCCCGACAACCCCGTCACCCTCAACCGGGCCGACGGTCATTCAACCCTCGTGAACAGCTATGTACTCAAGATGTCGGGTATAACAAGGGACACCAAAGATCCCTTCGGTGGTGAAATACAGAAAGACCCTGTTACCGGAGAGCCGACCGGTATCCTCAAGGATGCTGCAATGGACCTCATAAAAACAGGAGAATCCAGGATTGAAAGAAGCACCGAAGAGGAAAAGGAAAGGACCTGGCAGGGTTACCTGCTTGCCATGAAGGAAGCCAGGGAGCTGGGTGTCACAAGTGTTCAGAATGCGGGCTGGGGCGATTTTGAAGCTTATGAAAAGCTTCGGAATGCCGGTGAGCTTACATGCAGGATAGATCTTGGAGCACCGCTGACAGCCGATGAACCGAAACTTGCAGAATACCTCGAACTAAGCCACAAATACCCCGATGATGGGAACTGGATTAGGTTCGGATACCTCAAAGCCTTTGCCGACGGGTCCATCGGCTCATCGACAGCCCTGATGTTTGAACCATATTCCGACAATGCTTCAACCTCAGGCCTGGCCATGTGGCAATACGAGGAGATAGAAAAAATGGTACTTGCCGCTGATAAGATGGGATTCCAGATCGGTATTCATGCCATTGGCGACAAAGCCAACAACTGGATACTGAATGCATTTGAGAAGGCAATCGAAGTAAATGGCCGGCGCGACAGCCGTCACCGCGACGAACATACGCAGACAGTCCAGCTGGCGGATATACCCAGATTTGCAAAGCTGGGAGTTATATCCTCGACGCAACCCACGCACTGCATCTCCGACAAGCTTTACTATGAGAAAAGGGTGGGATATGAAAGATGCAAAGGCACCTATGCATGGCGAAGCCTCCTCGATGCCGGCTCCATCCTGGCATTCGGAACTGACTACCAGGTTGAACCACTCAATCCGATGGAAGGACTATATGCAGCGGTATCCCGCAAGGACCGTCTCGGTGAAGAGGGCGAAGGATGGTTCCCTGAGCAGAAGCTCACCATGGAGGAGGCGATAAAGTACTATACCCTGGGCTCAGCCTACGCACAGTTCATGGACAACCGCAAGGGCATTATCAAACCTGGCTACCTGGCTGACATAGTTATCGTTGACAAGGACCTTCTTACCATTCCCGAGACAGAGATCATGAAGACGAAGGTGGATTATACGATTGTCGGGGGGAAGGTGGTGTATACTAAATAACCCCCGGCTTCGCCACCCCCTAAAGGGGGTTTAAAACCCAGTTATTTACTAAAACACAGGTTTGGTTTACAGCCCCCCTTCAGAGCCTGTCCCGCGCAGCTTCTGCGGAGCGGGAGGGGTTGGGGGGTCGGGAATTAATGGGTTTATAGCCCCCCTTCAGAGCCTGTCCCGCGCAGCTAATGCGTAGCGGGAGGGGTTGGGGGGTTGATCGTTGGGGGACTATAGCAGTGAACTCAGAATTCTCATCGCCTCCTCCCTCGATCTTCCGCAAAACTCCAGTTCAGCCTTAAAGTCAGAACAAACCTTTGGTCGTGACGGATCTCCCCACAGGGCACACCTGTAGTCCTCAAGCAAATGAATGCACCTTACTCCTGCCGGCTTGCCATCAGGCATTCCAGGTATCGGTGATGATATCGATGCTGCTATACAGCAGGCTCCGCATCCCGTTCTGCACTCCATTGTCAATGCTGATCTTTTCAACCGCAAAGTACGCCAAGAAAAGCAAAGTGCGCAAATAACTCCGGATATTTTATTGACTTTGCGTTCTTTGCGTAAAGCCTTTGTGGCCTTTGCGGTTAAAAAAAGTACTTTAGCAGAAAAAATTCCGTAGAATGAGAATTGATATCCTTACAGTCTGCCCTGAATTGCTCGACAGCCCGCTCAATTACTCAATAACCAAACGGGCTCAGGATAAGGGCCTGGTTGAGATAAACGTCGTCAATCTTCATGATTACGCTTCCGACAAATATAAAAGCGTCGACGATTACGCTTTCGGAGGCGGCGCTGGCATGGTGATGATGATAGAGCCAGTATTCAAAGCTATTCAGAAATTGAAGAGTGAAAGGGATTACGATGAGATCATTTATACTTCACCGGACGGACCAAAGTTCACACAAAAAATTGCAAACCGGCTTTCGCTCCTGAACAACATTATCATACTGGCAGGTCATTACAAGGGTGTTGACCAGAGGGTCCGCGAACATCTCATAACCATGGAGATATCCGTCGGCGACTATGTTCTTTCAGGCGGGGAGCTGCCTGCAGCCATTATCACCGATGCTATAACCAGACTGATCCCGGGTGCCCTGGGCGATGAACAATCTGCCCTCTCCGACTCTTTTCAGGATAATCTCCTGGCGCCGCCAGTATACACACGGCCATCAGAATTCATGGGGTGGAAGGTTCCTGATATACTTCTCTCCGGTCATGCAGCTGAGATTGATAAGTGGAGACACGAACAGGCCGAGGAACGGACCAGGAAGCTCAGGCCGGATCTCCTTCTATGAGTCTTGCGGTCTTGCGGTCATGCGGTCTTGCGGTCCTGCAATCCTGCAATCTCTGGTATATGCATGATTGCACGATCATTTTGTAAATCATAAAAACTTTCGTAAAATTGTGACTTTATATCTGACAATCACAACTATCTAATTATCAACGAAATGAAGACACAGGATTACATTAACCGGGAAGACAAATACGGTGCACATAATTATCATCCCCTTCCCGTAGTGCTCGAAAGAGGAGAAGGACCTTTTGTATGGGATGTTGAGGGGAAGAGGTACTTTGACTTCCTGTCTGCATATTCTGCAGTAAATCAGGGTCATTGCCATCCCAAAATCATAAAGGCGCTGACCGACCAGGCGCAAAGGCTTACTCTGACTTCAAGGGCATTCTATAGTGCTGTCCTGGGCGAATATGAAGAATATATCACAAAGTATTTCAAATATGATAAGGTACTCCCCATGAACTCAGGGGCTGAAGCCGACGAAACAGCGTTGAAGCTATGCCGCAAATGGGCATACAAGAAGAAAGGCATCGCTAAGGATAAGGCAAAGATCATCTGTTGTGCAGGCAACTTCCACGGCCGTACAATAACAATTATCTCGATGTCCACGGATCCTGATTCAACAACTGATTTCGGACCTTTCACTCCCGGGTTCATAATAATACCTTATAATAATATCGAGGCACTGGAAAATGCATTGAAGGATCCCGATGTTGCAGGATTCCTTGTAGAACCTATCCAGGGGGAGGCAGGTGTCTTCGTTCCTGATGAGGGATATCTGAAGAAGGCGTATGATCTCTGCAGGAAACACAACGTCCTGTTTATTGCCGATGAGGTTCAGACAGGGCTTGCACGTACAGGCAGACTATTGGCCTGCGATCATGAAGGCGTTCGTCCCGATATCCTTATCCTCGGGAAAGCCCTCTCAGGAGGTGTAATGCCTATCTCAGCCGTTCTCGCAGATGATGAGATAATGCTTACAATAAAGCCGGGAGAGCACGGTTCAACTTTCGGAGGAAATGCTCTTGCAGGAAAGGTTGCCATCGCGGCTCTCGAAGTTCTCAGGAACGAAAACCTGGCTGAAAATGCCGAGCGCCTTGGAAAGATCTTCAGGGAAGAGTTGAAGGGCATAAAGTCGGATATGATAGAACTGGTGCGGGGTAAAGGACTCCTCAATGCAGTGGTGATCAGGCCCAGGGGAGGGAAAACCGCATGGGATGTATGCCTTGCCATGAAGGACAAGGGCTTGATCGCGAAACCCACACACGAACATATTATCCGGTTCGCTCCTCCCCTGGTTATCACTGAAGCCCAGATACGCGAAGCAATAAGCCTGATAAAGGAAGCGTTTAAACAGTTTGAATAACATAATTTCCGGCTACCGGCTACCGGCTACCGGTAACCGCCAGAAAAGCAAATGAGTATGAAAAGGACCCTGGTCTGGATATTAGCATTAGTAATCACCATCGTTGCAGCATATTACCAGCGTAAAACGGGTCCTACATACCCGAAAAGGATCACGGCAGAGGTCAACGACACTGCCTGTAATCTGCGTCTGGTCAGAAGCCTGGGTCTTGACGAAAGGCCGGAGGTCAGGCTGAATATCCCTGATACATCCGTTAAGGCCGTCCTGTGGTACAAGCGTTTCAGGACTAGCGATGAATATACAGCTGTTCACTTTGTATACAGGACCTATCCTGTTGAGTCTTTCGTGATGAACAGGATTTTCAGGATGTACAGTGAAAGCGGATATTATGCGGCTATCCCCCAGCAGGCGCCTGCCGGCAAGCTCCAGTACTTCATCGAGATCACCGACAGCAAAGGAACACAAGCACTTCTTAAGGAAACTCCGGTGGTAATCCGGTTTAAAGGTGCTGTGCCGGGATACATCCTCACCCCGCACATACTGATTATGTTCATAGCAATGCTCTTCTCGACGGGTGCGGGACTGCTGGCCCTGGCGAAGATACCTTCCTTCAGAAAGTATGGCTTCTGGACACTTATACTCCTGACAGCCGGAGGGATGATACTGGGCCCTCTGGTGCAGAAGTATGCGTTCGGCGAACTCTGGACCGGTATACCCATTGGATGGGACCTTACGGATAATAAAACTCTCATCGCGTTCCTCTTCTGGGTGCTTGCCGTTGTCATGAACCGTAATAAGGCGAGACCTGGATACACTATCATTGCTGCCATGATCCTGCTGATCGTCTATTCAGTTCCTCACAGCCTCTTCGGATCAGAGCTTGACTACAGCACCGGCATTGTAATCCAGGGAGCCCTTCTGACTTTTTTCTTCCGAATAAAAAAAAATTCATAAATTGAGTGCAGCATTAAAGCTTTATCCCCGTCTTTTAACCAGAAACCAGGTAAAGGCGTGGGTGCAGCAACTCATATAAGAACAAGTCTTTATATACAAAAGATGGCAAATGTAGAAGCGGCATTCAAAAACCTTCACCAGGATCTGCTCGACGGATGCAAGGAAGGCGACCAGAAAGCACAATTCCAGATCTACAAGTTATACTACAAAGCGATGTATAACACGAGCCTGAGGATTGTTAACGACACGATGGAAGCTGAAGATATTATGCAGGAAGCCTTCCTGTCGGCCTTTGAAAAGATTGACACTTACTCGGGAACAGTGAGTTTCGGTGCATGGCTTAAGAAGATAGTGATCAACAGGTCGCTCGATGCACTGGGAAAAAGAAAAGCGGTCTTTGAAGATATTGAGTCACACATTGGTATCAGGGATGAGAGCCACGACGATTCAGCCAGAAGCGAAGAGGTTGATGTTAAGGTTGAAGAAGTTAAGGAAGCCATCGATAAGCTTCCGGATGGATACCGGGTGATCCTCTCCCTGTATCTCCTCGAAGGCTACGATCATGATGAGATTGCAGATATCCTTAAGATATCAAGCAGTACATCCAGGTCGCAGCTCTCAAGAGCCAGGCAGAAACTCATATCGGAGATGAAGAAAAAGGAAATGAAAAACTTTTAAGGAATGAAAACAATAGATGAAATAATCAGGAGCAACAGGGATTTCTTCGAAGAGGCAGAACCCTCTTCAGGACATCTCGAGAGGTTCAGCAGCAAGCTGGAAGCCAGGTTCGGAACAGTTACCGTAAAAAGAAGCATTGTCCCCTACCTGCTTAAAGCAGCAGTTGTTACTCTGCTTGTTACCCTTTCCTCCCTCTGGACATGGGATAATTTCATCAACCCCGGGCGCCAGAAGATGGCTCTTGGTGATGTTTCACCGGAGTTCAGGGAAGTGGAGAACTACTACCTCCACCAGGTGAACCTCATGGAAAGCGAGCTCGGCACCCTGACACTCCCCAATGATGAAGCACACACCCAGATGCTTAAAAAGGAGATGAAGAGCATGGATTCAGTATATGTCCAGCTCCAGAAGGATCTCAAGGCAAATCCCAACGACGAAAGGATTATAAATGCAATGATAGAAATGTACCAGACGAAGGTTGAGGTCATGTCATATATCCTCAACCAGTTGAAGGAACTCAGGAATGAAAATCAAAAACAAACGGAAGATGAAAAGGTCAGCATATAAACCAGGGAAATTCCTTGCAGCAGCGTTGCTCCTTACAGCTGCCGCATTGCAGGGACAGGAAGTCTCAAAGGACTTCAGCAAGGAATATAAGGCGGATAAGAACAGTACGCTTGAGATTGACAACAAGTATGGCGACGTGATCATTGAAGCGTCACAGACCGACCGGATAGTGATAAGCGTAAAAGCCACTGTCAAATATCCAAACCAGGAAAGAGCAGAAAGATACCTTAGCTACATAGATGTACAGTTTTCGGAGGAAGGTAATGATTTCAAGGCCGAGACCAGGATAGATGACAAGTTCAGGTTCTCGGGGTGGAGCAGCGAATCAAGACGGTTCACCATCGATTATCTTGTCAAAATGCCTCCCTCACTGGCACTTACAGTCTACAACATTTACGGTGATGTAGAACTCGATGACATGACAGGTTATGTCAGGGCAGATGTAAGGTACGGAAGTCTCACTGCAGGTAAACTGACACGTGGAAACGAGAAACCGTTAAATGAAATAAACGTTGCATACAGCAAGGCTTTCATCGGGGAAGCAGGATGGTTGAACCTCACATCAAGGTACAGCCCCGGACTGACAGTCAATAAGGCCCAGGCTCTCCTTCTCGACAGCAAATATTCAACATTAAACCTGGGGACGATAAGTTCCATCGTAGGAGAATCAGACTACGACGGGAGATTTAAAATTGAAGAGATCAACAACCTGGTAATTGAAGCAGATTATTCACACATCAACGTTAGCAAACTTAATAACAAGCTAGTGCTGGATGCAGGATACGGATCTTTCAATACTGATTATGTGAGCGACAAGGTAGAGACCATTGATGTTAAAACCCGTTATACTTCAGTCAGACTGGGATTCAGCTCAGAAGCCAGCTATAAACTCGATGCAAAACTTTCGTACGGCGGTTTGAAATACAATGAGGAAAACTTCAGGAGCATAAGACGAATCACAGGGAACACCTCCACAGAGCTCAGCGGCCTGGTAGGTAAGGCTGAATCGCCAAAGGCATTGGTAAAGATTGATGGATCCTACGCATCAGTGAAACTTTATTGAAGACTCCAGGCATACAGTTACCAGCGACCGGAACACAAATTAAGATAACGACGGGAAACCTCTCTTGGAACGGGAGGTTTTTTTATTTCAGGCATTTTATACAATTTTGTGTGTGAGTAAATGGTAAAGATATTATGATACATGTAGAAAAACCCACTGAAGAGAAGCTGCGGAAACTTGATGCCAGATCGTGGCCGGTCTGGGAGAAGGAAGTATCAGAATTTTCCTGGTCATATGATGAAAAAGAAACCTGTTATATCCTCGAGGGTGATGTTATCGTCACTCCCGATAAAGGCAGCCCTGTGAGATTCGGTAAAGGAGATCTTGTTGTGTTTGAGGAAGGACTGAAATGCAGGTGGAAAATCATGAAGCCGGTAAGTAAGCATTATAAATTCGGAGACTAAAAACCGGCCTGTATGCTGTTACCAAAAAATATTCTTACGGGCATACTTATCCTGATATGTATATACAGACTTGATTCCCAGGAATCAAAAGTCCCGGGAATAGTAATCAATTATATCCCCGCTTCAACAAAAGTATATATAGGATCACCTTCCATCTGTATCCTGCCTGATGGCACTTACCTGGCGTCGCACGACCATTTCGGACCGGTAACCATTGAACATGAGAGGGCATTGACAACTGTTTTCTCCTCGACTGACAGAGGGAAATCATGGAACAGGATCTCTGAGATAAACGGACAGTTCTGGTCGAACCTTTTTGTCATACGGGATACTGTTTACATTATGGGCACATGGAAGCATCATGGTAATTTCATCATCCGCCGCTCCACTGACGGAGGCATTACCTGGAGCGATCCGGCCGACAGTTCCTCCGGTCTGCTCCTGAAGGGAGAATATCATACAGCACCTGTCCCGGTGCTTATTCATAATGGCAGGATATGGCGTGCTCTCGAATATGCAAAATCCCATACGACTGAATGGGGTAAACGCTACAGCGCCATGGTGATATCAGCTCCAGTCAATTCAGACCTGCTTAAAGCCTCATGCTGGACCTCAACAAATTATCTCAGGTTCGATTCAACGTACCTGAGCAGCAACTTCAGGGGCTGGCTTGAAGGTAATACAGTAGCGGACCCTTCCGGCAACGTAGTAGATATTCTTAGGGTGGCAACCTCTGAGAAAGGCCGCGACCTTGCGGCAATAGTAAGGATCAGCAGGGACGGAAAAACAGCATCCTTTAATCCTTCAGAAGGATTCATCGAATTTACGGGAGGAGCCAGGAAATTCACTATCCGCTTTGATGAAAGATCCTCACGGTACTGGACAATAGGTAATATGATAGCTGAAGGACATGAGGATATGGATGCCGGATCAGTAAGGAACACACTCGTAATTCAAAGCTCGAAGGACCTTGTAAACTGGACTGTCCATGACATCCTGCTTCATCATCCGGATGTCAGGAAACACGGTTCTCAGTACGTCGACTGGCAGTTCGACGGCAAAGACATCATTTTTGTCTCCCGCACCGCTTACGATGATGAATTCGGAGGCGCCAACAACTACCATGATGCCAACTACCTCACTTTTCACAGGATTAAAAATTTCAGGAAGCTTGTCAGAAAAACAATCTGATCCACAGATCACCGGTAGCCGGTAACCGTTTGCCGGTTAAATATCCATCTCCACTACTGTAATCCCCGATCCGCCCATGTCAACATGCTCGTCGCGGAATAATTTGACGACATTCATCGTTGACAGATACTCCCTTACCAGCTGCCTCAATATGCCATTACCCTTGCCATGCAAAATCCGGAGATTACGGTGCTGTACCATTATTGCGTTGTCTATCAGGTCTCTTACCTGGCCGATTGCTTCCTCTCCCCTCATTCCCCTGATATCTATCTCCGGCTTGAAGCTTAGCTTCCTCTGACTTATAAGCGGGTCAGTTTCGGTGTAAACCTGTCCGGCTTTAATACTCTTTCTAAGCTCGGCCCTGCTGATCCTTTCAATTTTATCTCTTGAAACCTGGAACCTGAAACTCCCTGTTTCCACAAGTATATTCTTATCTTTTATCTCAACGATCTCTCCGGCAGCCATAGTGTCAATCATTCTAACCGGGTCTCCCACCCTGAACGGTTTCTCGCCTTCCTCTGAATCAACAGTTTTTTCTGTCTTTACCTTTGGCTTGTATTTCTTAGCCTTTTGTGCCAGCGCTGAGACCTTCCTTTCAGCTTCTGATTCTTCAGTACCGGCAACTTCCGAAACACTGCTTTTAAATTCTTCCAGTTCCTGCCTGATATCCTTCGTCCTCTCCTTCTCAGCCTGTGATTCACGTATCTGGCGGATCGTATTCTCTATCATCCGGTTTGACTCCTTAAGCAAATTCTGGGCTTCATCCTTTGCCTTTGTTATTATCTCCTTCCGCAGCGTTTTTGCCCCCGATATCTCCTTTTCATATTCTTCGATGAGTTCCTCAAGCCTCTTTTCATGCTGACGGATATTCATCCTCCTGGTCTCCCAGTAGCGTTTGTCGCGGGCTATATCCTTGAGATGCCTGTCGTAGTTGATATTTTTGACTCCAGCCTTTCCCGAAGCCTCATTTAGCACTTCTTCCGGCAAACCTATCTTTCTGGCTATCTCAAAGGCGAAGGAGCTGCCCGGCTTCCCGATGTACAGCTGAAAGAGAGGCTGCATGAGATGATTGTCGAAAGCCATGGCGCCGTTGACAATGCCGTCGGTGGTCGAAGCGAAATGCTTCAGGTTCGTATAATGTGTTGTAAGCACGCCGAAGACTTTATTACTGTTGAGCTCTCCAAGTATGGCTTCAGCTATTGCACCTCCCAGCATCGGCTCTGTTCCTGTGCCGAACTCGTCGATCAGCACCAGGCTCTTTTCATTTCCTGCTTTCAGGAAGTGCTTCATGCTTATCAGGTGGGAACTGTAGGTGCTGAGGTCATTCTCGATGCTTTGTTCATCGCCGATGTCGATAAGTATATCCCTGAAAATGCCGCATTCCGATCCTTCCGCAACCGGTATTGTCAGGCCGCACTGCAACATATACTGAAGTAGTCCAACGGTTTTAAGGCATACTGATTTTCCTCCGGCATTAGGGCCTGAGATCACAAGAATCCTGTCCTTATCGTCGAGCCGGATATCCAGCGGGACCACTTTTCTTCCGGGAAGCTTCTCAAATGCCAGCGAAAGCAGCGGATGGATTGCGTTATTCCAGGATACTAATGGCTTACTCTCAATTACCGGTTTTATCGAATGATGATGGTTTCCAAAAAGGGCTTTTGCCCTGAGAAAATCCATCTCGCCGAGGAAGGCATTAGCACTGATCAGGTCGTCGATATAGGGCCGTATGTTATCAGCGAACGTTGTTAATATTTTAACAATCTCC
>JALONU010000211.1 GCA_025454775.1 Bacteroidales bacterium | reverse complement strand
GATTGCTTCCACTGGATTAAGTTTCAGCGCTTTTCGCGCCGGGTAGATCGATGCTATGATGCCTGTCAGTACTATCAGGATCGTTGTTGACACAAAAAATCCTGCGTCGATGGTTGGGAACAGATGGGCACTGTAACCGAATGCTTCCATCCCTTCCGAATACTTCATCAGGTTGATCCCGTTCTTCTGCGTGGCGGCTATCACGGCCTGGGCAATGCCCATGCCGGCAAATCCTCCGACAATGGAAAGAAAAATGGATTCGAACATTATCATGCTGAATATTTTCTTCCTGTTCATCCCTATTGCGGCGAGCATGCCCAGCTCCCTGGTCCTTTCGAGTACGGCCATGAGCATGGTATTTACAATGCCGAAAGCCAGGGCTGCAAGTATTATCGCCATGAAGATACCATAGATCTGTCCCATGAAATCGGCGATCATGGCAAGGTCGGGAGATATTTCCTTCCAGTTCAGTACTTCATATTCAGATAAGGCTTCCCGGGCCGTAACTGTCAGTTTATCCGTAAGATCGTCATTATCCAACCTTGCTATCAGCCGGTGCCAGCTGCCTTCCTGTATTCCGGTCAGATTACGAAGTTCCCCGGCCGGGACAAACACCGACATGCCTTCAAACATGTCGTTGTTGGTACGGAATATGCCGCTAACCCTGAATCCGGCTCCAGTCTGGTTGTTATCCATGTCGAGGAAAGTGAGGATGATCTTTGATCCCTCCCTGTATGACCAGGCTGCTTCCTTAATCTGAAGTCCATATTTCCTGAAATCAGCGGGAGAGAGCAATTGTTCAAGTCTCCGGTTGAACTTTTTATCGGAGGTGAACCGCTCTCCGTAAACAGGTTCAATCTTTGTCAGGATATCGGCAGGGACTTTCAGGGAATCCAGGTGAGCGACCGCTTCAGGAGTCAGAATATAACGGATTATATTCAGGTCTTTTGCTAGTTTCTCCCCGATAAGAACGGAATTGAATTTTGTTTCAGCCGCGAAATAGGATCCTGTCCCCGGGATCACTCTCTCAAAGAGGCTGAATATTTCCTTTTCCCTGTCAATGTCAATCCCGTTTATTTCCACTCCGGCGCTCCTGGCAGAGGTTGATGCAATCCCCCTGATAATTATTCTTCCGGTCGTGGAACTGACACCGGGCAGGGTCTTCATCACGGAATCGGCTTTGTCAAAATCAGGGATCAGGTCGCGGAGGTCGCTGCTGCTCCTGAATTCCCTGTTGTTTACCTGGATGTGAGATAATTCTTCATTCACTGCAGCATCAATACGCTGTACGACTGAACTGTTCATTGCGGCCATGGCGAAGACTCCGGCAAAAACCCCGACGGCAACCGACAGTATCACTATCAGGCTCCTGGTCTTATTACGCCAGACATTCTTCCAGGCTATCTGTATAATCATTTTCTGGTTATTTAAGCTTTTAATGAACCGATGATGTCGATCCTTAATATTTTTCTGACACTGAATACTATGGCAATGGAAATTATGATCAGCACAACTACTGTCTGCCACAGGTAATATGTGTCAGGCAGCAAGGTGGGCATCACGGGTTCCATACCGTAGTCTTCGTACATCCTGGCAAATTCCCCGGTAAAACGAAGTGGCCTGAAATGTCCGTAGATGACAAATGGGAGCGACGCGATGACTCCTGAAATGATACCGAGCAGGCCCATCAGAAGCATTTCCATGGTAACGATCTTTGCCAGTTTTCTCTTCTGCATCCCTATTGAAACAAGCATTCCGAATTCACGCCTGCGTTCAGCCATCATCATCAGGACGGTGCCAAAAACCCCGAAAGCAATTACCAGGTAAAGAATGCCGATCATTATCATACCGCTCCTGTTGTCGGCTTCCATCTGGTTGAGAAGCAATGCATTCATATCCTGCCATGTCCTGACCGCCAGCGGCAGGGAGACAAAGGTTCTTAATCTTTCCGCCGTTCCGGCAACGGCTTCGTCGCTGAAATCCCTTATCCTCACAACGGCTGAAGTTGCCAGGTCTTCAGCAGAATAAAGATATCTTGCTGTTTCGAGAGGCAGATAAACAATCCTTTTGTCGATATCGGGAGTCGGCAGCTTGATTATTCCGGCAACAATAAAATTGCCGGCAGCAGATGTTCCATGGTAACCCTGCCCCATCAGGACAATAGTATCGCCGACATTCACCTTAAGGAAGTCGGAAAGGCCCGATCCTATCAGGACACCTTCAGGTACAGCTTCCGATAGATATTCGTTGGAGAAGGATGCATGTTTTCTCATTACTGGCAGCACCGAAGAAGAATCTTCGGCCGAGATCCCCAGATCGAGCATCATCCTTCCCGTGCTTGACCAGGATTCATTATTGAACAATTCAAGAAGCCTCCTGGTGCGATCAGGTATTTCTGAAACCTTAAGGGATTCAACGGCGTTTTCAGTAAGCCTGAACTTAACCAGCTTTTGTTTAAGGTCTGACAGTCTGTTTTCCTTATCAGGGTCGACACCCAGCACCATCACTCCCTGGGTGCGGCTGCCTGAAGCGGCAAGGGCATAGGATTCCAGGCGTGGTACAATATCAGTTACATTCGTATCAGATTCAACTTTACCGAACAATGCAGTATCTGCCCTGAAGCTGTTGTCGAGTATCGGTTCCTCTGTATAATCCTGGTGCTGGATCTGGATATAGCCTGTATATGACTCGATCACATTCCTGTACATCGAATCATAGGTCCCGAGCTGGAATGAACGCATCACGAGGGCAAAGAACACTGCGAAGAAGATGGAAGCTGCAGTTATTATTGTCCTGCGCCTGTTGCGCCAGAGGTTTTTCCATGCCAGTTGGAAGTCTTTCATCTGTAGTTAGATATTATCTTTCATTTGTGCCGGGTGCCGGTCACCTTATCGTTTTCATGTTCTGCTGTGAAAAAAAGCTATCATCAATATTAATATTGAATTTTATCTCAGCTATCCTGAGAATTGTCTTATAGCCTTCATTTTCTGCCGGGACCAGCTCAATGAAAGTCGGGATCAGCCTTCCGTCCATTGTTTTCAGGTCTGAAGCCTTTTCAGTCCTGACAAGGTAGCCATCCTCATCATAAAGTTCTGCCTTCAGGGAGATAAATTCCTTTTTGTCTATCCACCAGAGTTGTTCCCCCCAGAGCACATCTGCATCCTCCTTTGCCTTCAGCCTGACTTTCCAGCACTCGTGCCCGTCTATGGTTTCAGAACCTTCGATCGAATGGGTATAGTCATCCACAACCGACGATTCGCGGAGAATGTCGTCGTTCGTATAGTCGGATCCCATCCAGCCCTGCGACATCATAGAGGGAGGCAGCTTAATCAGCCTGCTGATGGCCGGGTTCCAGCTCCACATTTCCGATTTCCGTTTCAGGAAGGTCTGTCCCTTTTCGCGGGCAGGAGCTGTTATCAGGGTAAGGGCATAATCATCATCCTTCGACCACGACCGGAATTCAACGGTCCTTTGCCATGAAGGTCTCACGACAGTCATCGTCATCACACTGTAGCCGCTCTGCTCTCCCCTGAATTTATCGTCGGTTTTTTTAACGATTTCCGTTGCAGTGAGCTGCTGGGCGCCTGCGGGCAGAACCAACGAACCCAGAATAAGAGAGACTAGAGGGAAAATGAAATTGCTGCTTATTTTCATTTGTATCTTTTTATAAGTTCCTCCACCATCTTTTCATAAAAATCGCCCTGGTAAAGCTCTTCTGCCATAATAAAGGTCAGGGCAAATCCCTTCACCGTATTCATGAACATGAACATTTCGGTTACAGGATCATAGTCACTACCGGATACTTCTTTCTTGCGGCTGAAATAATCAAGCATCATCGACATAATATTTTCCGAGAACTTTTTCAGGGGGACTCCGGACACATTTACAGAATCCGCCCTGGTGCCCAGAAGATCTTCGTAAACCCCGGGCTGGAGCATTATCGTATAGATCAGCTTCCAGAATTTCCGGTTCCCCCGCAGGATATTGAAAACCTTTCTGATAAAGCTCTCGAATTCACTGTCGGAAAGTCGTCCGTCCCTGTTGGAATCAAAATTTGAATATATATCAGTAAGAGAACGTTCCAATAAAGCTGCCAGAAGCTCTTCCTTGCTTTTAAAGTAGTTGTACATCAGGCCCTTGGAAATGCCTGCATGCTTTGCTATGTGGCTGATCGTTGTAACATGGAAACCCGTTTGCGAGAAATGCTCCAGCGCCACATCCATAATAAGGTTTTTCTTTTCTTCCCTTATCTGCCTGAATTGCTGTGGAGTTCTTGGTGACATGTATTATGATTGAACATTCAGTCAAAGATAAAACATTTAAACCACAAATTCCAAATATAATTTCACAATTAACATTCCCCGGTTGTTAAAATCACGTTTCCGAGCTACAATTTATAAATGAGGGGCATTCAGAATCCCTCGAGGGCATTGATCATTCGTTCGGTTGGCGTTGATCCTTCATGGTTTTTCGTTGCAGCATTTATCCAGGGTTCATACATTGGGTTCGGAAGGATAATAAAGTCGGTCCCGAACCGTTTCATCGAGATCCATAATGACGGCACGGGGCCGGGATTCACCCGGGGTCCTGATCTTTTCTTCAAGGATCCGCGAAGCAGTGTTATAACCCTGCAGGAACAAGGCCTTCATTTCTGCCGATTTCTGGAACCAGAGAACGGAGACCACAAGGGATTTCTGGTCCTCTTTAAATGCTTCCTGGCGGGGCTTCGTGACAGAACACGAAGAAAGCACGGCAAATGCAAGGAGCAGGCATGCAATTTTCTTCATTTTGAATCGTTTTTCGAAAATGCGAAATATATAATTTTTCAGCTTCACGGGTCGCAGGAAGGCTGCAAAAATGAAATATTGAATCATCCTTTTATATTGTAATAAAAGATTTTCTATCTTTATCATTTGTACTTAAAACATTTACGCAATGGCAAGTCTGAAGCTTCTTCTTGGATTGATCCCCTCAACCGCAAAAATCGAGCAGGCAGAAAAAGCCCTTATAACTGAATTTGAAAAACTCAAATCATTCGCGGAGTCCGAAACCCTGAAGAAATTTACAGAGTTGAAGCCTGGTGACTTCGTCGGATTTTCTCTCAAAAAAGAAAGAGATAGAATCTCTCAGCTACAAGGGTTCAGAAGAGTTTGCAAAGGAAAAGGAGTTTCTTTCATTGCAGAAGGCCAGGGATATTGTAATGTACTTCAGGACCATTGCCGGGTCAACTTTAAAAAGATTCAAAGAGCTTGAAGGGTCCGAAAAGATAAAGGGTTATGAAGCTCTCGAGAAGCTTGTTTCCTCGCTGGAATTCAGGGAAAAAATGAAGACAAAGGAATTTAAAGGCTCCGATGACGAAAAGAAGCTCCAGGAATTCAACAGG
>JALONU010000210.1 GCA_025454775.1 Bacteroidales bacterium | reverse complement strand
TGTATGGTGGGACGTTTCTAAGTAGAAGGCCTTCAGGGTCGGAACACAAAAGCCGGTGAGATTTTTCACCGGCTTTTTCATGCTGTTAGTTTGTCTGGTAAAATATTACTGCTATCTTTGCACCCACAAATTAAAATCAGGTAAAATAAAAAGCGTTTAAAATTAATGGCAGTTAAAATCAGATTAGCAGCTGATAGCAGGTCGCCACGGGATGGCAGATATATTGAAAAGATCGGAAAATACAATCCGCTCACTAACCCCGCCTCCATCGAACTCGATTTCGACAAGGCTCTCGGTTGGCTGCAAAATGGCGCAACGCCCTCTGAAACATGCAGGGCTATCCTGTCTTACAAAGGTGTTCTGCTTAAGAAACACCTTCTCGAAGGAGTGAAAAAGGGTGCATTCGACGAAACAGAAGCCGGCAGACGCTTCGAGGAATGGATGAAGCAGAATGAAACAAAGATCGAAGCCAAGAAATCAGGCCTCGAGAAATCAAAGGACGACGAGCTCGTGAAAAAGCTTTCCGCAGAGAAGAAAATCAACGAGGCAAGAGCCGCACGTCTGGCTAAAAAACAGGCCGAAATGGCAGCAAGGGAAGAAGCTGCTGACAAGGCTGAAGCCGTTGCCGGGGAAGCTGCTCCGGTAGAAGAAACACCTGCCGCCGAAGCTGCCCCTGAAACCCCCGCTGAAGAGAAACCGGTCGAATAAGACTGGTTCCCGCGGATCAGTTGCAAAATGGCCTATAACCCCGACATATTACTGGGGCGGATCTCAAAAACGCACGGATTCGATGGCACGGTAACAATAAAGCTCGAAAAAGCTTTTATAGGCAAGATACCTGAAATGGAATCGGTTTTCCTGGAGATCGAAGGAAAACCGGTTCCTTTTTTTATAGAAAACTCCGATTATCCCGGAGCAGACATCCTGCGACTAAAATTCCTCTGGTACGACACCTTCGAAAAGGCGGCCGGATTTACCGGCTGCAGGGTCTTCCTCACAACCGGGAAAAGGAAAAAACCTGAAGCCGGTATTGGTATCCTCAAAGGCTATAAGGTGTTCAATTCCGACAGCAGCTTTGTTGGAACAGTCTCTTCAATAGTTGAAAATCCGGGCAATATGCTGCTGGCTATTGCTGCCCCCGACGGAGGGGAATTGCTGCTTCCCTTTCATGAGAACCTCATTGTGTCAATCGACAAAAGGAAGAAACTCATAGTAATGGATCTTCCTGAAGGTTTGACGGATCTTGACTGACACCCCGGTATTAACAGGTGCAACATTTTCCTTCCTTATCCGTCTTTTACTAAAACTGAGCTTAATTTATACCAATCGGAAATGAAAAAAGCAGCAATCTTTCTAAGCGCAATTATTTTATCTGCAGTACTTTACAGTCAGGACGCAACCAGGGAAACCAGGGATGTCAAAGGTTTTGACAGAATCAGCTATGGGATCTCAGGCAGCCTGAAGATCAGCATCGGACCTGAATTCAAGGTGGTTCTTGAAGGCGACAAAGACGATATCCGGGAAGTAATAACTGAAGTGTCCGACGGAAGACTGAGGATAAGGATGAGTAACTGGAGATTCAGCTTCAATGAAAAAGTCAATGCATGGGTAACACTCCCCGAACTTACAGGGCTGAGTGTTTCGGGATCAGGCAATGCCGAAGTTCTTGATCCGTTAAGGGACCTTGATGACATTAGCCTCAGCGTGAGCGGAAGCGGGAAGCTGAAAACCGCTGAAGTCGTCACCGATGAGATCGACTGCAGCATATCGGGTTCAGGCGATATTTTCATGGCCTCGGGAAACGCAGACCGGGGTGATATTTCGATAAGCGGATCAGGCAGTTACAGCGGCCCGGACTTTGAAATAGACCATCTCGAAGTCAGAGTATCAGGCAGCGGAAGCTGTCTCTGTAAAGCCGGCGATTCCATAGAGGCCGGCATTTCGGGAAGCGGAAACGTAACGTACAATGGAGATCCTGATAAGATAGATGCCCATGTCTCAGGGTCAGGGCATATCAGGAAGGCAAAATAGCTTCATTTTCTCAGGATCCTGAGGACACCATTTTTATCGATACTGATGACCGGCGAGGGAGCATGCTTCTGCCGGTCATCCTGTCTGTATACGACACAATAACCTACAGCTTTTCTTATTTCTTCTTCGATATCACCGAAGCAGCTGGGAGCTGTTTTCCCGCTGGTATTCGCAGAAGTTGAGACCAGGGGTTTCCTGAACCTTGCAATAAGTTCATTGCAGAAGGGCTCATTGCAGATCCTTATCCCCACCGAACCGTCCTCATTGCATACCCCCTCTGCCAGGTTCCTTCCTTCGGGATAGATTATCGTCAGGGGAGAATCAGTTACATTTATCAGATCCATGGCTGTGGGAGGGATGTTTTTTACATACCTCTCCAGCATCCCTATCCCGTTGACCAGGATTATCAGGCTCTTGCTTCCTGACCTCGACTTTATCCTGTAAATATTTTCCACAGCCCCGCTGTTTGTTGCATCACAGCCAAGCCCCCAGACAGTATCCGTGGGATAAAGTATCACTCCTCCATCCCTCAGGACAGCAACGGATCTCCGTATATCTTCCTCAAATTCCTTCATGACATTATTTCCTTCCGGTTTCGAGGCAGAGCTTTCTGAGCTTTGAATACTTAAGAAAACTGCCCATCGCCGATATAATGCAGGCTGTATATCCGTAATGACCGTCAAGAAAGCCGGCATACAGTATGTAGGACCTGAAAAACGACCATGCCATATGCAGGTGAGCTGTAAAAGGACCGGCCTTTTTCCCGTTTCTGAAATATTCTTCTGCACTGATGGTGGAAAACCTGTTAACCTTGTCAACATGCTCTTCGACAGAATCGTGGATTATGTGCAGGATATCTCCCTTCAGCCTTTTAGACTTGCAGCCGGGTTCCAGCCGGAACGTGTCGTGCGGATTCGGTCCAATCCATCTTCCCTTCAATGCATCGAAGAGCCTGAGATGCCTGTCGGGGTACCACCTGGAGTGCCTGATCCACCTTCCGCAGTAGTTGTTAAGACGGTTAAACATGTAACCATCAAAACCCGGGCTTTCCTTTTCTCTTAGTATGGATTCCCTCAATTCTCCGCTCAAAGACTCATCGGCATCGAGTGAGAGTACCCACCTGTTGGATGCCAGGGAAAGCGCATAGTTCTTCTGCTCCACGTAACCCTCAAACTCATGTGTAACGAACTTTACATTAAAGTTTCTGCATATCTCCCCGGTTCTGTCGGTGGAATAGGAATCCACCACAACTATCTCATCGGCAATGCCTTCCAGCGATGCCAGGCATCGTCCGATATACTTCTCCTCGTTGAAGCTTATTATTACGGCGGAGATGTGGGGCATATGTTTTTCAGAATTTAAGCCTGAGCTTTTCAATCCGTCTCTTCATCTCACCTATCACTTCGATCTCCTCTTCCCTGCTTCCCGCCTCAAATGTTACTGAGAACCGGATATATTTGCCGGCATCGTCCCATGGCACTGTTGAGATCTGCGATTCGGTGATCAGGTATTCCGAGAACTCCTGGGCGCTGCTGAAGATTTTCCCTCCTTCAGTTCCCTGAGGAGCCTTAACGTAGCAAAAAAAGGAGCCTCCCGGTTTTTTTGCGTCGAAGCCAAGCTCCCTGAGCGCGGCGACAAGAAGGTCGAACCTCCTGGAATACTTCTCAACAGTCCTGCCGGTGATCTCCGTATGCTTCAGGGCCTGGATGGCAGCTTTCTGGATTGCCCTGAACTGGCCAGAATCGGTATTGTCCTTTACTGTGGCATACGCCTTAACTGCATGCGGATTTCCGCATACAAACCCTATCCTCCAGCCCGTCATATTAAAGGCTTTCGACAGTGAGTGGACCTCAACGCCTACCTCCATGGCACCTTCTGCCGACAGGAAGCTGAGAGGCTTTCTCCCGTCGTAGGTCAGTGCGCTGTAAGGTGCATCGTGGATCACAACGATTTTGTTCTTCCTGGCAAAACTTACCACCTGACTGAAAAATTCAGGCGTCGCCGCCGCTCCCGTCGGATTGTTAGGGTAGTTGATGTACATCAGCTTGGATCTTTTCAGTACATCTGCCGGGATCTTTTCAAAATCAGGAAAATAGGAATTGGATTCATACAGCGGGAGGTTAAAGACTTCGCCTCCCAGGTACTTTGTATATGTTGCAGTTACAGGATAACCCGGTACGGTGGTGAGCAGTATATCCCCAGGGTTGATGAAGCAGACGGGCAGCATGGCCAGAACAGGCTTGGAGCCTATTCCGTGAACTATATGTTCTTCGGGATTGATGTTGCGGATACCATACACTTTTTCGAGGTATCCGGCTGCAGCTTCCCTGAATTCCGGGATCCCGTTATCGGCATACCACCTGTTTTCCGGCTTGCCGGCTTCTTCAGCAAGGGTTTTCACAACTATCGGATCGGCAGGCCAGTCAGGTTCTCCAACTCCCATATCTATGAGAGTGACATCGGGATGAGCTTTCTTTGCAGCTGCCTTCGCACGTTTTATCAGCTCGAATTTGTAGACGGCTGTTGATTTTCCGAAGTTGATACCTCCCAGCCTTTCGGCAATTCTGTCTTCAAGGAAAGCACTCATATGGTTTAAAATTACTTCAGGATTTTGAATTACCGGGCAAATGTAATAAAGTATAAGTTATTTTTATTATATTAAAACCGACTATTGCCTCCCATCGTAAGACTCGTCCTCCTGCCGAATGAAAGCCATGGATATGCTGCCAGGGAAACAATTTTGCATAAGCATTGGGAAGTTCTTAACAGGATGAACAGATATGTGAAGAATAAAATGTAAATTTGATACAGGCAACCGCGTTCTTTCCTGCCTGGTTCTCTGATTGTGCGGACAATGTTCGTTTAAAACAGATATAACCATGAGCAAATACGTTTATTTGACCTGTACACCTGAAGCGCTGGTCGCTTCAATGCTCCCTCCCGAAGGATTCGGAATGTATCTTTCAACAGGGACGAAGAAACGCAACAAGGGTCAGACAATTTTCTTCGAGGTCGACCTGAACAGGATCGAAGACCTGATCGACCTGGAGAGCCTTGACAAAAGATGTGTGGCAAAGGAGGACGGCAGCCCTAAAAGTTCAGTTTATCTTTCGGTATACCGGGCTCTTGAAGCAGTCCCACTGGAAGCCCTGAAAAGCCTCTACCTAACCACGGACCACGGATGTGTCCTGGAACTTAAACGCTCTCCCTATAACAGGGATATCGAACAGAAGAACACCCTTCACCTGTACCAGGAGCTTTGTCCTGTAACCCCGCTGGTTGCAAGCGGGCTTAATCCTTCAGCATTCCTGAAGAGGCTCACCGACGGTTCTCAG
>JALONU010000209.1 GCA_025454775.1 Bacteroidales bacterium | reverse complement strand
CGACAAGGGGAACGGTAACTATTCATATATCGACAATCTCCAGGAGGCCAGGAGGGTGCTTGTCCGTGAATTCGGCGGGACACTCTTCACAATAGCAAAGGATGTTAAGTTCCAGCTCGAATTCAATCCCGCCAAGGTCGATTCCTACAGGCTTATAGGATATGAGAACAGGCTTCTAAATGATGAAGATTTCAATGATGATACAAAGGATGCAGGTGAAATGGGTTCCGGTCATATGGTCACCGCACTTTATGAAATTGTTCCTGCAGGTTCTGATGAATCCATCCCTTCAGTAGATCCTCTGAAATACCAGGTATCGCGCAAAACGGAAGACAAAAATTATTCTAACGAACTTCTTACAATAAAAGTCCGTTATAAGCTGCCTGACGGGAATACCAGCAAACTGCTTGACAAACCTGTCGCCAGCCGTCCAGCTGACGTTGAGGAAATGTCAGGTAACCTGAGATTCGCTGCTGCTATAGCTGAGTTCGGGATGATACTGAGAGAGTCGGAATTCAAGGGAACATCCACACTTGAGAGCGCGATAAGGCTTGCCTCATCAGCAAAGGATGAGGATGATGACGGGTACAGGGCTGAGATGATACGGCTTATGAGTACGGTGAAGGATATGCGGGGTATTGCTGACAGAGTTAATAAGTAAGGCACGGATTGCAAATCCGCGCCAGCGTTCTTCGGGGGGAAACCGCGCCAGCATTCTTGGGTAAAATTGTGCCAGCTTTTAAACTGAGTTCTGAAGGAACATGTCGATCGCCTTCGCCGCCTTGCGGCCGGAGGCGATTGCATTTACAACCAGGCTGGCACCGCTGACCGTATCGCCCGCGGCAAAGATCTTCGGATTGCTTGTTGCCATCATATCATTCACCCTTACATTTTTCCGGTTATCAAGCTCCAGTCCAAGATCTGTGATCAGGCCGTCAAGGACCGGGTGAAGGAAGCCTAGGGCAAGCAGCACCAGGTCAGCTTCAATAACCCTGCGTGTTCCCGGAACAGGCTTCATCGCGTACCTGCCGTCTGTCACAGACCATTCCACATTCTCCACCTCAGCGCCCCTGGTAATTCTTCCGTCGCCCACAAATCTGAGGGTCGATATTCCCCAGAGCCTTTCACAACCTTCCTCATGAGATGTTGAGGTCTTGTGTAATTTTGCATAATAAGGCCATGGGTTCTCAGGATTCCTTGACATGGGAGGCATGGGAAGTATCTCGATCTGGGTGACACTTTTTGCCCTCTGTCGTATAGCAGTGCCGACGCAATCAGATCCTGTGTCGCCTCCACCGATAACCAGCACTCTTTTGCCTTCAGCAGTTATCTTGTTTTCAGCAGCCTGAATTATCCCCGAATTCACCCTGTTCTGTGCCGCAAGAAAATCCATTGCCTGGTGTATTCCATCAAATTCAGCACCTTCCACATTCATACACCTCGGCTGTCCGGCTCCTGTGGCAACGCAAACAGCATCGAAGCTGTCTGTTATTTCAGCGGGTGTAATGTTTTTTCCTATATGGGCTCCGGTGATTATCAGAACACCTTCTTTTTCCATAAGAATTAGTCGTCTGTCGACTACAGCCTTGCTGAGCTTGAAGTCGGGAATGCCGAATCTCATAAGTCCCCCGGCTCTCTCGTCCTTTTCGTACAGGGTAACCATATGGCCTGACTTGTTCAGAAGATCGGCTGCAGCCATTCCTGCCGGGCCACTGCCGATGACAGCCACCTTTTTCCCTGTTCGTGTCTTAGGAGGATTGGGCCTGATATAACCTTCGGCAAAGGCTTTTTCGGTGATTGCAACTTCGTTTTCACGGATAGTCACGGGTTCCTGGTTGATATTCAGCACACAGCTGTGCTCACACGGGGCAGGACAGATCCTGCCGGTTATTTCCGGGAAATTGTTTGTTGCGTGTAGTCTTTCGCTTGCAGCCTTCCATTCACCCTTGTAGAGAAGATCGTTCCACTCGGGAATGAGGTTATCTACTGGGCAGCTCCAGTGGCAGAATGGTATTCCGCAATCCATACACCTCGATGCCTGCAGCATCCTGTCCTCGCTGTTAAGCACCTGTTCGACTTCGCTGAAGTCGCAAATCCTCTCATTAACGGGTCTGTTGCCTGCCTCTTTCCTTCTTATCTTCAGAAATCCGGTTACGTCAGCCATAAGTAATACAATAATAATTAGTTACATTTATTATCTGCTATGCTCCGAATTCAATGTCCATCTCGACGCCAGCAATCTTTTTCTTCAGTTCTTCCAATTTTTGTTCCTGAAGGACTTTCTTGTAATCGTAGGGAGTCACCTTAATGAACATCTGTATATATTTCTCGGGATCATCCAGGATCATACTTGCTTTTTTACTGCCGGTGAAGTGATGGTGAAGCGTGATCATGCTTGTCAGTTCCATCATGTCATTTACATCTTCCACAAGCGACAACTCAACCATTCCCATGTTGCAGTAATAGTCAAAATCGCCGTTCTCGTTGAAGACATAGGCTATTCCGCCGCTCATCCCGGCAGCGAAGTTGCTTCCCGTCTTTCCCAGTACCACGATCCTTCCCCCGGTCATGTATTCGCAGCAGTGGTTTCCTACTCCTTCCACCACCGCATTTGCTCCGCTGTTCCTGACACCGAACCGTTCACCGGCAACACCTGATATATAAATTTCACCGCTCGTGGCACCGTATATAACTGTATTACCGATTATTATGTTCTTGTCTGATTCAAATGTCGATCCTTCCGGGGGAACAACTATTATCCTTCCTCCCGACAGACCTTTGCCGAGATAGTCGTTTGCATCACCCTCCAGGCGAAATTCGACGCCGGGAACAAGAAAAGCTCCGAAGCTTTGTCCTGCAGACCCGCTGAACCTGCATTTTATGGTCCCGTCCGGTAATCCCTCCGAACCATATAAAGCTGCGATCCTTCCCGAAAGCATTGCTCCTGTTGTTCTGTTGGTATTCCTTATAGGCCTGATTATCTCGACCTGTTGCTTACCGGTGATCGCCTTTTCAGCTTCTGCCAGAAGTTCATGGTCAAGGATGTCTTTAAGTTTGCTTTCCTGTTTCTCCACACAATGCCGCGGGTGCGATTCGCATCCGGCTGGCATGGTGAGGAGGCCGCTCAGGTCGAGGTTCCGGATTTTCCAGTGATTTACATCCGGATTTCTTTCCAGGAGGTCGAAGCGTCCGACAATCTCATCGATGCTGCGGAAACCCAGGCTTGCAAGATGCTCACGAACATCTTCTGCAAGGAAACGGAAAAATGTTACGAGGTAATCAGCCTTGCCCAGGAATCGTTTCCTGAGCTCGGGATTCTGTGTTGCGACACCAACGGGGCATGTATTCAGATGGCATTTGCGCATCATTACACAGCCCATCACCACCAGGGCTGATGTTGAGAAGCCGTACTCCTCGGCTCCCATGAGGGCAGACATCATGATGTCCCATCCTGTTTTAAGCTGGCCGTCAGCCTGAAGCCTTACCCTGCGACGAAGATTGTTTATGACCAGAGTCTGCTGTGTTTCTGCCAGTCCCAGCTCAAGAGGAAGTCCGGCATGCTTGATTGAAGATGCCGGACTGGCGCCTGTGCCTCCCTCATAACCGCTGATTGTTATGAGGTCGGCTCCTGCTTTAGTAACGCCTGCAGCAATTGTTCCGACACCGCTTTCCGAAACCAGCTTGACACTGATATTCGCTTTCGGGTTCACATTCTTCAGGTCGAATATCAGCTGCGAAAGATCCTCAATGGAATAAATATCATGATGCGGTGGAGGAGAAATAAGAGTGATCCCGGGAATGGAATATCTTGTCCGTGCAATTATCTTGTCGACCTTGTGGCCAGGCAGCTGTCCGCCTTCGCCTGGCTTTGCTCCCTGGGCTATCTTAATCTGGATCTCATCTGCATTTACCAGGTATTCAGCCGTCACGCCGAACCGTCCGCTTGCGACCTGTTTTATTGAGCTGCGTGTGCTGGTTCCGTCTTCCCGGGGCTTGAACCTTTCAGGGTCTTCGCCTCCCTCACCAGTGTTGCTCCTTCCTCCGATACGGTTCATGGCGATTGCCATCGTCTCGTGAGCTTCCCTGCTTATCGATCCGTACGACATGGCTCCGGTGACAAAACGTTTCATGATATTTTCTGCAGGTTCAACTTCTTCGACCGGTATCGGGTTCTTCTTCATCATAAGAAGACCCCTGATAAATCCCGGGCTGCGTGTATCGGCATTCACGAGCCTGCAGTATTCCCTGAATTTTTCACGATCAGCGGTCCTTGTGCTCCACTGGAGGAGAGAGATGGTTTCAGGATTCCATGCATGGTGTTCCCCGTGCTTTCTCCACGAATAAACTCCTTCGGTGAGTATTTCCGGTTGCTGCTCAACAGTAAAGGCTTTCCTGTGCGGAATAAGTATCTCTTCTGCTATTTCACTCATACCTATACCGCCTATTCTTGAAACGGTTCCGGCAAAGTACCTGTCAACTACATCCGGATGAATCCCGACTGCCTCAAAGATCTGGGATGACCTGTAGCTGCGAAGAGTGCTGATCCCCATTTTTGACATTATTTTAAGGATCCCCTTGTTGATGGAGTTGATATAATTTGCCTCAGCAGTATTATAATCAAGCTGGATGGATTTGCTCCTGACGAGCCTGTCTATCACGGCAAAGCTCATATAGGGGTTTATTATGCTGGCCCCATAGCCGAAAAGAAGGGCGAAATGCATCACCTCACGCGGTTCAGCTGTTTCAACCACTATGTCGATCTGCATTCTCTTGCGCTTCTTTATCAGGTGATGATGAACAGCCGATACAGCCATCAGTGATGGTATAGGTGCAGTATCCCTGTCTATTCCCCTGTCGGAGAGGATGATGTAATTCCTGCCATCATCGACTGCCTTCTCTGCATCAAGGCAAAGCTGGTCGACTGCCTTTTGCAGTCCTTCAGCTCCCAGCCGTGCATCGAACAGCATCTTCAGCTGCCCGGCCGAGAAGCCTTTCCACCGCAGGTTCCTGATTACCTGGAAGTATGTATTTGAGATCACCGGGTTACGGAACCTGACCATCTTTACATGGTCGGGAGATGAATTGAGAGGAGGTTCTGCTGAAGCGATCCCAGGTAGCCTGAGAGTGTCATCACCAGTTCCTCCCTGATAGGGTCGATGGGAGGGTTGGTGACCTGTGCAAAGAGCTGCTTGAAGTAGTTGAAGATCCTGTATGGTTTTCTTGAGAGTACTGCCAGAGGGACATCGTTGCCCATGGATCCGATGGGCTCCTTTCCCGTGGCTGCCATTTCCCTGATGATCCTGTCGGTATCTTCCAGGGAATAGTTGAAGGAAACGGCATATTTCTCATAGTCAGATCCCATGTCCGGCGTGATTATCTGGCCGGTCTCTATCTCTTCCAGGTTTACCATGTTCTGCCTTATCCATTCCCCGTAGGGATACTCGCCGGCGAGTTTTGCCTTGAGTTCCTCATCATAGAGGATCCTGCCTGCCTCGGTGTCGACCAGGAGCATTTTCCCGGGCTTAAGCCTTCCTTTTTCCCTTATCTCCCCGGGCTCAAAGCTCTGGACCCCTGCTTCTGAGCCCATCACTATGAGGTCGCTGGTGGTGATTAAATAACGTGAAGGGCGGAGACCGTTCCTGTCGAGCATCCCGCCAATATACCTTCCGTCGGAAAAAATAAGTGAAGCCGGACCGTCCCAGGGTTCCATGAAAGTTGAATGGTAATGATAGAAGGCTCTCAGTTCCGTTGATATCGGGTTTTTAGCGTTTATCGACTCAGGAATAAGTATCGAAATCGCATACGGAAGGGATTTCCCGCTCATAAGAAGGAATTCCAGAACATTGTCGAGAGAGGCTGAGTCGCTTTTGTCAGGCTCTATTATCGGGTATATCCTCGAAAGATCACCCAGCCTGTCGGATTTCAGAATTGATTCCCTGGCTTCCATCCAAAGCCTGTTTCCCCGGATGGTGTTTATCTCGCCGTTGTGACCAAGGACCCTGAAAGGCTGTGCGAGGTCCCAGCTCGGAAAAGTATTGGTGCTGAAACGTGAGTGTACAAGTGCAATTGCGCTTTTGAGCCTTTCATCGCGGAGGTCCGGAAAATAGTCACCCAACTGCATTGAAGTAAGCATTCCCTTGTAGACCAGTACTTTAGTTGAAAGACTTGGTATGTAAAAGAAGCTTTTTTGTTTTATATCCGACTCCCGGATTGATCTCTCTGCCCGTTTTCTTATAATATACAGTTTCCTTTCAAGGTCATCCTGTTCGAGTTCTGCTCCCAGCAGTATTTGTTTAATTTCAGGTTCTGCAGCCAGTGAAATCTCGCCAAGGACCGAATTATTTCTCGGCACTTCCCTGAAACCTATCACTTCTATCCCTTCCTCCCTGATTATCTCAAGGAGAATATCAGTACATTTCCCTGCATCCTGTTCATCCTTCGGGAGAAAAAGAAGCCCGACCCCGAATTGTCCGGCAGGAGGGAGAGCATAACCCTGTATCAGGAAGAAATCCCTTGGCACCTGGATCAGAACTCCGGCTCCGTCGCCTGTTTTGCTGTCTGCTCCTTCCGCGCCGCGGTGTGTCATATTCCTGAGAATATCAAGCCCCTGGCTAATTATGGAGTGCGATTTCTTTCCCTTCAGGTGTGCCACGAAACCTATCCCGCAGCTGTCGTGCTCGAATTCCTCCCTGTACAAACCCTGATCTGATTGCCTTTCGGTTTTCATTTTCTTCAAGAGTATAATTTATACAAAAAAGACCGTTCCCTTTTTTATAAGAGAACGGTCATCCCTAATCCTGTGCCATATACCATTCTCACCCTTTTTCAGGATTCCTCTTAAGCCTAAGTGACGATATAATGGCTGATAAACCCATAACTTGTTTACGAAATACCTGCAAATATACTACTTATCTTTCAAATTGATGCAAAATAGGTTATAAATATTAATATAATTAAATCTTCAATATAAAAGTTATAAACTTTTTAATTAACAACTGCATGATGGAGGAAGCTGAAAACAGCA
>JALONU010000208.1 GCA_025454775.1 Bacteroidales bacterium | reverse complement strand
CAGTCTTGCGCTGTTCTTCATTGAGGTAGAAGATCTCCGACCTGTATTGATCACCTATATCGGGTCCCTGCCCTCCCACCTGTGTTGGATCATGGATCTCCATGAAGAGTCTGAGGAGTGTTTCATAACTGGTCTTTGAAGGATCGTAAATAACCCTTACAGTTTCGGCATGTCCGGTTGTGCTGGTACATACCTGCTTGTAAGTAGGATTTTTCACATGGCCTCCGGTATAGCCTGAAACTACAGAGATGACACCCGGCTGCTTCTGAAGGAAATATTCAACACCCCAGAAACATCCTCCCGCAAACAGTGCTGTTCCGTACCTTCCCGGTCCAACCTGCGCGGGAATGAAATCAAGAGACACGGAATTGACGCAATGCCTGAGATTTTTCGCAGTAAGTCTCTCACCCTCAAAAACATGTCCGAGATGGGCGCCGCAGGAGGCGCAGGTAATTTCAGTCCTTCTGCCGTCGGCATCAACCGATCTTTTAACTGCGCCGGGGATCTCATCGTCGAAGCTCGGCCATCCGCATTCCGAATCGAACTTATCTGTTGACCTGTAAAGAGCGGCTCCGCATTTTTTACAGGTATAGGTTCCCTTGTCCTTATGATTGGTGAATTTGCCGGTGAAAGGCATTTCCGTGCCTTTGTTGTTTATTACTGAAGCTTCCTCCCTTGTCAGGTCGTTTAGCGGAAGCTTCTCCTGTGCATTGGAGTCTGTAGCCATAACTGTAAAAATAATGAATGGCAAATATGATAAAATTATCCGTTTCATTTCTACCGGTAATTACTTTATCTGATAACAAAAATAAGGCAAAAAGGTTTGTTCGTCAATTTCCGGCTCAACCCTTATACTTTAAGAACCAAAGTGCACGTTTAATTGTTATCCGCAAAATGGTACAGAAATTGAGGGCATATGTTGACAAAGCATCAAATATAATTGACAACGCGCTCATTGTTTATTACCTGAAAAGTTTATTTTTGTATTTTTAATATCAGATCCGGTATGAAAAAATTCGCTGTTTTACTGATCGTTGCATTTATAGCTGTTCTTGCATTCAGTTCCTGTAACAGGGAAGTATGCCCTGCCTACAGCAGTGCTGATAACGGGCAGACCGAACAGGCTGGCTGAAAAAAATTGCTTCCATGAAAAGGCTGCTCTCCACGGCTCTGACGTTCCTGTGTGGTGCTGTCTGGCTTTTCGCACAGGGGGAAATTGACGAGCAGCAAACTGTCTTTTTCCGGAACGAAAGGTCCTTTGCTGTTTTGCTGAACTCCGACGGGCTTGGTTTAAGCTACCGCGAAGCGAAAAGGAAGGATTATCTCAACAAATCACTTCTGGAGATTGAACTGGGTACTCTCAAACATCCCAAGGAATACAAGATCAGCAATCCATATACCACGGGTACGGGGACTTTTGTCTTCGGGAAGCTGAACTCCGCTTTTTACCTGAGGGCCGGGATAGGGCACCAGAGGGAAATTTTCACCAAGGCCGACCTGGGAGGTGTTGCAGTAAGGTACTTCTATTCCGGTGGACCGGTTCTGGCATTGTATAAACCTATCTATTACAGGGTTCTCTACCCAGTTACCATCCAGGAATTTGAGATCAGGGAGGAGAAATTCGAAGTCTCTATCCATGACCCTTCAGACATTTACAGCAGGGCTTCCTTCTTCAAGGGCATCGATGAGACAAAGGTACTTCCCGGCCTCTTTGCAAAGGGTGGGTTTAACTTTGAGTACAGCAGGCAGGATAAGGTGATCCATGCCATCGAAGCAGGAGTCCAGATCAACGCTTTCCCGAAATCAATCCCGATCATGGCGAATACCGACAATAAAGCCGTATTCTTTTCATTGTTCGTAAGCTACAGGTTCGGTGTGATCATCGATCCTCTCCACCCCGAAGATACAAGGCTCTCCAACCTCTTCAGAAGGAACAGGCAGAAATGATCCCTGCGGGCCATTGTTTGTTATTCTGAAATTGCTATTTTTGTCGTTCGATTTATTAACCAAATTTTTATATACGTTATGTCAAAAATTAAAGTAGGTATCAACGGCTTTGGCAGGATCGGCCGTCTGGCCTTCAGGGCTGCCTTGAAGAGGAACGACATGGAAATCGTCGGGATCAACGACCTCCTCGAAGTGAATTATATAGCTTACATGCTGAAATACGACACAATGCATGGCAGATTCGACGGCACGGTAGATGTAATGGACGGAAAGCTCGTTGTAAACGGACAGAGCATCCGCGTTTCAGCCGAGAAAGATCCGGCAAACCTGAAATGGAATGAGGTTGGAGCTGAATACGTTCTTGAATGCACTGGCTTCTTCCTGACAAAGGAAACAGCTGCAGGTCATATCAAGGCTGGTGCAAAATATGTTGTCATGTCAGGCCCCTCAAAGGATGACACGCCGATGTTTGTAATGGGCGTCAACCACAAGTCATTCAAAGCCGACATGCAGTTCGTTTCGAATGCTTCATGCACCACAAACTGCCTGGCTCCTGTTGCGAAGGTGCTTAACGACAGCTTCGGCATCGCTGAAGGTCTTATGACCACCGTTCACTCCACAACGGCAACACAGAAAACCGTTGACGGCCCGTCGAACAAGGACTGGAGAGGAGGCCGCGCAGCTTCAGGAAATATTATTCCTTCATCAACAGGCGCAGCAAAAGCAGTTACAAAGGTCATCCCGTCGCTCAAGGGAAAACTCACAGGTATGGCTTTCAGGGTTCCGACACTGAACGTATCGGTTGTCGACCTTACCTGCCGTCTTGAAAAAGCAGCTTCGTACGACGACATAAAGAAAGCTATGAAAACAGCTTCCGAAGGTGAACTGAAAGGAATTCTCGGTTATACTGAGGATGAGGTGGTTTCAAGCGATTTCAACGGAGATCCGAGGACATCAATATTTGATGCCAAAGCTGGTATCTCACTCAATGACAACTTTGTGAAAGTGGTTGCATGGTACGATAACGAATGGGGTTATTCCTGCAAGCTTCTTGATCTTGTTGCATACATGAATACGGTGAAGTAACATCAGGAACCGGTAAAATAAACAGGGGGCTGATGAGGCCCCCTGCTTTTTTCCATACCTTTATATTATACTACACTATCATTTCAATTTCCAGGGGTATGCCAGCCGTATCGCGGTAATGCTCCCCAAGCTCCAGCATGGCCTCGTCGTCTTCCTCATAAAGCCATTTTAGCTTTATGTCACAGCCGGAACGGTTGAATCCTGTAAGCCTTTTCAGGATCTCATACAGATATTTCGAAGAACCGCTGTTGATATATTCCAGCTGTATGCTGACATTCAGATCCCTGTTCTTTTCAAAGTGGAGGGTTATCCATTCATCAAGCCGCCTGAATATCAGCTCCGGGTTCTCGGGGATTGACCTCCCCACCAGCTCCAGCCTGTTGGTATCGGGGTAATATACGATGCCAGGGCAATTTTTCAGTTCTTCCTGAATAACATGTTTTTCCATATCTCGAATTTTATTCGTACCGCAATGCTTCTATCGGATCTATGCCTGCAGCCTTGACGGCCGGGGCATAACCCGATACAACGCCAACGATAAAACACACTACCACGCCCATGATAACCCATGGCCAGGGTATGATAAAGTGGGTCTTCAGCATTGATGCAACAACATTTCCGATGGCTATGCCAAGGATAATGCCAAAGATACCTCCAAGCTGACCTATAAGTACAGATTCAAAGAGAAACTGGTTCTTTATTGTCCTCGGCTTTGCACCGATGGCTTTCCTTACTCCTATTTCGCGAGTCCTTTCACTCACCGAAACAAGCATTATGTTCATCAGTCCGACGGCAGCCCCGAAAAGTGTAACGATACCGATCAGGGTTGCTGCAAGGGTCACGTATTTGATGTTCTTGAGGAGCAATGCCACCAGGTTGTCGCTTCTCGACACATTGAAGTCCGACTCATCCCGTGGATCGAGGTTGCGGACCACCCTGAACACGGCTTCAGCCTGGCCGGTGAGAAGGTCGAGGTTCACCGACTTGAACGGCATGACTGTAATGTTGAAATTCATGTTCGGCCTTGAGAAGTACTGGCGGGCAGTAGTGACGGGTATGAAGCACACCTTGTCGCTGCTCATCTGGCTGGCGCCCTTGGGTTTTAAAACCCCGGCTACCTTGAACTTAAGCCCGGCCACCGAGATCTCCTGTCCTACTGCATCGATCCCGGTGGGAAAGAGATAGGTTGCCACCTCGGAACCGAGAAGTGCGAGACGCCTTCCCCCGAGAACTTCCTCGGGACTGAAGTTTCTTCCCCGGTCAATTTCGTAGCCGCTTACGGAAAGGTAGTTCTCATCAACACCTGTCAGCTCGATATTCGGGTTGGTCTCCTCCTTGTCGAACTTAAGTGTAGCCATCCCCGAAGCGTTGAAGGAAACAGACACCCAGGCTGGTTCATCGAACTTTTCCCTGAATTCAGTAGCTTCCCTGTAAGATATCCTCGAGAAATTTTTGGCTCTTATTCTCTGGTTTCCCATCTGGATATTCATTCCCCTCGATGTAATGGTGAACGAGTTGGCGCCCATCATCGTGAACTGGCTCGTAAGTGAAGACTTTATGGCGTCGATGGATGTCAGTATCCCTACCAGGGCCATTATTCCAAATGCAATTATGCAGATAGTCAGCACAGTGCGGACCTTGTTCGACCGTACAGCCCTTACCGATATCCTCAGGTTCTCCCTCGCCAGGGCTAAGTAGCTCGCTTTTTTCAGAGGCATTTTCAACAGATTGTATAAGAAATAAAAATACAATTTTTTTGGTTTCCCGGGCATCATGAGCGTAATTAATTATTGTATTTGCTCTGTCATTGCGAGGAACGTAGTGACGAAGCAATCTTGCAAACTCGCCTCCCCACCCTTCGGTCTTCCTTAGCCTGCCCCCCAACCCCAGTTCTTCCCTGAAGAGCCCCCCACCCCCCCTAAAGGGGGGCTATAAACCCAGTACTCCGCTTATAGCGTCCATTTCCCATTCTCCCATTCTCCCATTCTTTCTTTTGTCTTTGGTCTTTGGTCTTTGGTCTTCCTTGACCGGCCCCCACCCCCCCGTTCTGCCTGACCCCCCAACCCCCCATGGGGGGCTTTAAACCCTTTCCGGTGACAATGGGTTTCACCCCCCCTTTAGGGGGGGCAGGGGGGGTCGGCGGAAGTTAGGGG
>JALONU010000047.1 GCA_025454775.1 Bacteroidales bacterium | reverse complement strand
ATAGACTTTGAGCTGCAGACCATTGCCAAGATGGGTTTCCCCGGGTACTTCCTCATCGTCCAGGATTTCCTGAATGCTGCAAGGGAAATGGGCGTCTCTGTAGGGCCCGGCAGAGGATCCGCCGCCGGATCTGCAGTAGCCTACTGCCTCAGGATCACCGATATTGATCCCATAAAATACGGTCTCCTGTTTGAGAGGTTCCTTAATCTCGACAGGATCTCCATGCCCGATATCGATATAGACTTCGATGAGGACGGGCGGGAGTCTGTGCTTAAATATGTCGTCAACAAATACGGACACGACAAAGTCGCACATATAATCACCTTCGGTACCATGGCTGCAAAAATGGCCATCAGGGATGTCGCAAGAGTTCAGAAGCTTCCGCTTCCGGATGCCGACAGGCTCGCAAAGCTTATCCCGGAAAGACCCGGGGTGACACTCTCGCAGGCGTATGCCGAGGTGCCCGAGCTCGCAAAGGAAAAGGAATCGTCGAACAAGCTCATTGCCCAGACCCTGAAGTTCGCCGAAGTTCTTGAAGGCTCGGTTCGACAGACAGGTGTTCATGCCTGTGGAATAATAATAGGAAAGGACTCCCTCGACAATTACATACCGCTCTGCACTGCAAAGGATACCGACCTGTATGCAACCCAGTACGACGGAAGCCATGTGGAATCTGTCGGGCTTCTGAAAATGGACTTCCTGGGGCTCAAAACACTTTCAATCATTAAGGATGCCCTTGAGAACATTAAGAAATATAAAGGTATCGATCTGGACATTGACAATCTTCCGTTGAACGACAAAAAGACTTTTGAGCTCTTCAGCAACGGTGAGACCACCGGGATCTTCCAGTTCGAATCGATAGGGACACGGCCTTGAGAAGATAGATTATCCTCTTCCCGTGATGGAGAAATACCTCAACGACTCCTACGGCATAACAGTTTACCAGGAACAGGTGATGCAGCTTTCGCAGGAGCTTGCCGGCTTCACGAAGGGCGAAGCCGACTCCCTGAGGAAGGCGATGGGTAAGAAGAAAAAGTCCATCATGGACGAAATGAAGGTAAAATTTTTCGAAGGCTGTGCCAGGAAAGGGTATGATGAAACCATTGTCAGCAAGATATGGTCCGACTGGGAAGCATTCGCCCAGTATGCGTTCAACAAGTCGCACTCTACATGCTATGCCCTTGTAGCCTACCAGACAGGCTACCTCAAAGCCCATCATCCTGCAGAGTTCATGGCAGCCGTTCTGAGCAGGAACATCAGCGACATAAAGAAGATAACCACTTTCATGGACGAAACGCGCAGGATGGGGATGGAGGTGCTCGGGCCGGATGTGAATGAGAGCAATGTGAAGTTCACTGTCAACAGGGAAGGCAACATCAGGTTTGGGCTCGGTGCCATAAAAGGTGTGGGAGAAGGCGCAGTGATACAGCTTATCGGGGAAAGGGAAGAGAACGGACTTTACAGGAACATCTATGATCTCATGGAGAGGGTCAACCTCAATTCCCTCAACAAGAAAACCCTTGAGGCAATGGCTGTGGCAGGCGCCTTCGACTGTTTCGACGAGATCAGCAGGGCTCAGTATTTTGCGCTCGACACAAAGGGGACGAGCTTCATCGAAAGCCTTATACGCTATGGCAACAATGCCAAAACGATCAGGCAGTCGAGCAGTCACACCCTCTTCGGCGACGGCGGCGGCTTCGATCTTGTAAAGCCGGAACCGACAGCATGCACTGAGTGGCCCAAGCTTGAAAAACTGAACAGGGAAAAGGAGGTTATCGGGATTTATCTTTCCTCCCACCCCCTTGATGAATTCAGGCTCGAGATAAACAATTTCACAACGGCAACCCTGGCTGACCTGCAGAACCTACGTGAGTACCTCGACAGGGAAGTGACAGTTGCGGGTATGGTTACCGACACCAGGAACGGAATAGGTAAAAACGGGAAACCCTACGGTTCCTTCACTATCCAGGACTATACAGATTCCTACAGGTTCATGCTTTTTGACAAGGATTATATCGACAACAGCAAATTCTTCACTGTCGGATATTACCTCCTGGTAAAGGGACGGGTTCAGAAAAAGAAATACCGTGAGGATGAGTTGGAATTCAGCATCAGGAAGATACACCTCCTTTCGAGTGTCAAGGATGAGCTCATCAAAACGGTTACCATAAGGATCAACCCGGAGAACATAAACACCGAAATGATCAATGAGCTTAAGGATATTATCCGCGAAAACAAGGGGGAGACGGAACTGCGTTTCCTGTTCGTTGATCCGGAGGACAAGGTATCGTTGCCGATGTTTTCACGTACCCTGAGAGTAAGGCTGAACAATGAATTCACAGCTTTCCTCGATGATCATCCGGGTATTGAATATAAAGTTAATTAGCTATATTTACGACTACCAATCATTATAAACAAACTAAAAGAACCAGGATATGGCATTAGAGGTAAACGATGGCAATTTCGGTGAAGTTGTGGTAAATTCTGACAAACCTGTTGTGGTTGATTTCTGGGCAGAATGGTGCGGGCCCTGCAGGATGATAGCACCATTCATAGAGGATCTTTCGAAGGAATATGCCGGTAAAGCCGTGGTTGTCAAATGCGACGTTGACAATAGTCCTTCGGTTGCTGCAAAATACGGGATAAGGAATATACCCACGGTACTTTTTTTCAAGAACGGAGCTATTGCCGACAAGCAGGTGGGTGCTGCCCCCAAGAGTGTATTTGTGAACAAGCTCAATGCATTGCTCTGAACCCTGATTTTTAAATTCCGGCCGTACAGAGATCCTGATACGGCTTTTTTCATTTGAGCCTATGAAAGTATGTGTGTTTGCAGCCTCCAGCAGCCGGATAAACGGTGAGTACGGGGAGGTCACAGCGAGCCTGGGTGCAATGCTGGCAGAGGCCGGGATCGAAGTCATATTCGGGGGAGGCGGGATAGGACTGATGGGAAGGCTTGCTGATGCTGTCCTGGAAAACGGAGGCAGGATCACAGGGGTAATCCCGGCATTTATGAAGAAGGAAGGCTGGGGTCATGACGGACTGACTGAAACGATCGTCACAGAAGACATGAGCGAAAGGAAGAAAACCATGTTCAACCTTTCGGATGCCGTGATAGCCCTTCCCGGAGGCATAGGCACAATCGAGGAACTGACAGAGGCGATAACCCTCAAGCAGCTGAGCCTGTTTCATGGCCCGATAATAATTCTGAATACGCTGGGGTATTATGATGCTTTTCTTGCCTTCATCGATCACATGGTGGCCGAGAGCTTTATGAGATTTGAGCACAAGGGTATCTGGGAGATCGCTAATACACCCGGGGAGGTTCTGGCTGCACTTAAAAGGGAACCCGGCAGGAATGAAGAGTGGCGGAAGATTGCCAAGATCTAAGCCTGCGGGATCCGTGTTCCTATGAACATTATATCATCAATCTGGGGGTAGTTTCCCTTCCAGTCAAGAATGACCTTCTGAAGTTTCTCCTTCTGCTCGTTCACGGGCAGGTTCCAGATCTCGCACAACAGCTTTTTCACATTCCCTGACTTGAATTTCTTGGCGCTGGCCGAGCCAAACTGGTCGGCATACCCGTCGGAACACATGTATATCATATCGCCGGGTTTTATGTCTACCTGCTGGGTCTGGAACGATTTCTTCACCAGCTGAGACGACATACCTATGGGGAACCTGTCGGCCTTGTACGAGGTTAATTCCCCCTCCCTGACAACGTACAGAGGGTTGTAAGCCCCGGCATATTCGAGAGTGAAGTTCCTGTAGTCGAAGGCTATCAGGGCCATATCCATGCCGTCCTTAATGGTCTCTTCATGCCTTTGCATCAGGGCATTAACTATCTCGTTATTAAGCTGATCGAGAATAGGACCCGGACGTGTGATACCATATTCCCTGACAACTTTGCTCAGTGAGTTATAGCCGATGATTGACATGAATGCACCAGGAACGCCGTGGCCGGTGCAGTCGCATGCGGCAATGAACTGGTAATGACCATTGTCGTGCATCCAGTAGAAATCACCGCTGACGATATCCTTGGGCATGTAGAGAATGAAAGTGTCAGGGAAGGTGTCTTCACCAGGCAGCATCGCCCTTTGTATCCTTTCAGCATACCTGATACTTGCCGTGATGTCCCTGTTTTTCTCCTCTATTTCCTCACTTTTCTGGACCACCTCTGCGGTTCTCTCCGCCACCTTCTGCTCCAGGATCTTTTTTTCGTGCCTGAGGTTCCTTTCCCTCACCTTCACCGTCAGCACCACTCCTGCAGCAACCAGCAAAGTGCAGGCTGCAATGAACCATGGAGTCTGATAGAAAGGAGGCTTTATTGTAAATGAGTATTCCGAAGGTGTTTCATTCCAGTAACCGTAACCGTTCGAAGCCGCTACCATAAAAGTATAATGACCGGGAGACAGTGCCGAGTAATCCTTCATATTCAGTCTCGAAGGCGGGCTCCAGCCCTCATCGGTTCCCTTCAGCATGACCTTATACCGTATTGCATCAGGGTTTACCAGGCAAACGCTGTAGAAGTCGAACACTATTGAATTTTCCTTGTAACTGAGTTTCAGTTCGTCGACCATTTCCATAGGTGCGTACTTTACAGTCATCCCGCTGATGTGAGTCATGGGAAGCCTGCAGACCGGGGGCATCTTTTGCGGATCCAGCATTGTAATGCCGTTGGCGGTGCCGAACCAGAGATTGCCCCTGCTGTCTTTCAGGGTTGCATTCGGCTTTGTCTCAATACCCGGGAAACCGTTGCGCTTTGTGAACAGGGCTATGGTACTGTCGGCAAAGCTGAACCTGTTAAGCCCGTAATTGGTTCCTATATACAGATATTCATTCCCCTGTGGAATTAACAGACTGATATTGTTGGAGAGAAGGCCGTTGTGTTCATTCAGGTAATAAACGACCCTGTTATCTCTGACAGCCAGAAGACCGCTTGTGGTACCCACCCAGATTGTCCCCTCATATGTCTGAACTATAGTCCTTGGAACAAAGCCCTCGCCTGTTTCTATCAATTCAAATTTGCCAGAATTTGCAGTGTATTTTGTGAGCCCCATTTTCGGGCTTGTTTCGGAACCTATCCACATATTGCCATCAGAGTCACAATAAAGAGCTGATATCCAGCTTCCTGCGAGACCATCATTTTGTGAGTACACCTTTGCCAGTTCGCTTTCCTGGTCCCATACCACCAGGCGGTCCATATTCCCTATCCAAACCTTTCCGGATCTGTCAATCTCAAGGGCCGTTATGATATTGTTGCTGTGGAAGTAGTCGTTCAACCGAATATCGAACACGAATTTTCCTGTCTTTATATCATACCTTATCACACCGCGGTCTTCTGTACCTATCCATATGTTACCCTTCGCATCAGATTTGAGGAATCTCATCTTGCTGCCTATTGAGTTCTTTTCGTCGGTATAGAAAATGGCATTGTAAGGTTCTGCAGACAGGGGATTAAAGACAGAGATGCCCGCATTGGTTCCGAACCAGTAATTACCATCAGGAGCCTCTCCGATGGCAAAGACGTTCTTGTCGGGAAACAGTTTTTCGTCGGACCATGTGATGAAATGATCTCCCTTGAATATGCTTATGCCGGAGTATTTATCCGCAATTATCATATTCTTCTCCTTGTCCTCGAAGATGCATTCGATGCTGGAGGCTTCAAGTCCGTTAGACTTGCTGTAGACAGTCATCCTGTCGCCATCGAATACGGTGATCCCTCCGCCCCATGATCCTGCCCATATACGGCCTCTGTAATCCTCGGTGATGAATGATGTGGTCTGGCGGGCAAGACCGTCGCGTATATCAAAGAACCTCATCCTTCCGGTCGCTTTCTCATATTTGTACAGTCCCCCGTTATGGGTACCGTACCAGTAGTTTCCCCTGCTGTCGTGGAACATGAAGGTTGTCCAGAAGAATTTTGTCAGCGAGTCGGGCCGGAAGGTTTCGAATGTATCCTTCTGCTTGTTGTATTTTTTTATTCCTACATCTGTTATTAAGAAGAGGTCTTTATTCTGGTCGATACATGAGCTTGTCACCTGAGGGCTTAAGCCTTCGCCTCCCCTGTACTGCTTGCCTGTAAGTATTGAGTCGCCGGGGGCAGGGATATCCGTTCTTATTGATCCGTTCCTGGCAGTTGATAGCCACAGGTATCCTTCAAACTGTTTAATTTCAGTAATATCGCTGTCGATGGTAATATCCCTGAACCTGGGTTTCATGAACCTTGAACCATCGAAAATCGTCAGTCCTCCGTTCAGATGTCCCATCCATATTCTTCCCAGGGAGTCTTCTTCAAGGGTTTTGACGCCGCTGCCTGCCAGTCCGTCGGCTGAAGAGAAATTTTTGAACTGGATCCCGTCGAACCTCGAGACTCCGCTTTCTGTCCCCAGCCAGATAAGGTCATTCCTGTCCTGGATTATTGAATAAACTTTTGATGAACCCAGCCCCTGCTCTACACCGAGTTTCTCAAAGAAATAAGTCTGGCCTTCCAGGATGTGAAGAGGCAGCGTTACAATAATGCAAGTCAGGAACGCTGCCCTTATGACCCTGATGCTTAAGGACCAAAGTTTTATTTTCATCCGGATTATTTAGCTATAAAGAAGAAGGTGCCGTCCTCATCGCCGAGACCGGTTATGGTTCCGAAATAAGGTTTCTGCTGGTTATTCTTGCTTACGGCCAGCTGGACTTTCTGAACTACCTCCTCAATGGGTATGCAGGCATTCGGATTATTTGTCAGTGCAGTCGCAAAAGTCCTGGTGAACTGTGAATCATCGACGGCAAGTTCCCTTTCTGCAGATCCGAATACCTGTGATGATTTCGACTGGGTAGCTTTCCAGTCGTCACAGCTTTTCTTCCTTGTATCGGCAGATCTCATCGCCTGGTAAAACCCAGGGCCCGTTTCGCAGGCATCGGTGATGACGAGCAGATGAGTAAGGTAGTTCCTGTATGTTTCCATGTTTGCCCTTAGAGTGCCCAGGTTGAAATAGGTTATCTCATCGTCGCTTTTTGCATCGACGGGAATCCAGTATCCTACATCGTTGACATATTTTCCATGACCGGAATACCATATCAGGAGAGACTTGACCTGGTTTGCCTTTATCTGGTCCCGGAGTTCGAGGCTGAAGAACCTTTCCATTTCAGCTTTTGTAAGGTTCTTCCTGTGAACGAACTGGTGGATATCATATTTGGAGAGCGCATTTCTCATCATGCTGATATCCTTTACAGGACCTTCAAGGCTGGCAAATGTTGTGTAATCAGAGTTCTCGATGAATACAACCCAGGTTTTACCCATCGGGTTTCCGGCCAGGATCTCAGCGCCTTCGCGGTTGAGGGTAAATACCGTTGCGGTGCGGTTACCATAGATATCCTCGGCTTCAACAGTAATGCTGTTCTTGTTCAGGATATCAACTGTGGCAGAGAATTCCGGGTTAAGGTAAAGTTTATTATAGCTTCCTGACACTCCGTCGATGTAAATCGAACCAATCTTGCTTTCGTCGCTTATTCTTCCCTGTATGAACAGTTGATTTGTGGTTCTGTCGAGGTAGATCTGGCTATCTTCCGATGCATAGGGAGCTATGATCATTACCTTCGGAGGATTGATTTCCGTTCTTTTAAGGGAATAGGCAACATTTTGTGTATTGTTATAATCATCTACAGCGCTGATGGTTACCTTGTCCTTGCCAAGAACGTTAACATCGAAAATGAATTCCAGTCCGCCGTTCTTTTCGGTAAGATTGACCTGTTCGTTGTTTATGGTGAAGGATTTGATCTTACTGTCATCCTTGAGATTGCCATGTATAATGAAGTTATTGCTGTTACCCTTTATCTGGAGCGAGTCTGAAACAGGCATCGGGCTGAGAAGTGTTATCACCGGCGGAACGGATTCACGGTTCAGGTCATAAAGCTTGTCCTGCACCTTCTTCAGCATTGCGCTGGCCTTGTACCTGAATTCTTCATCGCCGGTCTCTCCCATAATGGCTATCTTCCTGTAGTCGTCCATGGCGTTTTTAAAGTCAAGGATCTTTTCATAGGATTCTGCCCTGGCGAATAATGCGTCGGGGTTATTCGGCTCCAGTTCAGTGACTTGCTTAAAATCGTTGATTGCGTCTGTATGCCGGTTGAACTCCTGGTAATAGAGTCCCCGGGTCATAAAAAAGAGCGGATTTTTCGGATCGAGAAGGATATTCTTTGAGATGTCGTCAATTGCTTTTGGAAATTCAATGTTTGCCTTATAGACTTTGCTCCTCATAAGATAAGCATCCGTGTTCCTGTCATCATTTTTAATGATCTCATTGCACTGGGCCATAGCGCCCTGGGAATCTCCTTCCTTGAGAAGGATCTCGGCGAGTTCCAGCCTCGGTTCCGGAATCTTCTTGTCCTTTGCTATTGCTTTTTCAAATTCCTTCTTTGCTGAAAAATCATTATTCAGCCTGGCGTAGATAACTCCTCTCCAGTAATACGTCATAGGATTGTCCTTCAGCAGGATCAGGGCTGTATCGGAGGCCAGCTTTGCCTGGTCATATTTTTCAAGCTTGAGCAGGGTCTTTACTTTCTCGGGATAGGCATCCTTGTTTCTCTTGTCGAGCCCTGTGGCCCTGTTCAGGTGAACAAGCGCTTCCTTATATTGTCCGAGCTTGTAGCTGATCGCCCCAAGCCTGACGAAGGTATTCACATCCTTCGGTGAAAAAACTGCAGCCTTGTCATAATCTGCCTTTGCTTCAGTATTCTTTCCGAGCTCCTCGAATGCCCTGCCCCTGGCATTATAGTAGAGAGGATTCGATGGTTCGATGCCGATAGCACTTGAATATTGTGCAATGGCATCCTCATACTTCATAGTTTCATAGAACTTCTTACCCGCCTTGTAGAATTTCTTCCCGCTCTGACCTAAAGCGCAAGCCGATGCCAATGCAATTATCGAAATCAGAAGAATTAACCGTCTGTTCATAGCTGCTTTTTCTTAAACATGACTTTTCAACACAAAATTAACAATTTAATTTTAATAATCAATGTGTTCCTGTCAACGCATTCCGTCATTATAAAAGAGCTTAAGAGTACTTTGGTCAAAAACTTCCTCAGAAAGCAATTTTCTGTCAATCAAAGGCGCCCTGACTCCCCGGTTGAAAGGCTTCCTTCCGGTGAAAACCCTGGCTTCGTCCCATAGCCCGTTTGAAATGAAATGAGTAAGTACTTCTGCACCTCCTTCCACAAACAGCGACTGGATGCCTGCACCGTATAGAAAGTCTGCAATCTGCCGGCATGATTCCCTCCTCCGGTCAAGCAAATACATCTCTGCCCCTGGTATACGGGCCTCTTTATTATGGGTAAACACTATTACTCTGCCTCCTGAAGCCAGGACAGACATGCTGCTTCCGGGATTACCCGAGCTGCTCAGGATGAGCTTAAGGGGATCATTCCCGGTCCATTCCCTCACATTCAGCTTCGGGTCGTCCTTTCTCACTGTTTCAGCACCTGCCAGTATAGCCTGTTCCTCTGCCCTCCAGCGGTGAACAAGCACCTTTTCTGCGCTGCCCGTGATCCATACAGGTTCGCGCGGCCGGTCCCGCTCCCTTTCCATATCCAGAAAACCGTCGCTGCTCTGAGCCCATTTCAGAAATATATAGGGTCTCCTTTTTTCATGAAAGGTAAAAAAGCGCCTGTTTATCATCCTGCATTCCTCTTCCAGAACACCAACCAACACTTCACACCCGGTTTCCATGAGTTTCTGTATTCCCTTCCCCGAGACTTTTTCGCTTGTATCGATTGTCCCCACCACCACCTTCCTTATCCCGCTTGAAATTATCAGGTCGGTGCACGGAGGAGTTAGTCCAAAATGCGAGCATGGTTCAAGGTTTACGTAAAGAGCGGAAGCAGCCGGCACTTCCTTCTGCCTGACAGACTTCACTGCATTTACTTCGGCGTGCGGTCCTCCTGCCTTTAAATGATATCCTTCCCCTATTATCCTGTTATCGTGCACAATGACAGAACCAACCAGCGGATTCGGATAGGTCATCCCCGCGGCACAGGAGGCAAGCTCCAGGCAGCGACGCATATATCGCTGGTCATCCTGTGCATTCATTACAACGAAAATATTAATTTTGGTTTATGTCCGTGAATATACGAACAATAAAGGAAATCGGGCCTTACCTGGCCGGGGAACTCGGCGGCATGTATCCGGATACCGAGACCGGGGCATTTGCCAGGATAATTGCACGCCACCTCTTCAGGCCGGGGGAAGAACATCTCACCCTTCTTCCTGAAACCCGGCTTACAATCAGGCAGTCGGACCGTGTCAGAAGCATCTGCAGGGAGCTCCGGGCGGGAAAGCCAATTCAGCTGGTGCTTGGCGAAACAAGCTTCTACAACTGCACCATAAGGCTGAGCGGCAAAACGCTGATACCAAGGCCTGAGACAGAGGAGCTGGTGGATCTGATAATAAAGGAGAACAAAGGATTCTCAGGCAGACTGATAGACATTGGAGCAGGCTCAGGATGTATTGCCATAGCCCTGGCGGTGAACCTGCCTGCTTCCAGGGTTTCAGGAATGGACATAAGCGAAGAAGCAATTGCCGAAGCCGTAAGGAATGCCAGGCTGAACAATGCCGATGTTGATTTTTTCACCGGTGATATAATGGCTCCCGATCTGAACCGCTGCGGCCGGAATGATATCGTAGTCAGCAATCCGCCTTACGTGAGGGAGTCGGAGAAGAAGCTGATGGCCGCAAATGTCCTTGATTTTGAGCCTCATGAAGCTCTTTTTGTGCCTGATTCGGATCCTCTTCATTACTATGCCGCAATACTGTATGCCTCACGGTATATCCTCCTTCCAGGGGGGAAGATCTATTGTGAAATCAATGAGGCCATGGGGAAGGAAATGACTGAGCTTCTGGTACGTTCAGGTTTCACTGGCATAGAGATCCTCAGAGATCTGAACGGCAAGGAAAGGTTTTTAAAAGCCAGGAAGAATGGCTGAAAGCGCTCTTTATAATACTGCCCTGGCCAGGGCTATGGCTCTCTGTTCCGGGAGTGAACACTGCATGGAGGAGATCAGGTCAAAGCTGGCTGCGTGGAAAGTTGGTGAAGCTGATTCTGAAAGAATAATAAATGTACTGGTCAGGGAGAATTTCATCAACGAAAAGAGATACGCAGAGGCATACGTGAAGGATAAATTCAGGCACAATAAATGGGGCAGGATCAAGATCAGGGCAGGCCTCAGGCTGAAAAAAATTCCGGCGGAACTTATCAGCACCGCTCTCGGATCCATCGACAATGAAACCTATGTCAACTCTCTCAGGGAGATGATCTCGGCACACAGGAAGTCGGTAAGGGCAAAAAACCAGTTCGATCTGAAAGGAAAACTTTACCGTTTCGGATTATCAAGGGGTTTTGAGAGCGACCTGCTTTACAGTATTCTGTCAGCAGAATCTGCAGATCCAGACCAGGAAGGGCATGAAGGCTATCAGGAAAATCACTGAGGAGCCTATGGTGTCGAAAAGGATAAGGTTTCTGCGTATGGAAGGGTTTCTCAGATAAATCCTTGAGAACGCGATTCTCATGAAAAGCTGTGCTGCGAAAAATATGAATATCCTCATCCCGTAACTGTTCCACCTGTATGCTTCATCGATCCTGCCTCTCAGGATAAGAGAAAAGCTGTGTGAAAGGCCGCAGGAAACACATTCTTCACCTGTGATCTTTTCATGGATGCATACAACCGGATATTCGCCTCTGTCGGGCGAGAAAATAAGGGAGTAGACCATCACGAGGATGATCACTCCTGCCAGCACAAAGTTGATAATTATATAAGGCTCTCCCGGCCTTTTCATGATATCATCATGGCAACCTGTTACCTGTGGATGTACTGTCAGCATCCGGGGCGCTTCCTTCTTCCAGCTCTTCAAGTGTTTTCTGCCTGTCGGATTTGCCGCTGCTGACATTTATTTCAACCTGTTCATCACCGTCATTTACCTTTATGGATACGTTGGCGTCATCCAGCTCCCTGATCACATTCTGTTCGACATCATCGACAATATCCTCGACTTTCTCTGTCCACTTCCCCGATTTTATCTTGTCGGTGAATTTCCCTGCCACCATATACTGTGATAGAGAGATCATCGACGCCACAACAGCTATTATAAGCCCCGCCAGCAGCACGCCTCGCGGTGAATCGTTTCTCTGGGCCTGTGAGAGTCCAACCGATGCCAGAACGATGGCTATGATCCCCGGGATAATGGCTATCAGCCCCACACAGGGAATAACAGCTATCACAAAGGTTATGATGGCTGTGATCAGCGCTGCTATTCCCATGTTTTGTCCCGAATTGTTTCTTGATTCTTCCATGTCTGTAATATTATAGTTTTTTCATTCCCTGTTCAGGATATCTGACATATCCTGCTCTAAAGACGTGTGAGGAACTTCGATGATGCGTCCGGCTTCAACATTTTTTTTGTAAAAGATAAATGTAGGGACCCTCTGTATGTTGAGCTGATCAAAACCTCCGATGGGGGAGATCTTTGAAATGTCGGCACCAATGAAAATAATATTACCAGCTGGAAATTTCAGGTAATCAAGTATTTTCATGAACCGCGGCACTTCACGCCTGCTATCGGGACACCATGATCCCATAACTATTTTGATAGTCAGGTCCTCCATATTCAGTTCTGTTAATTTTTTAACAGCATCCTCATTGAACCTGTATCCATCATACTCCTTCTGAAACCACTGTGAATGGGGAGGGCTCGTCATCATCTGCCTTGTGAAATACCCCAGAAGCCAGGTAGAGGCTTCATGGAAATCAACAGGGGCCTGTGCGGCTTCTTCCTGTGGAGTAACAGGTTCATTACCGGTCAATGCTTTCCTTGAACTGCATGATGTAAATACAATAATCGCCAATATTAAGATAAGTGTTCTCATAGGATCTTTTTTTGCCACCAAGACACCAAGACACCAAGATACACAAAGAACTTTAAATTTATATTATTGTACTTTTTATGCTCAGGTGCCTTGGAAGCGAAAATTCCGTTAATCAAAATGGTGAAGAAGAACTTCCAGTATTTGCGCCGCAGCTTTTGCAACAGAGGTTCCCGGACCGAAGATGGCGGCAACGCCTGAATCGTACAGGAACTGGTAATCCTGAGGGGGAATGACCCCGCCGGCGACTACCAGTATGTCTTCCCGGCCAAGCTTCTTCAGTTCCTTTATCACTTCAGGTATCAGTGTTTTATGGCCTGCTGCAAGGCTTGAAATACCAAGAATGTGGACATCATTCTCCACAGCCTGTTTTGCAGATTCTACAGGGGTCTGGAACAATGGTCCTATATCGACGTCAAACCCGATATCGGCATACCCGGTCGAAACCACCTTGGCACCGCGGTCGTGACCATCCTGTCCCATTTTTGCTATCATTATCCTGGGCTGGCGTCCCTCTTTTGCAGCAAATTGCGCAACGAGTGCCTTAGCTTTTTCAAGGTCGCTGTCCGACCCGTAATGTGATGAATAAACGCCTGACATTGTTCTGATAACAGCTTTATATCGTCCAGTAACTTTTTCGCATGCATCTGAGATCTCACCCAGGGTAGCCCGTTTTGAAGCGGCGGCAACAGCAAGCTCAAGGAGGTTTCCCTTTCCTGTCTGCACTGCTTCGGTAATAGCCTCGAGCGCTGCACGGCACTCACCTTCATTCCTTTCAGCCCTGAGCTTCTGAAGTCTTTTTACCTGGGCTTCCCTCACTGCCGTATTATCAACCTCCAGTGTTTCGATCGGGCTTTCCTTCTCAAGCCTGTACCTGTTTGTGCCTACGATCACCTGCATACCTGAGTCGATCCTTGCCTGTGCTCTCGCAGCAGCCTCTTCTATCCTCATCTTGGGTATACCCGATTCGATGGCCTTTACCATTCCCCCGAGCTTTTCTATTTCCAGGATATGCTCCCATGCCCTGTGTGCTATTTCATGAGTCAGGGATTCAACGTAATAAGATCCGGCCCAGGGATCAACAGCCCTGCATATCTGGGTCTCTTTCTGCAAGTAGATCTGGGTGTTCCTGGCAATTGCAGCGGAGAAGTCAGTCGGCAGAGCCAGGGCCTCGTCAAGTGCATTTGTATGAAGGCTCTGTGTATGCCCGAGGGCTGCTGCCATGGCTTCTATGCAGGTGCGGCCGACATTGTTGTAAGGATCCTGTTCCGTCAGGCTCCATCCGGAGGTCTGGCAGTGTGTCCTGAGAGCCATCGATTTCGGGTTTTTCGGGTTGAATCCGCTTACGATCTTTGCCCACAGCATTCTTGCCGCCCTCATTTTGGCTATCTCCATGAAATGGTTCATCCCAACAGCCCAGAAGAAGGAGATGCGCGGAGCAAAGGCATCTATATCGAGACCGGCCTTAAGTCCGGTGCGAAGATATTCAAGCCCGTCGGCAAGAGTGTAGGCAAGCTCTATGTCGCATGTTGCGCCAGCCTCCTGCATGTGATAGCCCGAGATGCTTATCGAATTGAACTTCGGCATATTCGCCGTTGTATATGAAAAAATATCGGTAATGATCCTCATTGAAAATTCAGGAGGATAGATATAGGTATTCCTGACCATGAATTCCTTGAGGATGTCATTCTGGATGGTGCCATTAAGCTCTTCAAGCTTTGCACCCTGCTCCAGCGCTGCCACGATGTAAAATGCCATTATCGGGAGAACAGCCCCGTTCATGGTCATCGAAACCGACATCTTGTTAAGGGGGATCTGGTCGAAAAGAATCTTCATGTCAAGAACCGAGTCAACGGCAACACCGGCTTTCCCCACATCTCCGGCAACACGCTCATGATCAGAATCATAACCTCGATGTGTAGGAAGATCGAAAGCCACCGAGAGACCCTTCTGCCCTGCAGCGAGGTTACGCCTGTAGAAAGCATTTGAATCCTCAGCCGTTGAAAATCCGGCATACTGGCGGATCGTCCAGGGCTGCACAACGTACATGCTTGAATATGGTCCCCGCAGGAACGGAGGAATGCCGGCTGCATAGCCGAGATGCTCCATTCCAATAAGGTCTTCACCTGAATATGAGCTTTTCACATGGATCTGCTCTGCCGTCATCCAGTTCTTTTCGTTCCCGTGCTTCTTTTCCCATTCACCGAAATTTTCCTTCATGAAAGGCATATTGAAAAGGCCTTGCTCATGGAACAATGGTCTTTCTGCCAGCATGACTTCCGTATCCTTTGAAAGAGGCGGGAATGACAGCAGCTTCCCCTTGACAAAGCTTCTTATGTAAGCCGCAGAAGTATTGATCAGTTCATGAATGACACCTTTTTTAAGGGCTGAGATGAAACCTCCATGTCCTTCAATTTCAAGGAAAAGCTTCCAGGCGTTTTCTGCAATAAGGTAAGTCAGCTTTTCAATGTAATATGATCCTGCCCCGGGATCTGCGATCTTGTCAAAGTATGATTCCTCCTTCAGGATCAGCTGCTGGTTGCGGGCTATCCTTTCAGAAAAATCATCAGGCTGGCGGAAGACGATATCGCAGGGTTCGACGGTCACGGAATCCGCTCCTCCGAGAACTGCAGACATGGCTTCAGTCTGTGTTGTAAGCATGTTGATGTATGGATCGGAGACGGATTTGTCCCATTCACAGGTTACCGAGTGTATCTCCATTGCGGTTTCTGCAGTGGTTCCTGTTCCGCTGGCATTCAGTACAGCCGACCACAGCAATCTCGCAGCCCTCAGTTTTGCAATTTCGGAGAAATATTCAGGGCCTGTGCTGAATGAAAAACGGATCTTCCGGGCGGCAGCATTGGCATTAATGCCCCTGTGATTAAGGTGTACAAGGTATTCAGCTCCCGCGGCAACTGCAAAAGCAAGTTCCTGAACGATATTGCAGCCTGCATTCCCGAAGTTCGATGCCATTATATGAACGGCACGGAACCCTGGTATTGGTTCTGTCATCCGCACCACATCGGCCAGGTAGTCAAAACCCTGCTGCAGGGGTATGCAAAGGGTGCCGTTAAGAATCAGCCTTCCAATGGGATCTGTTTCAACTGCTCCGTATACTTTCCCCGGATCAGCGCCTGACTTTTTTACAAATTCGTGTAAAAGCGTGACGATCTCCTTTGCCTTTCCGTTCGAAAGGAAGTTTATCTCTGCGGCTTCGGGCACTATGTCCCGGAGGAGAGCATTGAAATTATTTTCATTGATGGTTCCGGGATCCGGAATATAAAATCCGAGAGAATCCACTCCCTTCATCAGCAGATCATGTGCTTTCAGATTGGCAGCTGCAAAATCGTCAACCGTGATATTCTGCCTTACCTTCCAGCTGTTCCCGTTTGTCCTTTTACCCCTTATAAAGGGGAACTGTCCCGGAAGGCTGCCGGTATACTTAAGGCTGCTGATATCCTCCTGCCTGTAAAAAGGCTTTACCTCAAATCCTTCGCGTGTTTTCCATACAAGCTTGCCTGTAAGGTCTTCGCATTTCAGATCGGCTGCGATCCTCGACATCCACTCACCGGTGCTCACCGGCGGAAACTGCTTAAATAGTTTTTCCTTCTTCGTCATATTTTCCAATCCGATCCACTTTTACTTCTTTTGTCTTCATCTAACCCGACCCCCCAACCCCCCAAGGGGGGCTTCAGCCCGAAACCTATGACATCAACATTTCATACATTCTTTCTTTTGTCTTTTGTCTTGTTTCTTGTCTATTTTTCCCCGCAGATAACGCTGATTTTCGCTGATCTCCCACTCTCCCAATCTCCCCTTCTCCCTTTCTCCCCTTCTTTCCTCCGTCTTCCTTCTTCTATCTATTTCTTGCCGGCAAACTCCATCAGGTAAGCCTTGATAAAATCGTTGAGGTCGCCGTCGAGCACAGCCTGCACGTTCCCTGTTTCATGCCCGGTGCGGTGGTCTTTCGCCATTTTGTAGGGATGAAGAGTGTAGGATCTGATCTGGGAGCCCCATTCGATTTTTTTCTTGTCACCTTCAATCTTTGCCTGTTCCTCCATTCTTTTCCTGAGCTCAAGTTCATAGAGCTGCGACTTGAGGATCCTCATGGCATTTTCCTTGTTGTTAAGCTGTGACCTTGTCTCCTGGTTCTCGATGACAATCCCGGTAGGATGATGTCTCAGCCTTACGGCCGTTTCCACCTTGTTGACGTTCTGTCCGCCGGCTCCGCTCGAGCGGTATGTCTCCCAGGTAATGTCGGCGGCATTGACTTCTATTTCGATATTATTGTCGATAAGCGGTGAAATGAATACCGAGGCGAAGGTTGTCTGTCTTTTTCCCTGGGCGTTGAAGGGTGAGATCCTCACCAGGCGGTGAACGCCGTTCTCGCTTTTCAGGTAACCGTAAGCCTGTTCACCATCGATCTCTATTGTCACTGATTTCACACCAACCTCATCGCCGGGCTGGAAGTCGAGTTCCTTTGCTTTGTAATTATTTCTTTCTGCCCAGCGGAGGTACATTCTCATAAGCATTGCGGCCCAGTCGTTCGACTCTGTTCCTCCTGCTCCGGAGTTGATCTTGAGAATGGCTCCGAGCTGGTCCTCTTCCTTGCGGAGCATGTTGCGGACCTCGAGGTTCTCGACAAGAGCCAGGCAGGTATTATACTGGTTATCAACATCTTCTTCAGTTGCCTCTCCTTCCCTGAAAAACTCATATATGACCGGGAGGTCGTCGACTGCGGTGTTTACGCGGCTGAATTCCGTGGTCCAGCTTTTTAGCTGGGAGATGTTCTTAAGAAGTTCCTCGGCTTGTTTGGGATCGTTCCAGAAGCCGGGTTGTTGAGTCTGGATTTCCTTTTCCGATATTTCCTGAAGTTTGCCGTCTATGTCAAAGATACCTCCTTAGCGCATCGCGGCGCCCGGCAAGGTCTTTTATCTGCTCGGTGGTGATCATGATTCAAATTTTGGCAAATGTAATTATTAATATGAAAAGAGAGGGGAGTTATTTTAAGGTGTCTCGAAAATCAGTTTTAACCGCAAAGGACGCTAAGCCCGCCTTCGCTACCAATTACACTAAAGCTTCATGAAATGTAAAGCTCCGGCGGGTAAATCAACGCAAAGGACGCAAAGCTAAGAATTAATAAATAACACTTTGCGCTCTCTGCGCTCCCGAGTACTCGGGATTGCGGACTTTGCGGTTAATGGATTTCTTCTGTTAAGACAGCCTAAAATATTTAAGGAAATATCAATAAAC
>JALONU010000207.1 GCA_025454775.1 Bacteroidales bacterium | reverse complement strand
TCCCATGGGTGGGTGTCTTCCCATGCTGCTTCAATTCCCCATCCTCTTCGCCATGTTCCGCTTCTTCCCTGTGTCGATAGAGCTTCGCCAGGAGGCATTTCTGTGGGCAACGGATCTTTCTACCTATGACTCTATACTTAATCTTCCCTTTTCGATACCTCTCTATGGAGACCACGTAAGCCTTTTCACGCTTCTGATGACAGCTTCTTCACTTCTCACAATGAAAATGAGCGGCACCTCGGCAGGAACAGATCAGCCGGGCATGAAAATAATGATGTGGATGATGCCCATCATGTTCCTTTTCGTACTTAACAAGTTTTCAGCCGGACTTACATACTATTATTTCCTGGCAAATATGCTTACCTGGGCGCAGAACATTATCATGAAGAGGTTTATCAACGCCGACAAGGTCCTGGCAACGCTGGAGGCAAACAAGAAAAAGCCTGTACCGAAATCAAAATGGCAGCAGAGACTTGAGGCGGCAGCGAAACAGAGAGGAATCAATCCGGCAAAGAAATAAAATCAGGAGAGTCCTGTCTGCCAGGACACTGAAACGTCTGACGAATCACCGGATCCACATTTAAATGATCTTACACTGTGGAACCGGTTTTTCGTTTACAGAGCTCTCCATGCTTAATTATTTACAGTGACGGGAAAGTTTTCTGTTAAAAAAATTTAAAAGAATACCGGCATATTAAAAAGTGTCTAATTTTAGATTTTCTTACAAAACGGGGATGTCAAAGAAATTTAAGAATAAAGATTTAGCTGCCAGGCTTGGGGTTTCAGGTACTCTCGTGTCGCTTGTGCTCAACAATAAGGCAGACCAGCATGGTATCAGCAAGGATACACAGGAGAGGGTTCTGGCTATGGCCAGGCAGATGGGCTATTTCAATATGATCGCCGAAAAGAACGAATCATCACCAGTGGAAGAGACCCCGGGAGTGATCGGGATGCTTGTTGAAACAGCATGCGATTATTTCATTGCCAGCATAACACCTCACCTGGAAAAATCTCTGTCTGAAATAGGAATGGGATTCTCCATTATTGCCAAAGACCCAAATGATATCAGGTTTGACAGGATGATAGGTGCTTTCAGAAAATTCTACAGCGGAATGATCCTGGTCGGCGAAGCTGCCGACGATACTACGATCAGGGCTTTAAGGTCGGTTGACTACCCCTTTGTCCTGCTCGAAAGCAATAATATGCAGGGAAGGCTTAATTCGGTGAACACCGATACCGCCGCAGGATCCAGGATCATTGCACAGCATGTTGAAAAACTAGGCTATAAGAATATCATTATTGCTGCAGACAAGGGCTTTTCAAGATCGCAGAAGAATACAACCGCTGAAATGGAGGATGCCCTTTCACAAATAAGGGATATCAATAAGCCTGTGACGATCTGGCTTGAAGGATCCACTTCAGAGGAAGAATTCAACTTTATGCATTTTGAGACACTCCTTCGCCCTCCCTTCAGGGCAGATGCTATCGTAGTTATGCAGTCACATCTCATATATCCTGTTATGAGGCTCCTTCGCAGGCGAAAACTAAGGGTGCCGCAGGATGTTGCCGTTATTTCTGCAGAAGACGGTGCAGGATTCGACATTATGTACACTCCGCTTACCTGCCTCAGAAAACCGCTGCCCTCCATGGCCGTAAAAGTCGTGAACATGATCTGGTCGGAGATCAAAAACTCGGGAAAAGGGAAATTCAAGCGCCAGGTTACAACAACGCCTGAGCTTGTGATCAGGGACTCCTGCGGCACCCTGAAGTAAGCATGGCCGGGACCCGTTATCAACACCTGTTGATATAAAAGAACAGAATTACCCTTCACCTGTATTTCAATTAGTTTATATTTGTACTGTTGTGGTGTCGAGGTGATAATGAATCACCACGCTGAAAAGGGAATGCGGTATGAATCCGCAACAGTACCCGCTGCTGTGATGCCCGGTCCCGCCTCAGGCGGGACGATGGATTATGATAACCTGCCACTGTCCCGAGCACTCGGGATGGGAAGGCTTCATAAGGCCGGGACAAGTCAGAAGACCTGCCATTACAAAGCCATATTCTAAGCTTTCGGGAAAAAAAGCGCCGGATCACCTCCTGATTCCCACTGATTTCCTGCAGAAAAGGATAATGGCAACACATAAAAAGCCATAGAATTATGCAGAGATCCGATGTTAAATCACGAAGCCTCCTGGCAGGAACCTTACTGGGGGTAACGCTTGTATTCCTTCCATTCCAGGAAACCCTTAATGCCCAGCTTCCCGGAGAAAATGACACTCTTATGATCAGGGAAGTTGTCATCACCCGCAAGCAGATAGGATCGGAGCAGCCGGGATTTAAATTCTATCCGGTCGACTCGTCCCTGATAAGAAACTATGCACACTACTCTCTCAATGACCTTCTCCGTGAGGCAACACCGTTGTTCATCAAGGAGTACGCACCGGGAATGGCTGCCACATCATCGTTCAGGGGGACATCTGCAGGACATACCCAGGTGGCATGGAACGGAATAAACATTAATGATCCGATGCTGGGACAGACTGACTTTTCGCTGATCCCTACAGCCATGATCGACAATGTAATGGTAAGTTTCGGCGGCGCATCAATGGATCTGGGCAGCGGAGCTATCGGGGGCATAATCAACCTGGGAACTGAACCTGACTGGGACAGCAGGTTCTCACTTGAAGCTTCCCCGGGAACAGGCAGCTTCGGCAGGCATCAGGCTATCGCCAGGGTGAGCGCCGGTACAGACCGTTTCCAATCGGTGACCAAAGCTTACCTGTCGGAAGCCAGTAACGACTTTAAATATACCGATTACAATGCTCCCGATCCAGTCGAGAAAAATAGAGAACATAATTATGCTCTTTCCAGGAGCCTTATGCAGGAACTGTACTTCAGAAAGGGTACAGATGTCCTTTCGGCAAGGGTATGGTACCAGGATGCTTCAAGAGATCTTCCAGGCTCAACCCTGTGGGGATATTCAAGCGAAAAACAATCAGACAACTACTTGCGAAGCCTTATAAGCTATGATGCCGTTAGGGAAAAAAGTGAATTCTTTGCCACCGCTGCATGGATGCATTCAAACATGCACTACCGGAGCTCTTACGATACTACCGAAAACATTGTCAGCACCCTGGTTGTCAAGTCAGGACTCAATCTGCACCTAAAAGGATCCACGCAACTGAAGTTTGTGCTGAATAACGAGCTGAACAATGCCGCAGCGGATTCCTATGCTGAGAACATTCTCCACAATAACGCTTCACTTACAATATCTGCGGAAAAGAAGAAGGGGAAATGGCTTGGAGCCGCATTGCTCGTCCGTGAAACACTGAATGACAGGACTTTTCTTCTGCCGGATTTCTCGGCCGGAGTGGAACTGAGAACGATTCCGGGGAAGGAACATTATGTGAAAATGAATGTTTCAAGGAATTCGAGGATCCCCTCATTGAATGACCGCTTCTGGGTACCGGGAGGAAATCCTGACCTGAAGAACGAATATGCCTGGGCCATTGAAGCGGGATACCGGATGGAGTACAAAAAAGGGACAACACTTTCCGCATATTCGGAGTTGAATTATTTCAACAATCATATCAGGAATATGATCCGGTGGCTGCCTGATGAATCATTTGTATGGAACGCATACAATGCAGGAAAGGTGAATACATCGGGTATTGAATTATCATCAGGGGGCAAATACCGCCTTCAGCGTTTTACAGCTGATATAGCCGGCAGCTACTCCTTCACAAGGGCCAGGGATATAAGTACTTCTTCGGATAATGACAGTCAGATGCCCTACATACCGGGGCATCAGGCCCGTGCCTCTCTTGCCCTCGGTTACGGTAACATTTATACATCCTTCAGCACCTCTTACTCCGGAATGATTTTTGAAGATACCGGCAACGCGGACCGCCTTAAAGACTATACACTGACCAGTGTTACAGGAGGGTTAAGGCTTAATCTCGGACGAAACTCTGCCGATCTGAAACTGAGGATCGACAATCTGTTCAACGTGAGCTATGAAACCATAAGGTATTATCCACAGCCGGGCCGCTCGTATTTCCTGTCACTGCTTCTGAAGTTTCGCTCGTGAACAGCCTTCACAACAGCATATTATGTTTTCTTGCATTTCTGTTGCTGCCATCTTCCTGCATCACGGAAAACAAAAAAAGCTGCCTGCCCGGGATCAGCGAAGTATCTGTTGCCAGGTATGCCGAACGCTTTTCATTGAAAAGGACTGACACCTGCACTATCCTCACCATAACAGATCCCTGGCAGGGAGCCTCAGGCATAAGGCATGTTTACTACCTCGTCAGAAACGGTGACAATTTCAGGACAGGTTCCGATTCTTCCGGGATAATAAGAGTGCCTGTCAGAAATATGATATGCATGTCGTCGACGCACCTTGCCATGATCGCCGCCCTGGGTGAACAGAGAACGGTTTCAGCAGTTTCAGGCAGGAAATATATCTACGACAGTATCCTGAGGTCGATGGCCGACAGCGGTCTGATAGGGGAGACAGGCTACGATACAGGGCTAAATCACGAACTGATCCTGAAATCAGACCCTGATCTTATTATGCTGTATGGCATTGGAAGTGAATCGGCAGGTTACATGAACAGGATCTCAGGTGCGGGCATCAAAATGATGTACAACGCCGACTATCTTGAAACAAACCCTCTCGGCAGGGCTGAATGGATAAAGGTATTCGGTGCATTGTACTGCAGGGAGGAACTGGCCGACAGCATCTTTAACGCGGCAGCATCCGCATATAACGAAATTAAATCAAAGATACGGGCAGTAAACCTCGAACGGCCGGATGTGCTTCTGGGCCTTCCTTACAGGGATACATGGTACATCTCTCCCGGAAATTCGTACATAAGCACACTGATATATGATGCAGGGGGAAATTATCTCTGGGGCGGCACCAGCTCGCCGGTTTCTCTTCCCCAGAGCTTCGAGACTGTCTATCTCAAGGCCCTTAAGGCTGATTTCTGGCTTAACCCTGGAGCAGCAAACTCGAGGAATGAGATCAGTTCATTTGACAAAAGGCTTGAGAAGCTGCCTTGCTTCATTTCGGGGAATATTTACAATAATATTGCCAGGATAACGGCGTTTTTGTTCAGGCGGTGGTGGCTCCGGTGGTGCCAGACGGGCTGGCCCGGCTGCGGACGTGCGTCTCGGCGGCGCAT
>JALONU010000206.1 GCA_025454775.1 Bacteroidales bacterium | reverse complement strand
AACTAAGGGAGAAAGTGGCCTGCGTACTTAACGAACAGGAGATATTTCCCAGGCGTTACTTCTCACCTTCACTGGAAACACTCGATTACATTGAAGACCAGGAAAAAATGCCTGTCTCGGATGATGTTTCCGGGAGGATACTCTGCCTCCCCTTTTACGAAAGCCTGACTGAAGAAGACCAGGAAAGAATTATAAAGCTGATTCTGTCGCAGCTTTGATCAAAATACTTCCGCTCAGGGGTTCAGAATACGGTCCGGTGGTATCCATAATTTTGTGTTAAACAAAAGAAAAGCTGCTGATCTTCTGCTTCTTATAATGACGAAATTCGTCAGATCGAAGAAAAGTCATTGAAAATACGGGATTTTCTGCGTACATTTATGAATACTTTACCAATCCATAATATGAAAAAGCATAATCTGCCTGTGCAAGGTTATTCCCTTTTCATTCTGGCATCTGCATTGTTTCTGGGAACCTCCTGCAAGAAGGAAACCCCTGTTGTTTTAACTCTGGCGGTTACGAACATAACCCACGAATCAGCTGTCAGCGGAGGGAACGTCACAGATGAAGGTGACGGATCGGTTGTTTCGAGAGGCATAGTATGGGGAGAAAATGATCCAACCCTGGAGTCAAATGATGGATTTATGTCCATGGGTAACGGTGCAGGAATGTTTTCCTGCGACATCACAAATCTGAAACCGTACACGGAATATACGGTCAAATCCTTTGCTTCAAGCGAGTATGGAACTTCCTACGGAAATTCCCAATCTTTCAGAACGCTTGCAAATCTTGCCTCTGTTGAAACTGTCACACCCTTCGAAATAAGCTCTGAAGGAGCAAAAACAGGCGGTACAATCTCAGATGAAGGAGGAGTTGAAATTACACAAAGAGGCATATACTACGGTATCAGCAATAATCCTGAAGTATCAGGCACAAAAGTTTCTTCGGGAAGCGGAAGCGGTACATTCACGGTAACGCTCACGGAATTGCTGCCCGGAACAAAATATTATGTCAGGGCATTTGCCGTGAATATGAAAGGTGAAAGCCTTGGAAGCCTGGTTAATTTCACAACTTTAACTTCTGCACCAAAGGTCTCAACAACTGATCCTTATGACATTACGGGAATAAGCGCAAAATCAGGCGGTACGATTACCAGCGAGGGCGGCCTGACAATTACCGATAAAGGCATTTACTGGGGAACTGCTCCGGATCCTCATCAGAATGGCATCAAGATACAGGCGGGGAGCGGCCCTGCTCCATTCACGGTTAATCTCAATAACCTGTCTCCCGGGGTAAGATATTATATCACAGCCTACGCGACCAATACGGCAGGGACAGGGTTCGGTGATCCAAAAACCTTTGATACACCAAGAACGATTCCCGAGGTAATTACAACTGCAGCCTCAGGTATAACAGGTGAAACCTCTGTAGTGGGGGGAACCGTCGTTAGTGATGGCGGGTATAATGTTACTGAAAGAGGTATTTACTGGGGTATCTCAGCTAATCCTGAAATTAACGGAACCAAATTGCCTGTCGGATCCGGAACAGGTTCATTCTCAACAACCCTTACCGGTCTTTCCCAGAACACAATATACTATGTAACTGCATATGCAATAAACCAGCTGGGAGAAGATCTTGGCAGTATGCTGACATTTGTGACAAAACATACTTCACTTACCGGTGACATTATTTATAATCCCTCGCTCACGTATGGTTCTGTCACTGATATTGAAGGAAACTCCTATAAAACAATAGTAATAGGCAATCAGACATGGATGGCTGATAATTTACGGACAACAAAATTCAATAATGGTAACCCAATAAAAAATGTCACAGGCAATTCTGCCTGGGTCTCTCTTGAAACACCCGCTTATAGCTGGTACAATAATGATATCTCATACAAAGATATTATTGGTGCCTTGTATAACTGGTACGTTCTGGATTCAGGAAATATCTGCCCTCAGGGGTGGCATATACCAACGGATAACGAATGGACGATACTGGCCGATTATTTAGGTGGATCAACAGTTGCAGGTGCTAAAGTCAAAGAGGTTGGGACTACCCACTGGGATGAGCCCAACACAGGAGCAACGAATTCCAGTGGTTTCACTTCATTACCAAGTGGGCACCGGTCTGACAATGATGGTTCCTTTTCAGGATTATTCATCTTTGAGACCATGTGGTCATCAACAGAATACAATGAATTAAAACCATTTTACAGGACTACCTCCTCAACAAATACAGAACTATGGAGAGGGTACGGAGGCTACAAAAAAATCGGAAAATCTATGAGGTGCATAAAGGACTGACATAAGTCTGAGATTGGCTTTTATGCGTGTAACAGATTTATTAAGTGATTAATTCCCATATTTTTTGTATGATTTTCTTATAATTGTTCACGCATTCTTTCTAATTCATGCTTTCACAGATAAAATCGACTGCTAAGAGCTCATTCATCTATGGGATCGGCAACCTGTCGACAAAGCTTATCGGTCTGATTTTACTTCCATTCTATACAAGGACATTCAATGTGGGAGAATTCGGGATGATCACAATGCTCGAAACCACATCGCAGGTCCTGATCACTCTCTTCGGATTAAGTCTTTACAATGCCTTCCTGCGCTGGTACTGGGAAAAAGAGTATATCGATAAACGCAAATCGTTGTTCTTCACAGTCCTGGTGTTCCTGGTTTGCGTTGCCCTGATTATGGCTCTTTCCCTGTCAGCAGCCTCTAAGCCACTCGCCGGATTTCTCCTTAACGGAAGTGAACATTACCATCTTGCAAGGCTGATGATATTCACTGCGGCATTTGAGATCACAGGTGTTTTGCCGCTCACACTGCTGAGGGTCCAGGAGAGGCCCGGGCTGTACATTTCATCGAACATCATCAAGTTCGCCGTCAATCTTGCCCTTACATTACTTTTCATTGCAGGGATGAAGCACGGTATTGAAGGTATTTATGAGGCTCAGATCATAGGTAATATTATTTTCTTCCTCTTCCTCTCAGCCTACATTACAAGGAATATAGAAGCTAAGTTCAATCGCAGAGCCCTTAAGGAAATGCTTTCTTTTTCAATGCCTCTCTTTTATGCTTCAATAGCCGGGATAGTGCTCAATCTGACCGACCGCTATGCACTTAAATTCATAAAGGGGCTTGATGACCTCGGAAGCTACCAGTTCGGCTACAAGATAGCAAACGCAATAAAGGTAATAGTCCTGAACTCGGTGAATTTTGCCCTTACTCCGGTAATCTACAGGATGATAGGAGAAAAAGGGAGCGGGAGATTCTATTCCAAGATACTCACCTATATGGGTTTCGGCGTTATGCTTATTGTGCTCGCAGTTTCTTTCTACGGGAAAGAGCTCGCCATGATCTTCGCCGAGGACGAGGAATACATAAGGGGATACGTGGTAATCCCCGTACTGGCTTTCGGTCTGTTCTTCGGCTCTTTAAGGGATACTGTCTATACCGGGTTGAATATCTCAAAAAAATCAAAAGTGGTTGCAGGAATAATTGTAGCGGTTTCAGCGCTGAACATCCCCCTTAACATAGCCTTTATTTACTTATTCAGCATGATGGGGGCAGCAGTTGCAACACTTATTTCGCAGCTTATTTACCTTCTGCTGGTCTGGAAATACTCACAGAAATATTATTACATACCCTATGAAGCGGGCAAGATCCTGAAGATTGTCATTACCGGGCTATTACTTTCCGTCCTTGCATCATTTTCGAACAGGTTGCCAATTGTTCCGGCTGTCTTAGTGAAGCTGGTTCTCCTTGCTTCTTTCCCGCTGATACTTTACCTGTGGAAGTTCTATGAGCAGGTAGAGCTTGACCGCCTTCATGGATTCTGGCTGAAATGGAAAAATCCGGCAAGGTGGATATCAAATATCAGGGAAGGAAGAAAGAGTGCAGGATCAGAACCTGAGAATGGTTCCGCCCCAGGAGTACCCGACACCGAAACCGGCCAGCATGATATTTTTGACTCCTGACAGATCGCCTCTGTCAAGGGCAGCCCTAAGGGCGATGGGGATGGTCGAGGAAACCGTGTTGCCCGTGTTTTCCATATAATAATAAAACCGCTCGGGATTGATCTTCATCTTTTTACGAAGAAATTCCATCATATACCTGTTGGCCTGATGAAATACAAACAGTCCTATATCTTCCTGATTCAGGTCATTGGCTGCAAGCACCTTTTGCACCAGGGCAGGAACAACGTCGAGTGTAAAACTCAGTATTTCGGTTCCGTTCATATACAGGTTGTCCGAGCATAAAGGATTTCCTCCCTCGTCAAACCTCAGATCTTGCAGCAGATCTTTCTTTCGCATGCCTCCCGTTCTGACAATTAGGTTTTCCGCACCTCTTCCGTCAGTGCCTAGACTGAAATTCATGATCTCGGCAAATCCTTCCTCCGATATCAGGGTGGCAGCTGCGGCATCACCGAATATTGTCCTGTTGCTTTTGTCGCGAGGGTGTATATGCTTTGTGTAGGTTTCGGATGTAATAAAAAGGATGTTCCTTGCTATGCCTGAAATTATCAGTCCCTTGGCCAGTGACAGTCCGTAGACATAGCCTGAACATCCCTGGTTGAAATCCAGGGCACCGGTATCTGTTCTTAAACCGAGTCTTTCCTGGATTGTACAGGCAGTGGCAGGGAGGAAATAGTCGGGGCTCTGTGTGCAAAAGAGTATGAAATCAATGCTGGTCCTGTCAATATTGTATTCCTCAATTAGTTTTTCGGCTGCAGCCACACCCATATCTGAAGCTGTTTCATTTTCGCCTGCTACATGTCTGCTTGCGATGCCTATCTTGGATGCCACCTTTTCCACAGACCATTCCGGGAAATCCTTGAGGAGGTCTTCGTTAGTAAGAACCTTCTCAGGCAGGTGGTACGAGATGCCTTTGATAAAAGCTTTCATTCTTCAGGTTACAAAAGGGTGAAACCTCCGTCGATAACCAGGTTGCTTCCGGTTACCCACATCGATGCATCGGATAGAAGGTAAATTACCATATAGGCTACCTCTTCGGGCTTCCCGTATCTTTTCAGGGGATACTTCTTTATGTCTTCACTGAGCTGCTGTTCGGAGACCGGGCTTCCGTCGAAGATCCCTGTCTGAATAGTAGCAGGAGCAATTGTATTCACCCTGATCCCCTTCGGAGCAAAGTCGAGAGCTATACCCCTTGACATCCCGATAAGCGCGCT
>JALONU010000205.1 GCA_025454775.1 Bacteroidales bacterium | reverse complement strand
GTGCAATGCTGATCGGGATACATCTCATAATCCAGGTCGTGGATCAATCCGATGACTCCCCATTTTTCTTCGTCTTCTCCGGCTTTCCTTGCCATGTATCGCATAACTCCTTCAACTGCAAGCGCGTGCTTTGTCAGAGATTCGGATTTATTGTATTTCCTGAACAGTTCGAGGGCTGCCTCACGGGTTGGTATCAGATCCGCCATAGGTTCAATAATCAATGATTTCTATTTATTGTTAAGCTTAACCACCTTGATATCCCTTGAATACCCCGGGAATTCAACAACGAGGTAATAAACTCCGGGTTCCAGCATCTTCCCGTCTATGGTAATGGGATTTTCTCCCGGGCTGATCACATATTCCTTCCTGTCGATTATTATTTTCCCGAGGGTGCTGACCAGTGAAATGCTGACAGTGACTTCCTTCTCAGAGTATATTGTTGCATACAATTTGTCGGAAAAAGGATTTGGACTTGCCATTATCCTGTTATTCTCGTTAACCCTGAGCTCTTCATAAAACCTTCTTATCTTGTTCTTCAGGCTGGTTCTCAGGGTGTCGTTGAGCAGGTTGTCGTCGTTATTGTTAAAACTGTATACCGTGAGATCGTAATCTCCATAGGCGGTCAGGTCCGCTTTCGCAATAAAAGTTACCGCCACGGTATCGCCGCTGTAAATGAGACTGTCATTAAAATGCTGGATAACCGGAGGATTGTCATTCAGAATATATGCAAGGTTGAATCCCTTGATGGTATCCGGACCAAGACTGAGAAGCTTTACTGTGACGGGTTCGATCCCCATTGTTGGAGATTGCAGCGGCGAGGCTATCCTTACAGCCATTACGTCCCTCGTTATGTAGCGGACCGGGACGATTCCCGCGAAATCGACCAGGTCTATCCATGCGCAGTCTGATCCTCCTGAGACGGACCCGTCCTTTTTATATACCCATTCAATTGTGTTTATTCCTTCACTGACACCTGCTGCAGCTCTTGTCCAGGGAATCTCGCCTGATTTCTTCAGGACCTCTGTCCCGTTGATCCTGACTAGAAAATAGTCATAACCTGATTCCGAGGAGACTTTATAATAAAACCTGATGGAATCCTGCACCTGATAGGAAGCCTTGATCGCCAGTGTTGTACTTGTGTTGTCGCCTATGTCGCCCGACACGGCCGATACAATACCTTCCCAGGAAGAACCATTGGTTATTGTCCATGGTACCGTGCTGACGTTTATCCATGGAAACACTCTGAACGAAGACGACTCAAAAGTCTCCTGGAACCTTCCTACCCTGAACCTGAAGCTCTTGTCTTTCAGGTAAGGATCACAATCGAGCTGGGCTGTAAGATTAATGGTTGTTCCTTCAGCTGCAAGAGATGAAACTTTTATATCGACTGGAATTTCGGCAATGCTCCCGGCATCTATAATACCGGAGTTCTTTGTGGGTATGGGAATACTGATCTCAGGGTCGGGGCTCGACAATGTGAACTCTCCGGATGTGCTGCTGCTGCCAGAATTCATCACTGTAAAGACAAGTCTTATATTTTCACCAGGATCGGCAAGGAAGTTGCTGTTTCCTGTTCCCGTATCATCAAGACGGTAATGATCTATTTCCAGTTCGGGAGCATGGATACTGACGTCAATCCTGAAGATCTTTTCTGTGGTTCCGTATTTAAGCTTAAGATCAAATGTTGCTGCTGATTTGTCTGTAATGTTACCTGACAGGGTGAACCTGAGGTCGTTGTAAACTTTCTTCTCACTGCCCGGAAGAATTGTTCCGAGGTCTGCAGTACCGTCATTTATTGTTACATGGGGAGAGGTTGAAGTTATTGTTGCGGTTACACCTGAAGCCGCTTCAGAACCCAGGTTGCCAACAGTAAGCCTGAGGAAAATAGTTTCGTTATAATCTGCAAGACCGTTCCCGTTGCCGAGAGAGTCTCCCACAGCCTTCCCCGAGAGATTCAGGAAAGGTCCTGAAAGCGCAGAGAAATAGATGGTCTTGATGATTGGCTTCTTATTCTGGCCTGTAACAACTACAAGGCAGGAGTCTTCCGATAATCCAGGCAGGTCTAGGGTTACCGATCCCGATGGGCTTACGTATGAGGCATCCCAAAGGGTGTCGAAATGTGAAACGGCTATGTACGAATGAGGCTCGGCAATAAGGGAAAGTGATCTCAGGTTGTTGGGAAGGGTGTCGGGAAGGTCTATATTGAATGTGCCGGGTGTGCCGATCACGGGTATAATACTTGGATCACCTACAAGGTTGTAAATCTCCCAGTAGTACTTCTTCTTCGTTGTAGTGCTTCCGCTCACTGCCAGGTTACCTGCATATATAACCTGCCCCATGCTTATGTACCATTCCGATGGGCTCTCTCCGTGAGTATGGAAAAGCCTGTCCAGGGCTCCAAGCCCTGTTGTTTCATATCCGGGATTTACTGTTACCGGGCCCGTACCCACAGCCCAGTAGAAATCTTCATCCCAGTACGAATCGGCGGAACACCCGATATAGCCGGCGGCACCCTTCCCGGGAGCAAGGACCATGGCATTGCCGAACGACGAAGTACTGAACCTGGAGGTCTGGCACGCATTGCTGATCACGAACGGGTACATATTATTATTCATCAGCGCAGGGACATCGGATGTGGTGATGTTCAGGAACAGCCAGCCTGTTGCACTTCCGTGTCCGGTATAATTAATAAATGAAAGACCTTTATTGATGAGTTTGATTATGGTGTCTTTTTTAGCGTTCGGATAGAGAAAATTAAAGCCTTTGATATTGTTTGCTGCTGTCAGGTAATTGTTAACGGCGTAATTTACCTGTCCGTTCATGTGGGTGTAGTGGCTGTCGTCGATACCGGCTGTTGCAAGCGCATTGGATGAGAACTTGTTGGTGTCGGCAAACTGGTACTTCTCGTACTGGATCAGCTTGCTTATAACTACCTTCAGATCGCTGGTGTCCGCAACAGGCAGACGGCCAATGTACATCTCGGGAAAATAATCGCCTCCTCCGTCAAATTCGCCGTAGTAGAGGTCGGTTATGTTGCCTGTACCGTAATATGGTATCCTGGCGACATTCCCGACAATGAGCAGATACTCGGGTGGCGGGTTCTCTTCAGTGGAGCTGTTATAGACTGAAGCAATGGAGTTCTTTATGTCGGTATAGTTCTCTCCGGCAAAGTCAGCACCCCGGTAAAGCATTTCGATCCTGAAGCCTTTCTGTGTTTTCCATTCGATATATGGTTTCAGGTGTTTCCTGAATGAAGTATCGGTGAGAATGATCATCCTGACCGGCTTGTCGGAATACCCTGTTATCAGGTCACCCTCTTCGAAGTTGAGTGCGTTCTTCCCCAGATCATCGGCAAACAGTATCGATTCAGAGAGAGATGTCTTCCGGAGGGATGGACCGGAGAAAATGATACTGATCTCCATCGATGTGATAACCTCCAGCGACTTTGACCGGGGATCGTACCTGACCGGACGAACTGTGAGTGCCGCTATCCTTTTTCCCCTGGCTGTGCCAAGCGGTTCAATGGTCACAGTGTCGGAAGGGATCAGCCTCCGGGATGAATAAATTTCCTTGTTTATACGGAATGGAGGCCGATCTGCCTGCTGGTCTTTTGTTTCGCTTTCCTGTACGGGGTAGAGGTCTCCACTTATCCTTCTTGCTGATGGCCTTATCCTGGAAGATTTCACATCAGTGATCCTCACTTCATAGGATGATCCTTCAGGGATTGTGATCAGTTTTGACCAGACGGGAAGGGAAGGATTTCCCACTACCGATACCGGGATGTGACCCGGTATGCCTATCCTGAACCATCTTCCATGTTCGTCGGAAAATCCCAGGGCATCTATTTCCGGTACCGAGTAACTGATTCTGAGTGTATTGCCTTCAGTGATCACGGAACCTTGCTGCATGCCTGTACCAAGATGGTACCTGTGGCTCCTTAATGCCTGTCCATCGGCAATAACGGTATATAGAGTCAATAATACCGCTGTAGTTGCAGTTCCGCTATACCCTAAACGCATCAGTGTTAATAAATTAACGCTGTACCCTGAATTCCCGCTGAAAGTTAGGGATTTTATAACTAATAACGAATCGCATCATGATAAATTTGATTAAAATAAGAATATTCATACTTTTATGTTTGTTTTAATGGACGAACGGGGAAAGACTATGAAAAGACTATCCGTAGTTGTTTTATTAAGTATCCTGATTACCGGACTTTCAGCGCAGGTTAATAGGTACGGGACTCCTGTATCCAAAAGCTATGACATGAATGTGACCCATGGTTCCGAGGAACACTGGGCTGTCACCAGGGATAAGTTCGGTGCTTTATGGTTTGGAGGAGATGATGGCATTGTTATAAGGTACGACGGCAGCAAATGGACAAGAATCCCCTTTGACGAAAATAACCAGGCTGTTATAAGGGCTCTGGGTTCTGACGAGAACGGCATTGTTTACGTTGGGGGCTCTCTGGAATTCGGCTATATAGAACCAGATGCTTCAGGTATCAGAAAATACCAGTCAATGACCGACAGGTTTCCGTCGGCCGTGGAAATAACAAAATCATTTGCAGCCGACACGTCGAAAATTGATGATACACCCCCGTCCGAAAGGACAATAGGGGAGATCCGGTCTCTCGTAATAAGGGATTCCAAAGTATATTTCATGAGTCCCGGCGCCCTTATCATTTACAATACATTGATTGACAGCCTGTATTATGTCAACCTCCGGAAGCTGGGTTTCTGGCAGTCGGAAAGGATCTACAGGATAAAGGACAAGATCATTATCGCCAATAATATCAAAGGCCTGTTCGAGCTTAAGGAAAACTCGATAATCCAGCTTCCGGGAGGAGACTTCTTCGGTTACAAGATGTGCCTTACCATACTCCCCTATGACGACAACAGGATCATTGTAGGAACACTCAACAATGGGGTCTTCCTCTATGATTATTCTTCAGGTGTGGTGGACGGGAACTTCATCGACCAGGGATTTTCAAGGAAAGCTCACGACCTGTATATCTACAGCGGAACGAACCTGCCCATGGGCGAATTTGCCCTGGGGACCACGACCGACGGTGTCTACATTTTCGACAGGAACGGCAGGCAGACCGGCCACCTGACAAGCTCCACCATCGACATGAAGGATGATGTCGTAACAGCACTATATTCAGGCCCTGATATGAATTCCGAATTATGGATATCTGTAACGGGAGATCTTCGTCGCCACTGATCAGGGATTGCTCAAAAGCTCTGTTAACGCTGCCGGACAAAGGATCTTTTCACTCTCAAACAACCTTAATTCACAGATCTTTGCACTTTGTCCAGCCGAAACGGCTGGTTCGAAATTCATGCTTGCCGGAACCCAGTTTGACGGTATCTACCAGGTATTCCCCGACAGGGCAGTGAAGCTTGATATAACCCAGAATCCGACAAGATCCGTCTACCAGTCGAAATTCATGAAATCGAGGTTTTATTTCGGGTTCAGCACAGCCACCATAGCCATTGTTGATTACATACACGGAAAATGGAATCAGTATGCAATGGTCAGGAGTGAGAATCTGGCAGGAAGCGCAGCGTTTATCGATGAGCTTCCCAACGGAGATCTCATCATCCTCACTACATATAAAGACGCAATATACAGGCTTCCATTCAATGACTCCATACCTGTAAGGTACGGACCCGAAAAAGGAGTGCCCGCAGTTTCTTTGCAGAGGCTTGTCAGATATCAGGGAAATATCTTGCTCACAACGGCCAGAGGTATTCTCAGGATGGATACGGCAAACGATAGATGGATACCATTTGATGATCTGACGGGAGGGTATACGGCCGGAAAAGATGTCATCGCTGCATTCCCCGGACTTAACAGGGATTTCTGGCTGGAAATACAGGCAGAAAGACATCATGATATTATTATCAGGGAAGCAGGAGATTCCATCCATATGATCAGAGGAGGGCTGCTTTCAGCCCTTCCCGATATGAAATCCACTTTTGCCAGTGTTATTGAGGACAGGATGTGGCTGAGCAAATCATCAAGCATATATGTTATTGATGACCAGAGGTTTGACCTTCCCTTACCGTCAATTCAGACACTGCTTACAAAGATCGTTATCTCATCGCATGAAGAAGATTCCCTTGTTATGAATGAGACTTTCTTCAAGGACGGGGCCTTTGGAAAAAGATATCCGGCGATCTCAAACACAGGACTGAAACCGCCCGAATTCAGGTATAAGTTCAATTCTCCCTCCTTCTACTGGACGACTCCCTATATGGTACAGGAAGAGGATATCACCTACAGCTATAAGCTGGAAGGATTCGAGGACGACTGGTCGGAATGGGACAGGATAGGATATAAGGATTTCACCAACCTCTCCTATGGCAAATACACCTTCAGGGTAAAGGCAAGAACAATAACCGGAATAGAATCCCAGGAGGCATCCTTCAACTTTGTCATCCTGAAACCATGGTATGTGACACCCTGGATGATACTTCTTTATATTATTGCTTCGATACTTGCAGTTTTCGGAATAATAACCGCCTATACCAAAAGGCTCAAGAGTGAAAACATTCGCCTGGAAGGTATCGTGAAGGAGCGGACAGCAGTGGTTGTCAAGCAGAAGGAAGAACTTGAATCGAGCATACATTATGCGAGCCGCATACAGATGGCGCTCCTCCCCTCCGAAACAATCCTTTCCGAGAACATACGGAACTACTTCATCCTCTCCTCCGACCTGTTTCAGGGATTCCGTGACATGAAGGCGGAGCTGGTTGAGAACATAATCGGCCCTTGGAGCTGTTTCCTTGTCGACTA
>JALONU010000204.1 GCA_025454775.1 Bacteroidales bacterium | reverse complement strand
CAGTCGGGATGTCGGAGAATTATTTGTAATAATTTTTCAGGAGTTTCAACGATACAATGATCAATAGATATTATTGTACAAGGCAATGACTGCAAGACTGCATGACAAAAAATGCCGCGTCAGTGACATTTTTTAGTTGCTCCGTCAGGGCTCGAACCTGAACTTTTCTGATCCAGAGTCAGACGTGTTGCCAATTACACCACGGAGCAGTTTCGGACGGCAAAAATAGACAAAAAGTGGAAATATGCAAAAGGAAAGAGTGGGAGAGTGGGAGTGTCTCCCCTTCTCCCCCTCCCCCTTTCACCCATTCTTATAATCAGGGGTTGAATCAAATGGTTATGGCAGGGTGTAGTATATCGTCAGCGCCGGCCACATCTTCACAGTCGAGGAAGCCAGCTGGTAGTCGCTCGAAGCAAACCTGAAGCCGGGGAACCGGTCATAAGGCCAGAGCCTGAACAACATTCCGTGATTAGGATAAACTACCTGGTCGGTGTTTACCGGAGGAACAAAGATCCTCGTAACGTCAACCTCTATGAAGTTCACATTCCTTATGAAGGGCGCTATATAAACCTGATTGTACTCTATTGTCTTCGGCTGTGTATTCCAGGTAACCTTGTGCTCATCCCAGGGCTCAACGATCTGCTGGAGAACGCCGCCATACCAGGCAATACCTGACGACGGCTGCGTATTTAAAACATAGGAGCTGTCGAACGGGATCGGGATATCATAGGTAAGCCTGAGGACCACTTTCCTTATGGTTGCTGACTTGGGCAGGGAACCCAGGTCAAACTGTATGAGACTCCTGTTCGACCTCATCACAGTAAGGATCGGTTCGCTCAGGAAAGTTGCCTCGAAATACCTGTGGTCTCCGAAATTCTTTTCAGGTTCAAGATTCGACACCATGGCATCCTTTCCGTCCTCAGGCCCCGGTTGCAGGACAAGCTTATGGATGGCAGAGCCATAAGGGATCTTAAGCACCAGGGGGTTATCCTTTGTTGTTGCCCTGAGCTCACTTGCGCTAAACTGCATTTTCTGGGGCTGATATCCTTCCTTTTCAAGGATGAAGGTGTAAATACCATAACCTCCCCTGATTACCAGGTGGTTGGGATAAGGCTCCAGTTTGAAGGAGTAGTGCCATCCGTCAGGGGCATAAACGATAAGTCTTGCGGTGGTCATTACTATCGGTGGCATCAGGTCGCCCGGATCGAGGACTGCCACTACCCAGAAATCGAGGGGCTTGACTATCTGGATCCCGAAATTCAGATATCCGAATTGTGAGGGAGGCTGATCTCCCACGACCAGCACCTCGGGTATCACCCTTGTAACCCCGCCCGGTTCTATGTTGAACCTGAGCGGCAGGGGCCTGTTTACAAGATAGGCCAGCGGTGATCCTGCCAGCGGTGAGGCATAGATCACCTCGCCAGCGGTATTGATCACCATGAACTTCGTCAGGAAATACTGTCCCGACCTGATCTCTATATTCTCGCTTACAAAACCTGTCCCGAATGTGTAAAGAGGGATCATCTTGTCGGTGAAAACCGCATTGCTGTCCTGATCCACCACCGAAATGAGTATGTGGAAAGATGCGGAGATGCTGTCCTGGGCAGATTTTGCACCCTGATCAGGGATGTTGATCGAGAACTCCATATTCCCTGATCCGGCATTATCGGTTATGCTGTTATCGCATGAGTATAAACCGATTGCAGCCATCATGATCAGGCTGAACCTTAGTGAAAACAATAAAGATTTCATATTCTGATAGTTAGTTCGATTCGAAAGGCAGTTATCTTACTGAATTACAGCAAAAAATGTGCCGGAAAGCAAAAAAAGTCTTGCAGTCCTGCGGTCTTGCGGTCGTGCAGTCAGGATATTTTGTAACTTTATAGGATGTCAAACTAAATCGTGCTAAAATGGGAACAATTAAGAATTTTGAAGAATTGGAAATCTGGCAGCTTGCCAGGGAAATCGTCAATTTAATCTACACCGATTTCAGATCATCTAAGGATTATACCTACAAGTGCCAGATTTCAGGTGCGGGGATCTCTATTATGAACAACATCTCCGAAGGTTTTTGCAGGAGAAGTGATGCCGAATTCAGCCAGTTTCTAAATATCTCAAAGGGATCTCTTGGCGAAGTAAAGAGCATGTACTATATAGCTGAGGACCAGAAATATATATCTTCAGAAACTGCTTCCGAAAGACGGACTAAATGTCAGAACTTACTCAACGCCATAAGTGGCCTGATGAACTACTTGAAGCCCTCAAAATAGCAAGACTGCACGACCGCAAGACTGCAGGACCGCAAGACTATTTCCGGATCTTCGCCCACGTATCCTTCAGCGAAACCGTCCGGTTAAAGACAAGTTGTTCCGGGGTGGAATCGTAATCGACACAGAAATAACCGAGGCGCTGGAACTGGAACTTATCCAGCGGTTCTGCATTCCTGAGAGAAGGCTCGAGCATGCATCCGCTCAGAACCTTCAGTGAACCGGGATTGAGGAATTTGCGGTAATCTTCATCTTTCTGTCCTGCCGGATCCTCATGGTCGAAAAGCCTGTCGTAAAGTCTTACCTCGGCATCGACGGCGTGCCTTGCTGAAACCCAGTGGAGCGTTCCCTTCACCTTCCTGTCGGAAGCTTCGCCGCCGCTGCGCGTTGCAGGATCATAGGTGCAAAAAACTTCTTCAATCATCCCGGTCATTTCATTCTTCCTGAACGATTCGCATTTTATGATGTAGGCTCCCTTAAGCCTTACCTCGGTGCCGGGAGCAAGGCGGAAATACTTATGAGGAGGATTCTCCATAAAGTCGTCCTTCTCAATATAAATTTCATTGCAGAAAGGAACTTTTCTCGTTCCCATGCTTTCATCCTCGGGATTATTCAGGATCTCCATCTCCTCAACTTTTCCGGCAGGATAATTGGTAATTATGACCTTCAGCGGATCGAGAACCCCGAAAACCCGGGGAGCCTTTTTGTTCAGGTCTTCGCGGACAGCATATTCGAGCAGGGAGACATCGTTGATGGCCTCAACTTTCGTGTAGCCTATCATATCGACAAAATTACGGATCGATTCCGGAGTGTAGCCCCTTCTTCGCAGTCCGCAGAGCGTTGGCATCCTGGGATCATCCCATCCGCTTACCCTGCCTTCCCTTACAAGCTCGAGAAGCTTTCTCTTGCTCATGATCGTATAGGTCAGGTTCAGGCGGTTGAACTCGATCTGCCTCGGCCTGTAATCGGATGTTTTCAGCTGATCTATTAACCAGTCGTAAAGAGGTCTGTGCACTTCAAACTCCAGCGTACACAGAGAATGTGTGATGCCCTCAAAATAATCGCTCTGGCCGTGGGCAAAATCGTACATGGGGTATACTTTCCAGTTTTCGCCGGTACGGTGATGAGGAGCCTTTATTATCCTGTAAATTATGGGATCGCGCATGTGCATATTGGGAGAGGACATGTCGATCCTGGCCCTGAGTACCCGGCTTCCTTCTGCAAACTCACCCTCATTCATCCTGTAAAAGAGGTCGAGGCTTTCGGCAGGCGGCCTGTTCCTGAACGGACTTGACTGTCCGGGCTGGGAAGGAGTTCCTTTCTGTGCCGAAATTACATCCGCGGGCTGATCGTCGACGTAGGCCAGGCTTCTTTTAATCAGATCGACAGCAAATTCAAATAGTTTCCCGAAATAATCAGAAGCGTAATATTCCCTTTCTTCCCAGTCGAACCCAAGCCAGTGAATATCTTCCTTTATGGAGTCGATGTATTCGACTTCCTCCTTAACGGGATTTGTATCGTCGAACCTGAGGTTACACTTTCCGCCGTATTTCTGTGCCATGCCGAAGTCGAGGCATATTGCCTTTGCATGGCCGATATGAAGATAACCGTTTGGTTCGGGCGGGAACCGGGTATGGATCCGGCCGTTATTCTTACCGTCACTTATATCATCTATAATGAATTGCTCGATAAAGCTTACTGAAGGTTTTTGTTCCTCTTTACTTTCCTCTGCCATCATCCGGAATTTTTAAGAGTACAAAAATAGGATGAATTTATAACCATCCTATTAAAATGGTTCATTTTACTTTGTGCTCCTTCGTGAAAACCTTTGAGCACCTTTGTGGTTAAAAAAAGAATTCTTACCACAAAGGAACACAAAGTTCACACAAAGGAACACAGAGAACTATTGTTTTTCAGGATTCAGGTATTCCTTCAGGGCTTTTACATATTCTGCGAATCTTGTCCTCCCGGTTGTTGTTATTTTACAAAGTGTCTGGGGATAATTTCCGCTGAATTTCTTTGTAACCTCTATATAACCGGCTTCTTTCAATTTGGTTATCTGGATGCTGAGATTCCCGGCTGTTGCCCCTGTCTGTTCCTTCAGGTATGTGAAGTCGGCCGATTCCACGCTCATCAGCAGTGACACGATCGCCAGCCGGAGCTGAGAGTGAAGAACCGGGTCAAGGTCCTTAAACTGAGTCATGGCCGTTCTTCCTTTTAAGAATATATCCCGGAATAAGGTACCCTGTCAGCATTGCTGCGGGGACAGCCAGTGAAGAGATGTCGGGTCCGGCAAAACGTGCAACAATTGCAAATACAAGAAAAGATGCTGAACCTATGATCAGAGGGCGGAATTTCAGGATACATCCGGAGAAAAGAACCGGCAATGAAGCAAGAGTAAGTATCAGAGGTGCGTAGAGCTCGATGCTGTCCTTTACGATAAGAAACAATACTGTTGCTGCAAGCAGGAATCCTACCCAGTTCCAGACATAAAGCATCGTTGCATAGGTCCATACATGTTCCTTCCGGCCTTTTGTAAAACCGTAGATCATGGAAACGACCACTCCCGGGAATACAAAATACCATACATACCAGGGATTTGCAAAGTCGGTAAGTTTAAAGAGCAGATATTCCGTAAGGCTGCACAGGAATATGAGCCATCCCCAGAAGAGGAGATGGAAGGAACTCTGACGAATGTTTGTTTTCGTCCTGCTGATCATGTCGGTAATGATTTTCAGGCTCTCTTCGCCTGTCATCTGCTTTTCTTCGTTTTCCATAATAATGTTTATTTTTAGGTTATATGAAATTCAGAAATCATGTAAAAAATTTAATTGATTTTCAAGCGACCCGAGAATATATGGTTTCATTACAGAAACTCATTTATGTTAAAATCAAAAATGGACCATAAATATATTACAAATATAAAGTAGTTTATAACACAAACCAAATATTTTAACACTTATTTATAAAAATATTTC
>JALONU010000046.1 GCA_025454775.1 Bacteroidales bacterium | reverse complement strand
CTTCATGGAGAGTTCATCGAGCCTGATGTTTGCATTTGCACTGGCCCTTGTTCTTATTTTCCTTGTACTTGCGGCACAGTTTGAGAGCTTCAAGGATCCCTTCATAGTAATGATGACCGTTCCACTTGCCCTTACAGGGGCACTGGCTGTAATGTGGTATTTCGACATCACGATGAATATTTTCAGCCAGATCGGGCTTATAATGCTTATCGGTCTTGTGTCGAAGAACGGTATTCTGCTTGTTGAATTTGCCAATCAGCGCAAGAGCGCAGGCATGAATAAGTATGATGCAATCAAATATGCAGCAGCAGCACGTTTCCGTCCAATACTCATGACAAGCCTTGCCACCATTCTTGGCATCTCTCCCCTTGCTCTCGGTTTTGGAGAGGGGGCACAGAGCCGTGTTGCCATGGGTACAGCGGTAGTAGGCGGAATGGCCTTTGCAACTTTTCTGACCCTGTTCATCGTACCTGCAATCTACACCTACATTTCGAGTGAAACGAAAAAGACCAATGATGAAAACACGGTTGCTGGCGCTTAACCTGTTTGCCCTTCTTGCTTTTGTACATAGCTCTGCGCAACAGGTTTACGACGTAAAGGAGTGCATAAAGACCGGTCTTGACAGGAACTATTCCCTTCTGATAACAAGGAACAGCGAGGAAGTAGCAAAGAATAACTATACACTGGGCAATGCCGGTTATCTGCCCACCATCGATCTCAATGGAAGACACAGCGGTACTTTGAATGACGTAAGAACAAACCTTGGCGATACCAGCAGTACCATAAGCAGAGGTATCCACAATACAACCAGTGCTGGCTCGGTCAGCCTCGGACTGACCATCTTCGACGGATTCAGCGTGTCAACTACATACAGGAAACTGGGCGAAATGAAGAAGCTGGGTGAGCTGAACACCCAGTTGGCTATTGAGAATCTTGTTGCTGACATAGTGGCAGCATATTACAATTATATACAGCAGGTAAGACTTCTGGAAAACCTCCGGTATGCTGTTTCCCTTTCAAAGGAGAGGCTCCGTATCGATGAGGACAGGTACCTGCTGGGATCAAGCTCGAAGCTGCAGGTCCTGCAATCGAGGGTCTACCTGAATGCCGACAGTTCGAGGCTGTCGAAACAGTATGAAACGGTTCACGCAGCCCGGATCAGGCTCAATGAGCTGATGGCAATAGAAAACCTCGACGGACAGTTCACCACAGTTGATTCCAACATCGTTGTTTCCCAGCAGCTTTTATATGAAAAACTTCTTGAGGAGACACTAGCACGAAATACAAGCCTTCAGATAGCTACGTCTGGGAAAGCTATTTCCGAATACGATTACAGGCTTGCCAGGTCGAGGAGTTACCCTTATCTCACTGCTTCCTCGGGCTACAATTACAATTTCAACACCTTCAGCAGCGGATCAAACAGGAATCAGCAGACCAACGGCCTGAGCTACGGAGTGACACTCGGATTCAATATATTTGACGGCTTAAACCAGAGGAGAACACTAAAGAATTCAGCTATCGATCTTCAGAACAAGGAACTCAGGTACCAGGAAATCGAGCAGGGAGTAAAAGCCGATCTGATAACCATCTACAGTGCCTACAGCAACTTCCTGAGGCTCATCGAGCTGGAAAAGCAGAACCTGCAAACTGCAACAGAAAACCTTACAATTGCGATGGAGAGATATAAACTTGGGGTTCTGTCGGGCATCGACCTCCGCGAGGTTCAGAAGAGTCTTCTTGATGCCAGGGAGAGCCTTCTGACGGTGCAGTACCAGACGAAGCTTGCAGAGATTTCACTTAATCTGATCTCCGGCAGAATAATGGATTACTACCGTTAAAGCCTGTCAGTAATTTCTTACATTTGTTCTTCAACTGAAAATCATGAAAAAGAAGACAGAACTGATCACTAACAGTGACGGAAGCATATTTCATCTTAAGCTGCTTCCATCCGATATATCCGACAGGATCATCATAGTGGGCGATCCCGGGCGGGTTGACATGCTTTCCTCGCTGCTTTCAGAAATCCGGGTAAGCAAGGAGAACAGGGAATTCAGGACTGTGACGGGCAGCTTTGAAGAGCGTGAGATAACTATAATTTCATCAGGTATCGGGACCGACAACATTGACATCCTGGTCAATGAACTTGATGCGCTGGCAAATATCGACCTGGAGACGGGCATTCCCAGGGAAGAGCCTGTATCACTTACCTTCGTCAGAATCGGGACATCAGGCGGGTTGAGAAGAGAGGTCCCGGCAGGATCGACGGTTCTCACTGAGACGGCAATTGGTTTTGACGGGTTGCTTCATTTCTACGAGGGTTATGACTGGCTTCTCGATACTCTTCTGTCGGATGTACTTGTGCAGCACCTCGAATGGCCTGACACTCTCTCCTACCCCTACGCAGTTAATGCCAGCAAAGAGCTTGCTGAGCTTTTCAGCCGTGAGAGATTTATAAGGGGGATTACCATATCTGCTCCCGGGTTTTATGCGCCCCAGGGCCGGAGCCTGAGGCTGAACTCCTTTGACAATGAGATAAACAGGAAGCTTGAGGAATTTTCGTTCAGGGGCAGGATGATAGCTAATTATGAGATGGAGAGTTCGGCGATCTACGGGCTGTCGGGATTGATGGGACACAAGGCTCTCTCCCTGTGTGTGGTAATAGGCAACAGGGTCACAGGTGAATTCATCAATGACTACAAGCCGCTGGTTAAGGATCTGGCTCTGAAGGTTATGCAGATCATCTGAAAAATTGTTTGTGCAAAAGGGTATTCTTTCTAAATTTGTCCTTAACCTAACATCCTGAAATGTCAAAAACTGATACCAGTGATGAAATCGATCTTCTTGACCTATTCAAGAGGATGGGAAGAACGATATCAAAATGGCTTGATTCTGCAGGAAGGGCTTTTACTGCCACCCTGGTATTTCTCATCAGGAACATTTTTCTACTGGCTCTGAGCGTTGCGCTGGGTATAGGATTGTCCTATCTGATGAAATGGGTCAGTAAACCATTTTACGTGTCAGAGATCACACTCAGGAGCAATGCTGTGCCCAATTCAGAGATGATAGAACACTTCAACAAACTGAATAAATTACTGGAAGAAAAGGATTTTACACAGGTCAATAATGCTCTCTCCTTCACTGCAGGAGAGGATCCGGGACTGATCGATCTTGAAGCTTTCTGGGTTATTGACAGGAATAATGACAGCATTCCCGACCTTGTTGACTACCATAAGAGGCAGAATGTTTATGATACCATTGACGTAAGAATGCAGGACCGATTTGTAGTCAGGGTCAGATTCAGGGATAAAAATGCCTTACCCGGGATAAGGAACGGTATTTTCACATACGCAGACAATAACAGGGTATTCCAGGAGAAGAATGCCGTAAGGCTGAGGCAGTATGATGAGATGCTTGTGCGGTTGAATTATGATATCAGACAGCTCGACAGCCTTCAGAAGGTCAAATACTTTGAGGAGACAAGGAACAGGATACCTGAAAACGGAGGCCAGATGATCTTTCTTCAGGAACAGAGAACTCAGCTTGTTTACGATAATATCCATTCACTTTTCAGGGAAAAGCAGACAATTGAGATGGAAAAGAGCCTCTATTCAGGTGTTCTGACTCTGATCAGTGATTTTTATACTCCCGGAAAAAGATTCAATGGCGGATTCTATTATGGCATATATATAATTCCCGCAGCCCTGACCCTGATGCTTGCATATCTCATAATGATCAGAAACAGAAAGAAGATCAGGGAAGTTTTCAGGAAATACTGAAGCCCGGCCTGCCGGCTGTTCATTCAGAGTCAGCCTCTTCTGGTAGTAGTAAAAGGCAATAAAACATAACATAGAACATTATTCCCCACTGTCGCACCAGGATCGATTCCGTTATCATACTTACACATATGATAAGCATGAACGGGATTATCAATACCGGTTTCCATGTCTGTCTTCGGAAGATAAGCGGATTGAACAGCATCCAGAGCAGGATCAGGGTTCCCGGCAGACCAAGTGTCATTTGTGTTTCAAGGTACTGATTATGTGCATTGAGCCTTAACTCAGCATCAACAGTATAACCTCCCTTTCTGTATTCTTCGGCAAGAATATTACGGGCATTCAGACCGGTTCCCAGAATTGGATTTTCCCTGATTAGCTGGAAGGAATAGAACCATGATCGTGTCCTGGGATCCATATCCTTCCAGTTTACCATACCTTCAGTTTGTCTTTTCTTTATCTCATTCAGCTTTTCCTGTACTCTCGCATTCCGGGTAAATGCCCAGATGAAACCAGCCAGCAACAGGGGAGCAATAAGAAAAGGCATCAATTTAGAACTGCCTTTTTTCAAGCTGCGGAAAAGGAAATAAGTGACCAGCAGCCCTAGAAGAAGGAGTTCTGTCTTTGCAGCCAGGAAGAATATGAATACGGATAACAGAGCTGTCAGTATAAGGGATTGATACCACCTGAATCCCATTATATCCCTCGTTAAGAAAAGCAGTGTAATCACCCATAATGTTTTTATTGCCAGGTATGACGGATGCTCAAAACCTGATAACTGGTCCCACATAAACCTTGAAACACCCGGAGATACAAAAGGCTCAAAACTCAATGTTCCATCGGTGATCCTGAGGCTTTCCAGAAAGGCCCGGGAGAACTGATATACACATATGATGGTAATGCCCAGAACGAGTGACAGTAAAAGCTGTCTCCGGTTTCTTCTCAGGTAGCAGGAAATAAAAACCGGCAGACCAAGTACCGGAACCACAAGGAACATAAGCTTATCTTCGACGTACATCCATAAGCGATCGCCAATAAGGAAGTGAGTCAGATAGAGTAAGAAATAGACCAGAGGAGGGGCAATGATCAACAGGTTCTTCCTGAAACAGGAAAAAACTTCTTTGAACTTCTGAATCCACAATATCGTTCCGAAAAAAAGGAAAGCGCCCATCGCCCAAAGGGAAAATGTCCTTGGAAACGGCATCAGGAACAAAGTGATGCATAGTGCATAGAAACCTGATATTTCCCATTTGTCAGGCATCGACAGGAAAAGGGCTATCTTCCCAGCCGGATGAGACATGAGATTATTCGTTCTGAATTAATTTCGCCTTGCGGATCCTTGTTTTCAGTATCATCCATGGAACTGAAATTACCAGGAAAGCAGCGGCAGTCAGGAGAATCATTAACCACAAAGCTCCTAAATCCCTGAGAACCATTGCCAGTGCAAGGAATAAAATTGTCATTCCCGAAAGTATGAGTGTTGCTTCCAGATGAGAACAGCCAAGTGAGAGCAGGGTATGGTGTATATGATTTCTGTCGGCTTTAAATGGGGATTTGCCGTTCCACGACCTCAAAATGAACACTTTCAGCATATCGATAAGCGGAACGATAAGTAATCCGTATGCAACGGCCGGAGCGGATTTCATCCCAATTCCGGCAGGGGCGTTTAAATTGTATTCGATGAACTGAACAGTCAGGAAAGCAACCACATATCCTGTGATCATCGATCCCGTGTCGCCGAGAAAGAGTTTATTGTTCCTGCTGAAAATATTATAACGGAAGAACGCTATTAAAGCACCGGCGATTGAAAGGGATATCACTCCGGCAGTATAGTGTCCGGAATAGATAAACCATGAGCCGTAGAATGCAGATATAACAATACCCAATCCGGATGCCAGTCCATCAATTCCATCAATAAGATTGAATCCGTTAATCAGGAGAACGAACAGGAATACAGTTACGATTATGCTTAATACCGGGGAAATACCCCCGTAGTCAAGTACAGGGTGAAAATCAGTTATCCTTACCCCTCCGAACCATACGATTATCAGAGATGCAAGAACCTGGCCTATAAGCTTCTTCTTCGGATCAATAATAAGTATATCATCTTTTATTCCTATAAAAAAGATGAGTATCATTCCACCCAGGAGAAAATGGACTGCTTCCTGTGCCGAACGAAGGGAAAAGACCACAACAGAAAGACTGACACCTGCAAAAACTGCCACTCCGCCAAGATTTGGAGTGTCACCGGAATGAGATGTCCTCTCGTTAACAGATGCGTGGAGTTTCTTGAACTTCGATATTTTTACAATAGTGGGTATTGAAACCCATGAAATAAGACACGCTGCGATAAAACTCCCGGCTAAACTCATCCATACAGGCAGCAGAAACTTATCAAAATCCGGAACTTGATTCATCAGGTCAGTAGTGATACTGAATTTAATGTGAAGGTAATAAAAAAAATGCATGTAAAAACATGCATTTTAATTGTTGTAACAGAGGGTACCTGTATGGCGTCTAATCCAGCCTGACTTCCCCAAGAAGGTTTAAATACTTGGTGAGAATGGCATTCCAGTTGTATCTGTCCACTATCATTCTGTATCCCTTTTCGCGGTATCTCTCAGCGTCAGAATCACCAAGCATCTCAACTTCATTGATCCTTCGTGCACATTCTTCGGGAGTGGAGAAATAGAACTGACCGTCATCGGTGACCTCCCTGTTGAAAACGTTGTCGTGGGCAATTATAATATTTCTGCTGGCCATTGACTCCAGAAGCGATGGATTGGTACCTCCCACGGAATGGCCGTGGATATATGCCTTACATGAGTGTCTCAAAGTAAAAAGCTCATTCCTGTTATAGATGCCGCCTGCGAATATTACTCTTTCAGAGGCATATGATTCCATCATTTTTTTTACATATTCAGTTTCCAGAATATTGCCGGCAATCAGAATCGGGTAGGACGTTCCTGACCTTTTATGTCCATCCAGGATCATTTCCAGGTGGTTTTCGGGTTCCAGCCTGCTTACAACAAGATAAAAACCGCTCTTCCCGACACCATATTTATGAAGACACTCAGGGTCAACCTCGTGGTTCAGGTGCGCTCCGTATTCAATGATCCTTGTCTTCGCAGAAGCGAAAGCATATGTACTGTCGATGTATCTTTTTATATTAGATGAATCTGCGACGATATAGTCGGACATGGCCATTGAAAGCATCTCCGAGACCTTCAGGTAAATCCTTTTGGCAAGCGGCCACTTTTTACGCTTATATTCCAGCCCGTCAGGATTGGTTATTATTACTTTGCGTTTAAAAAGATTCAGCGGATAAAAAACAGAAGCAGCACAGCTGGCTGCCAGGATCACGTCACAATTTCGCAAGCCATACCTGAAACCTTCCAGATAGTATTTCAGGGGATTCTCACTTTTAGTAAGCGAAGCATGCCAGAGATTGACACCCTGGTATGTGGTTAAGTCGGAAGAATTGAAATCACACTGAACCGTGACATCGATTCCGTTTGCTGCAAGAAGAACGGAGATTTCTTCTGCAAATGTTTCGAAACCCCCATATCGGGCCGGGATTCCCCTTGTTCCCATGATAAGAAGTTTCATTGGTGGCTGGTACTGAATTCCATAAATGATTTAAAGGGTGAAACAGAGTTGTTAATCAGCTTCATCCGGAAATACTGTTTGCAACTCTTTCAAGAAAGATTCCGGATCTTTATCACTCAGATACCTGCGTATATCATCCGTCGTATAGTAATTGTCCGTCTTATTTCTGCTGTTCCTGATGATTTTTTCAAGCAAGGTCACCAGCGACCCTGGATCGTTTGGAAAGCACATGCCAAAGCTCGGATAGCGATCCAGGAATTCCCGGAAATAATCCAGGGATGAAGTTATCAGTGGCTTTCTGAAGTGAACTGCCATCTCCAGCACACCGCTCTGAGAGATCTGAGTATACGGAATAATTACATAATCAGCCCTGGTGAAAAGATATCTCAGCTCATCATCCGAGATATATCTGAGCAGACATGATAATACGTCTGATACATCTTTACCGGTCGATTTCAACAATGATACCACCAGCCCTTTCGGATCATTTCCGGCAACAATCAGATTGATTGAACTTCCGGTCACCGTGCCTGCAATATTTTCGGCTGTCTTGATTATATGATCTATTCCCTTGGAAAGGCGCATGTACCCGAAAAAAAGGATATTAACCCTGTTTTCCAGGATGAGAGAACGCACTTCCGCTGGTATTTTTCTTTCATCGTATTCCTTTTCAGTGTCATAGGTGAAGTGGGGAATGAATATCCGTTTCTTCTTAAATCTCAAGCCGTTAATCAACTCCTCCGATCTTGCTGAATGTAAGATTACGGCATCAGCTATGTGGTTATAGAGTAATCCAGCAAAGCTTCTCCTGGCAAAATTATTTATACTGCCACCTGATATAAGCGATATAACTTCATGGGCGTCGACAATCTTTTTCCTGCAAAAGATCAACGGCCAGGCAAAGAATGATTCCGAGGCATTACCATAGGAAAGAAAAATAAAGTAGTCATCCGTGTGTCTTGCAATGAACAGGTAATACCTGAGCAGGCTGTATACAAACCCGGAAACTTTTGCAAAGGTATTCCCCTCGAAAAAGTTAATGAGCAGAGGCTTTTCTGCATCACTGCGGTCTGAGTAATTCGACAGGATAATTGTGTTTTTATATTTTAACCCGAGCGTGTCCTTCAGCCGCTTATTATAATAGTGAGCGCCTGAATGCCTGCCGATTATATCGATAATATATATAGTTCTCATCACAGGTTCAGGCTGTATTGCGTTCTTTGTATCTGTATCTCTGAAGCATGAACAATAGCACAATAACACCTGTGTAGTTGAACAGGAAATCATTTCCGATAATAAGCTCGATCAGCAGGCCAAGCGTAATGAACCGCCCTGTCACGGATACAATATTGTCTGAATCGAAATACCTGAGGAGGGAAGAATACATAAATATATATATAGAGAGCAGCAATAATCCTCCTTTGACGAGGATACCCACTATACCTATGTCGGCAATAAAAAAGAAATCAGCAATAAATCCCATGTATCCATTATTGAACCTGTAACTTGCGCTTCCTACTCCCGTTACAGGATATTTTTTGAACCATGCCCATCCTGCCTTAATCTCCTCCCATCGCCAGTACGCGGAATAATCTCCCGTTTGTTGTGCAAAATCAAGATCAAGGGGTCTTAATAATCCCGAGAAATTCCTGGACACAACATTGTCTGTAAGGATGATGACGAAAAACAGAAGCAGGATCAGACCGGAATAGATAAGGAATTTTAAGTCAGCAAGTTTGTATTTAAGGTAGTACATCATCACAGGCAAAGCTGCCAGTGTAAGGATTTCGTTCCTTGCCTTGCTCACCAATACCGAGAACAGGAGGATAGCCAGTGGCAGTATCAGGTGTTTCAGATCATTCTTCTCAAAAAACCTCACCCATCCTGCCACATAGGGAATGATAAACAGGCATGTGAAACCTGAGAACTGGAGGCCTTTTGTCGTAGTCTCACCATACTGTATCACAAGGCTCCCTTTTCTAAAAAGAAGGTTCAAATCATTGATCCCGAAGATATAAAAGAGAATGGCAATAAGGATTATTATAAATACCACGGTCCCTGAAGTATAGCCAAGAACATCCTCATCTGAAAAGCCTAATATGATAAGGGTATAATACGTCAGCAGGATGAACGAGCCCCGGAACGTGAGAAGTCCCATATACATAGGCTGATCTATGATCACCCATGCGGTAATACTACTGATAACGGGATACAGGAACAGAATGATCAGCAGGAAAATATCTATCCTGTCGGCTTTATAACGTCTTTTTGCGAGGTAGAATGCCATCGAAAGGAATCCTGTCCCGGCGAAGAAGATGATAAGCACTTCATGTACGGGCATTGTCAGCATGCCAAGCCTGTTGGGCAGACCCGAGATATACAGAAGGAATAGTACGAGAAACAGTTTCTTAAGTGATTTCATCACGTTCAGTCAGCTAATACTTCCTGTCCCCTGTTTTAGTCCAACCATAATTCAGAAGCCCTGATAACACCGCTGCAAAAGCATCAAAACGAAGATGCGCTGCATATTGAATACTTTTCAGGCACCAGTATAGGATGAGAGAGCTTCTGATGCGAGACCTGCTGTCTCCGCTGAAATGCTTGTTAAGTATATAAAACCTGTTTCTTATCGTGTGTTTAAGATAGAATAAAAGATTAACGTTCCCGGGAGAGAGCTGGTTGATTTTCCTGTTCGTATTTTTCTTCTGACTCCCCTGACATTTATGGATAACCACCGCGCTGCCGGTATAGACAATTGTCTTTCCTTCCCTGGCAAGCCTTATTGAAAGCTCCACGTCTTCATCATAGATAAAAATATTGGGGTCGAACAATTTGTCCCGCAGGTTGAATGAGGCAGAAACAATCAGCATCGCACAGCCTGATCCGAATCCCGTCACTGTTCCGGTCATATCGGATCCATTGTATTCCCTTCCGATATTTCTGACAACCGGGGTCATTCTCGAAAAGTTAATATCACCACCGGCATACCAGATCCGGGGTGGGTTTTCTGCTGTAATTATGCAGGGAGTTATAAGCGAAAACGAAGGATGTGCCTTTGCATATTCTACCAGCTTTTTCAGGGTGTCGGTTCTTAGCAGTGTGTCATTGTTCAACACCAGCAGGTATTCAAATGTCAGATTTTTTACTGCCCAATTCAGGGCGTGGTTTACACCGCCGCCAAAGCCCAGGTTTGCAGGAGGTACCAGGATTTTCAGGTAAGGGTAAAAGGCCAGCTCCTGCCCGAGGCGGGATTGTCCGTCGCTGTTATCGGTAACCACGATATAAGGCAGCTCTATATTTTCTGACCTTTTAACCGACTCCACACATTCAACCGTATCGTTGTCGTTAAAATAATTCAGAAGGATTATGCATAATTCCCTATGCATGCTTTCACTTCCTGCCATATGATTTCTTCATCATGAAAATGACTGCCTGATCGCCTTCTCCCGTTCTGTTCAACTCCCGGGCCCTTTTCTCAAAACTTCTTATATCACGGCTGGTAAACACTGATTTTGAATGATTTGACAGGTAAGACCGGTCGGAAGTGAGCGGAATACCTTTAACATACTGCTCACTGCCCCAGAACTGGAAAGCCGTTGAATCATAGTCAATACTGGTAATTTCCAGTCCGTTTTTTTCAGCCACTATCCCGAGACTCTTCCTCGAATGAAGAAAAATGTGACGGGGTGCATCTATCTGTACCCAGTCTGTCCCGTACTGTTCCCAGGCAAGGGAATCCACAACAGGCAACCTTACAATACATTTTCCATTATCAGACAGAAGCTCATTTGCTTTCCTGAGCTCTCCAAGTGGATCTGCAATATGCTCAAATGAATGATGCCAAGTGATCAGATCCCATTCCCCTGAAGCTTCATTTAACTGTCTTTTTGCAATAACCAGCCCGTTACCGTACCGAATTTCCTGAGTATTATAAGGATCTATCCCGGCAGTATTTGGCAGACCTGCTTCCCTGAGCCTCCATAACAGACTTCCGGTTCCACATCCCGCGTCCAGTATCCTGGTTTCAGGAGAAAGGCCAGCATATAGACTCAGGAGAGGGTCAGGGAAAATCCAATTAAGCAGCCCTCCTATGATACCCAGCTGCCTGATTGCATAAGCGTCGCGTTTCTTCCTTAGCCAGGCTCTCATAGGGCCAGGCTCCGGAACCTTCATGTTAAAACTGTAATAATCTGAAGGGTAGTACTTTGACATATCTGCCGGTATTTCTGCCAGTTGCAGGCATCCACATACAGGACATTTAAAATAATCAAATGATTCCCCAAGCCCGAACATCATCTCCTTCACTTTGAAGGTATCAAGCCTTTCTGAATTATTGCATATCCGGCAGATCCTCATTTAAGGTCAGTGAAAAAGCTAATAGGTCCCTTTAACATTTTACTGATATCCAAAGTTTTGATCTTCAGATCCTTTATCACCTCGTAAGGCCATTTCCAGCTCTGGTAGGCTATATCGACGATCAGGGGAGCAAGGAACAATCCCGTCAGCCCCAAGCTTGTAAAGCTGAGGAAGATATATATCAGAAGCGCGGTTGCAATACCCGAGATGATCGATGGCTTGAAAAATGGAACTTCGTTCTTTGTCAGCAGAACTCCGCCTGCAGCTCCGTGATTCATCTCGAGAAACGTAACCATCATCCCGAGGATGAATACAGACCCCGGCACCAGAACCGTCTCTGAACGGATGATCGTCAGAGCATCATCACCAAGAAAATAGATCAGAACGGCACCGGTAAAGAAAAGTATCACCGAGATGAAGGTCCCTTTAACGTAAATCTCCCTGATCCTGGCAATGTTTCCTTCAACACGGCATTTTGCAATAAGGGGAAAATATGTAACAACGTAGATGGGAGCCAGTCCTGCCAGTATGTCAAGTATCTGTCTTGTAAGCCCGTATGATGCAATTTCCGTCAGCGGAAGGTACAGCGATCCGATGAAAACGGCCGAACGCTGTATCAGGATACCTCCCAGGGCGGTGATCCCTATCTTCAGAGCATTAGGGTAAACCGCCTGCAGAACCTCCCTCCTGCTGCAACCTGAAGCATGTTTAAGGTTCCGACGGAGTTCTTTTGTGAAAAAGGTACGCCTGGCCAGTATACGGGCAACAAGGACATATACTAGCTGGGAAGCTACAATGGCAACGATGCCGAGTCCCTTGAGCAGCATAATAACTGCAACACTCAGAAAGAGCAGCTGTGAAAGAACTATTATCTGCTTGGATCTCTTTATCATTCCCCTGCCTACAAGAAGTGCGTCATAATAAAGGGTATAAAGGTTCCAGGCGCTGATAAGGCACAGTATGCCCCATGCCAGCCATGCTTCCTGCCTGTCGCCTCCGTAGTTTTTAAGTATTATGCTCAGGTACCAGGTACCGGCTGTCGCCAGGAAAAACAAAACTGCAAGCGATATCCTCAGATAAAGCCATCGCATCGACCCTATGGCTCCCTTGAGCAGGTTATAGTCAACCTGTCCGTGTTTCTGCGGAGAAGTGAAACCTTCCTGCCTGAGCTCCCCCACTCCGCTGAAAATGAAGGTAATGTTCCTGCTGAATGAGGAGCTGAATCCAAAGTCAAAGAGGCTGACAATAAAAGTCACCGACATGAAGATAGTCCATAGTCCAACCTCCTCTGCAGGCATCAGCCTGAGAATCAGTGGAAGCAGAAGGGCAGTAGATGCTGCCCTGAAGAAGGTGGCAAAAAAATTCCATGCCACATCTTTGCGTGAGATCTGCATTACTTACAGCTTTCGCATCGTCAGTCACATGAATCCGATGTTCATGTAACTGAATATCTGTTATTTAGATATCAGATTGTAACAAATGTTACAAATTCTTCCAGAACCATTCAACAGCTTGTTCGAGTCCTTCATTAACCGTATGCGACGGAGCATATCCCAGAAGGTTCCTTGCCTTATCGATCGATGCCTGGGAATGTGGAATATCACCAGGTCGTGAAGGTCCGTAAAGCGGCTCTATTTTCAGTATCTCACTGTCGAACCTTCCAGCGTAATCCCGTATAAGGCGGAAGAGTTCGCTAAGTGTTGTTCTTTCACCGTGGGCGACGTTATAGACCTGGTTGACAGCCTCCTTTTCCTTAACGAGCGCAGCAAGGTGGTTGGCCTGGACAACATTGTCGATATAGGTAAAATCACGTGAGAAGGAACCATCACCGTTTATGACAGGAGCCTGATGCTTCATCAGGAGACTGACAAATTTAGGGATCACAGCTGCATAGGCGCCGTCAGGATCCTGGCGCCGGCCGAAAACATTGAAATACCTGAGGCCTATTACATCGATGCTGTAAACTGAAGCAAAGTTCGAGGCGAACAGCTCATCGGCAAGTTTTGTAATTCCATATGGTGAGAGCGGCTTCCCTGTCTTCTCCTCCACTTTCGGCAGATCGGGATGATCACCATATGTTGAGGAGCTTGCAGCATATATGAATCTTTTAACACGGTTTTCCTTTGATGCGAAAAGCATCTTTACAAAGCCGCCGATATTCACATCTGTTGTACTGACCGGATCCTTGATAGATCGTGGAACCGAACCCAGAGCTGCCTGGTGGAAAACATAATCCACACCTTCTGAAGCCTTCATGCAGTCGTCGGGATTGCGGATATCTCCTTCAAAGAGAGTGAAACCGGGGTTATCCAGGAAACCACTGATGTTCTCACGTTTTCCGGTGGAAAAATTATCGAGACAGACAACCCTGTTGCCTGCCCGGAGAAAGGATTCCACAAGGCTGGAACCAATAAAGCCAGCTCCTCCGGTTACCAGCACCTTTTGATTCTTCAGATGTCTATGCATATTCTCTGACAACTCTTGGGGGATTATTCCCGGGATTCAGCAAACAACTCAAGTATCTCATTAAGAATGAATTCAGCAGCCCTACCATCACCGTAGAAGCCGGGGTAGCCGAGACCATCCCCGTCGTTGTAGAACCTCTCGAATTCCTTCCTGATTTTTACAGGATCTGCATCAACAAGCACTGCAGTGCCGTTTTTCACCAGCTCTATCCATTCGGTCTCTTTCCTGAGTACCAGGCATGGTTTCCTGAAGAAATGAGACTCCTTCTGGACTCCACCCGAATCGGTCAGGATCATCCTGCAGGTTTTCTCGAGCAGTGTCATTTCGAGGAAGGAGACCGGGGGCACTATCTTTATCAACGGATTATCCAGGAGTTCCCTGTACAGAGGTTCGAGCTTGGTTTTCAGTGAATTGGTTGTTCGCGGATGAAGAGGCATCACAAGGGTAGCCGAGTATTCCCGTGTAAGGATATTGAGCGTCCTGAGAATCGCGTCAAGCCTTGAAATATCATCCGTATTTGCTTCCCTGTGTATTGTTGCAAGAACAAAATCATCCCTCCTTAGGCTGAGTTGGTCGAGGAACCCGGCTTTCTTGCGTTCCGCCAGTTCAGCGAAGAACAGGGTGTTGTCGTACATGATGTCGCCTGTCAGGTAGATCTTGGGATTGTCGATTGTGTATGGCGGACTATTCTCGGGACGAAAACCTTCCCTTATAAGGTTTTTGAATGCGGCATTTGTCGGGGCAAAGAGCAGGGTGGATGAGTGGTCGCTCATTATCCTGTTGATTTCTTCAGGCATCATCTTGTTGAACGACCGGAGGCCTGCTTCGATATGTACTACCGGGAAATGGAGCTTTGAGGCAGCCAGGGCTCCGGCAAGTGTGGAGTTTGTATCTCCGTAAAGCAGGACGATATCGGGTTTCTCGCTCATCAGAACCTCCTCAATACCAGTTATCATCATCGAGGTCTGGCGTCCGTGCCTTGATGAGCCTACTCCCAGGTTATGATGAGGCTTGTGGATCTCGAGCTCATCAAAAAAGACATCTGACAGTTCCCTGTCGTAGTGCTGACCGGTATGAACGATTATTTCAGTTATCCTGTCGGAAAAGTGCAGCCTGACAGCCCTGCTTATAGCCGAAGCCTTAATGATCTGTGGCCGGGCTCCGACTATGTTCATTAGTTTGATCTGTCGCATCAGTTCCCTTCGATATGGGAGCTAAAATTAAAAAAATATCCGTTGGTACGGACATTTTTTTGACAGACTCCTATTTTGCATAGTTGACCGCACGTGTTTCCCGGATAACCGTGATCTTTATCTGTCCCGGGTATGTCATTTCGTTCTGAATTTTGCGGGCGATCTCAAATGAAAGTCCTTCGGCTTCCTTGTCGGTGACTTTTTCAGCGCCGACGATCACCCGCAATTCCCTGCCTGCCTGTATAGCATAGGTTTTCATCACCCCGGGATACTGAAGCGCCAGGGATTCAAGCTCCTTGAGTCGCTTGATGTATGACTCAACGACTTCACGGCGGGCTCCGGGTCGTGCGCCCGAGATTGCGTCGCATACCTGGACTATCGGTGCTATGAGGGTAGTCATTTCCGTTTCATCATGATGTGCACCGATTGCATTGCATATTTCCGGCTTCTCCTTATACTTTTCCGCAACCTTCATACCCAGGATGGCATGCGGCAGTTCGGGCTCATCGTCAGGCACCTTGCCTATATCGTGTAGAAGCCCGGCTCTTTTGGCCAGTTTCGGGTTAAGGCCAAGCTCTGCTGCCATTATTGAAGCAAGGTTTGCCACCTCACGCGAGTGCATAAGGAGGTTCTGGCCATAGGATGACCTGTATTTCATTTTTCCGACAAGCCTCACAAGCTCGGGATGGAGGCCGTGAATCCCCAGGTCAATGGTTGTCCTTTTACCCACTTCGAGTATCTCATCCTCGACCTGTTTCCTGGTCTTTTCGACTATTTCCTCTATCCTTGCAGGATGGATCCTGCCGTCGGTAACCAGCTGGTGAAGAGCAAGCCTGGCAATTTCCCTGCGTACGGGATCGAAGGCAGAAAGCACTATTGCTTCAGGTGTGTCGTCGACGATGATCTCCACTCCTGTTGCAGCTTCCAGGGCTCTTATGTTCCTTCCCTCCCGGCCGATTATGCGGCCCTTCATTTCATCAGATTCAATATGGAATACCGTTACAGCATTTTCTATCGCATGTTCGGCGGCCACTCTCTGGATTGTTTGGATCACCACTCTTTTGGCTTCCTTGTTGGCAGTCATCTTGGCTTCATCCATCATCTCGTTGATGTACGACATGGCTGATGTTTTTGCCTCTTCCTTAAGGGATTCCATAAGGTGGTTCTTGGCTTCTTCGGCTGAGAATCCCGAAATCTGTTCAAGCTGTTCAACCTGCTGGCGGTGCAGCCTGGCAAGTTCCTCGTTCTTTTTCTCGGCGATCTCAAGCTGGGCACTCAGGTTTTCGCGGATACCTTCTGTTTCGTTGCGTTTGCGCTGGGTTTCCTCTATCTTCTGTGAGAGAGTAAGTTCTTTCTGCTTGATCCTGTTTTCAGCCTGGGCAATCCTGCCATTCTTCTCGTTAATCACCTTTTCGTGTTCCGATTTGAGCTGGAGGAATCTTTCCTTTGCCTGGAGGATTTTTTCCTTCTTTATCACTTCAGCTTCTGCTTCCGCTTCACTGACGATCCTCTTGCTCTTGTTCTTCAGTGCTTTCTGCCAGACCAGGTATGAAAAACCGAATCCTGCTACCAGGGCTGCTGCTGCCAGGGTAAGTGAAAGCCAGAAAGGCAATGTTATAAGTTGTATCATTTGTAATTTTTAAGTTAGTATATGTATAAAAATAAAAAACCCGCAAAGTTCCTTCAGCTTTTATAAAACCCCATATCTTAATGGTTGGAGCCTCTGGTCCGGTCTGCACTTCCACTGTCCCAATTGCTCGGGATTCCCGACGGAGTCGGGACTGCGGCCTGTCCTCGCTGAACCAAGTTCAGCCCCAAAGTTTTAACTGTTGAGTTTCAAAAATGATTGAAGAAACGATGCGGGCAATATCCTGCTATGTTAAAGAACTCCGTTACTCTTTTTCTGCGAGCACTGAATCTATCTTCTGAATCAGTTCTCGAATAGTGTCCGGGAGGTAATCATTATCAATCTTTTCCTCTTCTTCAGTGAGCTTGATCACATACTGGAGGGCAGCCATTGCCAGAAAATCCTGGACATCCTTGTCGGTGTACCGCTGTTTGTACTGCAGCACCTTCTCATTGATCATCCTGGCCGCTTTCCTGATCTTCTCTTCATTGTCCCGTTCCACCTTCAATGGATAATACCTGTCCG
>JALONU010000203.1 GCA_025454775.1 Bacteroidales bacterium | reverse complement strand
TGCATTTCTCCTGCCATCGATGTCTGGTTGGCAACCACGGCAACATTCTTGCCCTCAACGAGTGATCTGTAATCATCGTACTGCACTGCACCGGGGGAAGGTGTTTCATTGGCGGGTTCACAGGAACAGGCTATGACAGCGGCGAATAAAAGTACAGGAGCTCTGTTTCTCATAGTTAAGTGAATTGTAACGTAAAACTACTAATTTTGGATCCTGCACGAAAATGAATCTGCCTTATTTCATAGCACAGCGCCTCATTAAGGGAAGAAAAGAAGGAACTTCCTTCTCCAAGCCCATAAATATAATTGCTGTGGCAGGCATTTCCCTGGGGCTGGCTGTGATGATCCTTGCCGTGGCTATCCTGACGGGCTTCAAGGAGCAAATAAGGGAAAAAGTTGTCGGCTTCGGTGCAAACATCCAGATCGTAAACTCCGATACCTACTACTCCCTCGAAACAGATCCGATAAGCCAGGACCGGGACTTTGTTGGGAAAATAAGTAACATGCCAGGGATCAGCCACATACAGGTTTTCGCAACCAAGCCCGGCATCATCAAGACTGAGGATGAGATACAGGGAGTTGTGCTGAAAGGCGTGGGAAGCGATTTCGACTGGAATTACTTCAGCACCTGCATGGTCGACGGCAAAGTGTTCAGGGTGAGCGACACAGCCAGAACGGATGAAGTGATCATCTCAAAGAAGATATCGGACATGCTGAGGCTGAAGACCGGTGATTCATTCGCGATGTATTTTGTCCAGGATCCTCCCCGGCAGAGGAAATTCACAGTAAGCGGCATTTATGAAACAAGCCTCGAGGAGTTCGATAAAATGTACGTATTCTGCGACATCGCGCATATCAAGAGGCTTAACGGATGGGAAGACAACCAGGTCAGCGGCTTTGAGATCTTCATAGACGACTTCGACAGGCTGGCCATGATGGAAAGCGCCGTGAGGGATGCCGTGGGATACAGAATCTCCGAGGAGGAGGAAAATCTAAAGGTTCTCAGCATAAGGAGCAGGTATCCCCAGATTTTCGACTGGCTCGACTTCCAGGATCTGAATGTCATAATCATCATCATGCTGATGCTTATAGTCGCCGGATTCAACATGATCTCAGGACTGCTGATCCTCATACTCGAAAAAACGAATATGATAGGTATCCTTAAAGCTCTCGGCTCCGACGACATCACGATCAGAAGAACCTTTCTGTACCAGGCAGCCTGGCTGATAGGCAAGGGCCTGTTATGGGGGAATGTGGCCGGCATCGGGCTGGCGCTTCTTCAGCTGAAAACAGGCCTTATAACTCTCGATCCCTCTTCATATTACATCAAGACCGTACCCGTTAATCTCGAGCTTATCCACATCATCCTGCTTAATGCAGGAACCATGGCCATAATACTTATAATGCTGCTTGTACCCTCGAAGCTGATAAGCAGGATAACTCCGGTGAAAGCCATCCGCTACAATTAATCTCACCGGGCCGCCGGAACTGACTGCTGCAAATGGGCGAGGTTGGCATCAGAGGCAGGAACCATGTTAAGGTAATGGTCGTATCTGTCGAGTATCCCCGTGACGAAATTCACAGATTCCGTTCCCCTGAAGTACCCGTTTTTCACGATGGTGTCGTTGTAATATTCAGGCTGCGACTTACGCAGCAGCCAGGAGGCTACGCTTCCCTCCCACCTTGTCGGATCCATTCCATTCTTCTCTGCAAGTTTCATTGCATCAAGAACGTGGCCTGGTCCCGCATTGTATGATGCAAGGATGAACTTGAGCCTTTCCTCTTCGTCGGGCACTCTATCCCTGAATATCTCCTGGAGCCACAATATATATTTGACACCGGCTTTCACATTAGCGTCAGGCGACGAGGTAATATCGATCCCGAATTTGTCGCCGGTTGCCGGCATTATCTGCATAAGTCCGTAGGCACCGGCCCACGACTCCACACCGGGATCAAAACGCGATTCCTGGTATACCAGCGAGGATAGCAGCCTCCAGTCCCATCCGATCTCCCCGCTGGCTTTCTTAAGCAGTTCGTCCCACATCGATATCCTTCCCGTGCTCAGGGAATAGTAATCGCTTCGAACAATGGCAAGAGACCTTGAATTCCGGAAGTGCTTTGCATAAAGGTGTGAATAGGAAGCCGTTTTGCGGTATGCCCCTATCCACAGGTTAAGCTCTTCGAGAAGCTTTTCGGATCCGGTCTTTCTCACTCCCCAGGCGATCTTCTGGTGAAAGCTCACGGGTGTGCTCACATCAATGCCGGGATGATAGGTGGAATTTACCAGGGCTATGTTCTCATCACAAACGGCATACTCGATCTCTCCTTCTGCCACACTTCTGATCAGGTCTTCAGACTCGAAGGGAACGGCTATGACATTTATGGTATCACCTATTTCTTCCGAGAGGGAGATCATTCTCTGGTAATGGATGGAATGTTCCTGGACATAAACTGTCTTGCCTGCAAGATCGAGCTGGTTCCTGATGAGGTGCCTGTCGAGTGCATCGGCGGTCATCGAGCGCCAGTTCCTCGGTTTCCTTTGCACGAGAACCTGCCGTGTTTCGAGTATCGGTTCCGTAAAGCTGATAAATTTCTTTCTCTCCGTACTTACCGTAAGTCCTATTGCAAGAAGGTCTGCGCTGCCCGTACTGAGAAGATCAAAGGCATGTTCAAGATGATTTTCCGTAACTATCTCCAGATCTACGCCCAGGTGTTCCGTGAACTTCCTGAGAAGCTCATAGTGGAAACCCATAGGTTCACCCCTGTACAGGAAATAATTCGTGGAATTGAAATCCGTGACAGCTATCAGTTTGCCCCTTTTCACAATTGAATCGAGATCAAAATTTACTGAAGCTGAGCTGTCTGAGTGATTTGGATTGTGCGTACAGGATGATAATACAGATGCCAGTATTGCCAGTAAAATGAATGTCTTTCTTATCAAAGGCGTTCTTTTAGTTAATACCAGTGCTTTTTAAAAAATCAGGGTGCAAAGGTACAACTTTTTTCTAATTATAGAAGGTCCATGCCACTCCATAGCAGAACATCCTGGTATTCAGCGGGTAAGCGGGTATCATAAAGTAGTCGTAACCCATAAGTCCGGAGTTGACATGGTCGTATTTCAGGAAGATCCGGGCTCTTTTGAGCTTCAGGTTGAGAAAAACATCGATAAAAGGATAGTTCCCGATGCCGGCAGCATCCTGCCTGTAGAACCTTCCTGTTGAGGGCATGTAGGTGTAGGGACGATACATGGTATGATAGAGCACATCCGCCCCGAGCTGTACATTCAGGCGTCCGTTTGTTGACCTGAACCTGAAAAGATGTTCAAAATAAAAAGCTGCACGTCCGGAGAGAAGGGGCAGGTCGAGGATATCCGGGTTGCTGCTTTGCTGCATGAGGATTTCGGTGTCGAGATGCAGCTTCCATGCTCTCATACCTTTTTTCAATGCGATTGCGGCAACAGATAATCCGCCTTCGTGCTGCGAGGGCAGGGCCGCGACTCCGAAATCGGTATAATTATCAATTATCGCATAGTTGAACCTGATCTCCGCATTCCTTCCAGGGTATGCAAAGGCTGTTCCGGCGTCGAGCCTGAATTCCTTGTTGAAATCGTTGTTCCATGAGAAATGGTTTCCTCCCCACACTTCGTACCAGAAGGCAGGTTCCCTGCTCAGAACCGACCCGTTGATGGTCCAGCGGGCGTCACCTTTTTTCCATGAGAATTCCTTCACGATCTCCCCCCCAAGCCTGAAATCGCCCGCCCGGTAACCGGTCAGATAAAGTTCGCCCTCGGCACTCCACCTGAATTTCTCACCTATGTTATTATATACACGTCCGAGGATAATGTTGCTGGTCCGTTTCCATGCTGCCGTATCGGCAAGGGTAGTGTCGAAAGTGGGAATAACCTGGCTGTACCTTCGAAGTTCATTCCTGAACCCGACACCCACGCCGAGGCTTACCTTCCTTGATGTGTCGGTAACAAAATCGAACCTGACAGTGTTTTTCATGCTCCTGAAATAGAGCGAATCAAAGGTGGAGGTGCTGTCAATGTATACATTATCATAAAAACCCGAAAGAGGATTTTCGTCAGAATACATTCTCCTGTTGTAATCGAGGGTCAGGATATGCGAGAAAGTTCCGCTGAGCCCGCTTAATCCCTTTTTCCGTGAAGCTGTGGAGTCATTTTTTACTGCGGACCCACCCATGGTATAGCGCTGCACCAGAAGCAGGTTCCTGTTTTTCAGGTTGTTCTGGGCATTGTTGAGTCCGCCAAGGTTAACTTCCACATCCCTGGTATCAAGGTCTTTGAGTTCTTCCGGATCCTTGATGCCTCCGTTCTCCCAGGAGGTCAGGTTATTTATCCCTCCTGCGGCATACAGCTTGTATTTAGCTCCCGTGTAGGAAGTAAAAAGCGTGAAATCCTTGTTGACGGCACGTTGGTAGTTATATTGTCCCAGGTCGTAGATTATATCGAGAATAAGTCCGAAGTTCAGGAACCTGTTGACGTTCTGTGAGTGCCTTATCCTGAAAGTCTGTTCCGATGTCTCACGTGGTGTCCCGTATGCCCATACCAGTTCGGTGAAGGGAACCTGCGTGTTCATGAAGACAGCCTTGTCGTGATGGTGCATTACGGGATAATAGTATGCATACAGGAATTTATCCGGATCGCTGATCCTGTCGAAAAAGTTTATCTGGTAAAAGGGAAGGCCGTAATTGCCGAGTGAGGCATTTACCGGAGAATAGCGGTCTGCAAGCCTGTACCTGTGGAACAGTGAGAATGTTGTATCGAAGGGCAGTAATACTTCCCCGGAAAAATCAGGAGAAAGCGTCCACTGCTTAAGTATCTTTCTCTTCGGAGCCGTGTTCTCCTGGGCACTAATTCCCGCTGCGAACAGCAACAACAAAAAGATTGCAAGGCTCCTTTTCATGCGGGCAAAGATAGAAAATTATTTCCCTCGGAAGCCAATGCTATTACAGGAGCCAAGATACTGCTGCTGGAGCTCACCCCATTATCGCTGGCGCGGATTTGCAATCCGTGCCCTGACAACCACTAGCTTATAAATTTGTAAAAAACGCGAAATTTCCCTATCTTTAGTAATCTTACCCGCAGGCGCTTACCCCACCACTGCTGGCGCGGATTTCCAATCCGTGCCCTGTACATTTAAATCTGTATCTCATCTCATAGCCGCTGGCGCGGATTTGCAATCCGTGCCCTAACAACCACTAGCTTATAAGTTTATAATAAAAACAAATTTTTCCTATCTTTAGTAATCTTACTCCTCGTGCTATGTCAGAAAAAT
>JALONU010000045.1 GCA_025454775.1 Bacteroidales bacterium | reverse complement strand
CTGCTGTCGCAGACCAGGGACCAGGTGGAAAGGGGAGTGGCTTACCAATATTATGTGGAAAATGCTGCTGCTCATCCTTCGGTGGTCGGAACACACTGGTTCCAGTGGAACGATCAGCCTCCTACAGGCAGAAATGACGGGGAGAACTACAACATAGGTTTCGTGGATGTAACAGATCGTCCCTATGATGAACTTGTGAAAGCCACCAGGGAAACATTCAGCAGGCTTTACGAGGTTCATTCAGGGATTATTCCCCCTTCAGCAAGAAAAGCTCTCATACAGTGAATATTTATCAACACCGACAAATCATGAAGATCCAAAAAACTATTCTGACAGTACTGGCCGCAGGAATCATACTGCTGGTAGCATGCACCAGGAACGAAAAGACTTTTACAGCCTCTTTTGACGGCAAGACAGGCGAGCAGAAATGGGCGGTCCCGGACCTGAATCCTGAAATGCCCTCCAACTGGGAAACCTTTGAGTACCTTTCCTTTGATCTCACTGCAACCACAACGCAACGCTTTCAGCTCAAGCTCTATGACAAGGAAGGAATGCGCAGGATAGGCGTTCACCCGTTCCAGGGAGCTTGGGTGCGCGTTTCGGTTCCTCTCTTCCGCTTCAAGAAGATGAACACACAGGGAACAACAATGTCTGCAACCTACCAGGCTGGATTACCGGGCTGCTGGCTTAATTTCCACTCCGGACCCTTCGGAAGCCTCGGGCAGGTAGATTCACTTGGTATTGCCCTTGTTTCACCGATAGGTCAGCAATCCATACAGATTAAGAATGTAGAGTTAACTATGGAACCACAGGATACTATCTACAGCCCTATACCCCTGGTTGACAAGTTCGGGCAGTGGATACCCGCTGAATGGCCTGGCAAGGTTGCCGATGAGGCGCAGCTGAAGGCTTCCTGGGCAGAAGAAGATGCAGCACTTAAGCCCGGTGAATTCAAATATTCAAAATTTGGAGGTTATGCTGACACACAGTTAAAAGCAACAGGATTCTTCAGGGTCGAAAAAGTTGACGGGATTTGGTGGTTCGTGGATCCCGAAGGACACATGTTCTATTCAACAGGAAGCACAGGCATTGGTCCGAGAATAGATGTTTCAAGGATCCAGGGCAGGGAATACGCATATGCAGAATTGCCTCCGACTGCTGAACTTACAACTCCGGTTCCTCCGGGGCAAAGGCCTGGCGGAGCAGCTGACAGACCTGCAGGTGCCCAGGCTGGAAGGGGCGAGGGCAGGAGGCAGCAGGGAGCCGGACAACAAGGTTCAGGAAGACCAGCAGGTTATTCATTTTATACATGGAACCTGTACAGGAGGTTTGGAGCAGACTGGTACCAGAAATGGATGGATTTCACCGTAAGAAGGATGGATGCATGGGGATTGAATACCATTGCAAACTGGTCAGATGCCACCCTTGGCGGAAGCCAGCGCAAGCCTTATGTTGTCAGCATCGGCGGCTGGGGAAACAACTCAGCCACAATGGGCATGCCGGATGTTTATGCAGACGGTTATGCAGCAACCGTTGAAGAATCTGCTCAACGGCAGTGCGCACAGCGCAAGGATGATCCTTACCTGATCGGATATTTCATCGGCAATGAGCCTATATGGCCCGGAAGGGAACAGGAACTGGTCAATATCATATTGAAGGGCGAGGATACGCCTATGAAGGCAGCGCTTGCCAAATTCCTGGAAGCAGGAGACACGCCGGAAAGAAGGATAGAATTTGTGTATGCAACCTATGAAAAATTCGTCAGCTTTGTAGATAAGGCTATCAAGAAGCATGATCCCAACCATCTTAACCTGGGTCTGCGATTCGGGGGTTCAGCTCATGAGCATCTTATAAAAGCATCGAAAAATTCCTTCGACGTTTTCAGCATAAATGTGTACGGATATTCGATAAACAGGGACCTGCTTCAGAGGATAGCTGATCTTTCAGAACTCCCCATTGTGATCGGGGAATTCCATTTCGGAACTCCGGGAAGAGGTCTTGCACCAGGACTGGCACAGGTTAAGAACCAGGAGGAGAGAGGGGTTGCGTTCCGTTACTATGTAGAGAATGCCGCTTCACACCCGGCCGTTATCGGAACACACTGGTTCCAGTGGCTCGACCAGCCTTCTACCGGGCGTAACGATGGTGAAAACTATAATATAGGCTTCCTGGATGTAACCGACAGACCTTACAGGGAATTCATAGATGCCGTAATTGAAACAAACAAGAGATTCTTTGATGTTCACTCTGGCAAGGTGCCGCCTGTTGACAGGAAAGCCATCGTAAATTGATATAATCTGAAAGAAAAGGTTCTCTATGAAAATACTTTCCACCGGTCTTAAAATACTGTCGATCTTACTGTTAATAACAGGATGTTCAGGAAAAGACAAAACTTTCATTGCAAGTTTCAGCGGTGAGGTTTCGGAACAGAAATGGGCCATCAGTGATCTCAACCCTGAACTGCCGTCTGACTGGTCGTCCTATGGATTTCTGACATTTGACCTGAAATCGACAACATCCCAGCGTTTTGAGCTCAGGTTGTACGACGGGCAGGGAATCAGAAGACTGAATATCCATCCCTTCGAAAATGCCTGGATAAGAGCTTCCATTCCCCTTGTGCATTTCCAGAAAAGGAATACCCAGGGGAACAGCATGGCTTCGATCAGCAAAACTCCACGCCCGGGATACTGGATAGGTTTTTCTTCCCAGGTAGGACCGATAACCAGCATCGACTCGGTCGGGGTACTCATGAGATTCCCGGTCAACTCGCCAACGCTGGAGATAAAAAACGTAATACTTACGATGGAACCACAGGACAGTGTCCTGGGCCCCGTTCCCCTTGTTGATGAATTCGGCCAGTGGATACCATCTGACTGGCCTGGTAAGGTGCAGACACTTGAAGAGCTTAAGCTGTCATGGGCAGAAGAGGAGAAACAACTCGGTCCGGGAGATTTCAATTACGGGAAGTATGGAGGTTCTATATCGGCGAAGACCAGGGCTACCGGATTCTTCAGGATTGAGAAAATCGATGGCAGATGGTGGTTTGTAGACCCTGAGGGATACCTGTTCTATTCGACCGGAAGTACCGGGATGCGTCCCAGGTCTGATATGGCCAGAACGAAGGGCAGGGAATACATTTACAAGACCCTGCCTTCAAATGAGGAGCTGTTTGCCGGAACTAATATCCGCGGCGGTGGATCTGATCCTTCGATTTATACATGGAACCTTGTCAGGAGATTTGGACCGGACTGGCTTCCAGGCTGGATTGATCTTACAATCAGAAGAATGGAGGACTGGGGTATTAACACGATCGCAAACTGGTCAGATACCAACCTTGGCGACAGCCAGCGCAAAGCGTATGTTGCAACTATCGGAGGCTGGGGCCTGGAGACAGGACTGATGGGAATGCCTGATGTTTATGCATCCGGATATGCAGAAATGGTTGACCAGGCTGCTGAAAGGCAATGTGCCCCGAAAAAGAATGATCCATACCTGCTGGGGTATTTTCTTGGTAATGAACCGCCATGGCCTAACAGGGAGAACGAATTCGTCGGTCTGGTCCTGGACGGAAAGGAAACTCCTATGCAGGCAGCCCTCAAGGATTATCTCAGGGAAGGAGATACTCCTGAGCGTAGAAAAGCATTTGTGTACGACACCTATGCAAAATACATCAATACCGTAAATGCAGCAGTTAAAAAGCATGACCCCAATCATCTGAACCTTGGATACAGATATGGAGGCAGCCCTCCGGCAGACCTGATAAAGGCATCGACAGGATTTGATGTCTTCAGCATAAACATCTACGGCTATACTTCAAACCTTGATGCCGTACAGAAGATCTATGAGCTGACGGGAATGCCGGTAATAATAGGAGAGTTCCATTTCGGCACCCCTGGACGCGGAATGGCTCCGGGACTGGCCCAGACGAAGAACCAGGAGGAAAGAGGTGCAGCCTACAGGTACTATGTGGAGAATGCTGCTGCACACCCGGCCATTATCGGTACACACTGGTTCACATGGGTTGACCAGCCTTCAACGGGCAGAAATGACGGGGAAAATTACAACATCGGGTATGTGGATGTTACCGACCGTCCGTATTATGAGCTGGTGGAGGCAGCCAAAGAGACACATAAAAGGATATTTGACATACATTCGGGCAAGGCAGCTCCGACAGACCGGAAGGCTCTTGTACAGTAAACGAATAAATTCAGAGGGACGGATTTGAAGGAGGAAGACTCTTGATTTTCCGTCCCTCTTTTATTATCACCAGTTCCAGATCTTCTTCTTTCGACTCGAAACATATTCTTTCCCTGTTGTTCAATGGATTGGCATTTCTGCATCTCACATCGAGAATTGTGGCCTTTGTCCCTTCACTTCTGACCAGGAGCCGGAGATCTTTTATTTCTCCAGCAGGACAAAGATTCAGTTCATAATCATTTCCCTGCTTGCGAAAGAAAGTAAGGGCAAGATCCTGATTCGCAAAATGAAGTCCTGAGGTATTCGCATATGGATACATCCATTCAATCCATCTGATCGTATCACCGGGATTTATAGGGTAATAATCGTCGAAACCATGGGTAATTCCTCCCCACATTTCCACATAGCCCCTGTGTGAATTATTGCCGGAGAACCTGCTGCGGGTACTGGGGTCAGGATTGGCACCCCAGCTCCATATATTGCAGCCAGGATTGATCTCGACAGGGAAGACCCTGACTATCCCCTCATTCTTCTGATGGCAGAAAGCGCTGTAAAAACCATCTTCCAGCTTCCATGCCAGGAGATCGCCAAATCCTTTCCAGTATTTCAGGAAACGCAAGGGGCTACCCGTATAAGGTTGCAGTCGGGAGCTGTCGGGGCTGTAATCCAGTATCCAGTTATTAAATGACCGTTCGGTAACGTATACCTCTGCAGTCGGCATAATGAACTCTGTGTCAGGTGAAAGACCTTCCTTATTGCCCCCGGGAACCCACATAGGATTTATCCAGTGCTGAAAGCGGATGATGCTGTCGGTGGGATTTGTTATGGTTATATCGGCTTCAAAATATGCCTTGTCGTGGTAAACAGAGATAATTACAGTTTCCTTTAGTCCGAATCTCCGTTCCCTTACGCTCATCTTCAGTGATTTTCTTTCCAGGGAATTTTCCGTTATTTCCCATTCCCAGGGTATCGACCATGTCTCCCCATGCTCTTCATCAGGCATGTTGTATTCTACTCCTCCGAGTGCGAACCACCATCCTGTTTTATTGGGGGACCCCATCACCTGGGCCGTTTCGGGGATGAAGAGTTCCTCGTTACCTGTTACTTTGTAGATGAATGAATATGGCTTGCCATGCTCAGGCAATATTACCAGTCTCAGGTATTTGTTTTCAATAGTTACAGCTTTATAGGATTTAACAATGCTCTTTTGCTTTATCCCCTTAAATGCTCTGAAATCGATCGAAGGATAACCTGCATCATTGACCTTAAGCGCACTGTCGAAAGATATCTGGTTTATGCTGATGGTTGTGTCGCTCAGTATAAATCTCCCGACCGGAGGCTTTTCATTAATGATTATTTTATTTCTGGTGCATCCTGTCCATGACGCAGCAAGCAGAATGAGCAGAATTTCCGTGTACCGTAGGCCCGACACACGGAAATACCTCAAATTATCCCGCACATTGAAGTTTGTGTGTATCAATTTTTTTTCTGATAGATCCTCACATAGTCCACCTCATAGAATATGGGGAACTTCGTCTTTGACGGATCTCCACCGTTTGATCCAAGAGCCAATATTTCTTAACCCAGTCCGGGTCTTTCGCAGTAAATTCAGCAAGAGGTTTATTGAAGCCATCCCATTATTCTGATCTTCACTATTCGGAGAGCCATGCATAATTGGCCAGTATGATCGGCACATTGTTTGCACGGTAGAATTCCATTATATCTATTTCGCCTCCGGCCGGCCATCCCCCGGATATGCCTAATGTCCAGATTGCTGGCCACGATCCTTTGGCAGTATCCACCCTGGCCCTTATCTCGAAGCGGCCGTATTGCCACTGATGGAAACCCCTTGTCTGAATACTCGAAGATGTATATTCCGCGTATTCAACAGATCTCCAGTCGTTTCGCTCCGGATTGTACCGCAGATTTCTGACCCGTTCACGGCGCCCCTCTATGAGCAGCCTTCCTCCGGTGATTTTTGCGTTGTCTTTCTGGTAATACTGCAATTCCTGGTTTCTGACAAACCCGATTTCATATCTCCAGCTGGTGGTGTCGGGAACTCCTTCGATGTTGAATTCATCGTTCCAGACGAGGTTCATACCGGGTATCTGGCCGGGCGGACTGAAATCAGGCTTATATGGATCCGGTACCTGTGCCATGAAGGAATCGCAGGATATCAGTATTAATGATATCAGGAAAACCCATGTCTTTTTCATATTTTCATCTTCTTAAAGTTGATCAAGGGCAATTTTTGCATTAAGGTAATCAGGCGATATCAGGAGCGCCGCGGTGAACTCTTCGCGGGCTTTCTTCTTGTCTCCAAGACCTGAATAACCCAGTCCTGCAATATAATGGGCAACGGCAGTATTCGGTCTTGTCTGGGTTCTCCTCGCGAACTGAGGCATTTCATTATCGTTTCCTGCTGGCTGTTTAAGTGCATTTTCTGCAGAAGCGATGATCTCATTGAACGCCTCCCTGGTCCCTTCCTTATTGCCCAGCTTCATTCTGGCAACAGTCTCAAAGTACTTCTGCTCTCCCTGCATCAGCGGGCTCGTGGTTGTTCCAGTTCTTCTTGCTCCGGCTCCCTGGCTTACTGCAGGTGCCCCGGGCCCCATGCCTCCGCCTGCTGCGGTGCCACCTCCGGCAACCCCCTCCCTCAGATTCCTTGCCGTCGGGTTTATAATTTCATTCCAGGCTTCTTTTGCCTTTTCCTTATTGCCAAGGGCTTCGTATGCGTTCCCTATCCAGAAGTAACGCATGGCATTCCTCGAGTCAAACCGCTGTTCAGCCCTGAGATTATCAGGAGGTTCCATTGCGGCTTCAAGGCTTATAATCGCTTCGTTGAACTTCTTCTTTTTAATCTGCTGTATACCCTGTATTATGTTGGCATCAGCCCATGCCTGCCCGCTGTTGAATGCAGTTCCTCCTTCCCAGATGCTGAAGATCCTGTTTTGTAAAAGTTTTATCGACTCTTCAGGTTTCCCGGCAAAATTCTTGAGTGTAATGAGATTTCCAAGTGCTTCGTCATTCTTAACGACAACACTCTGATACTTCTCGAGCATTGCAAGCCTTTTGTCTGCGGTATAATTCGAAGACTGATACAGCCTGTCAAGTTCAATCAGATGGGTAGGATATACTTTCCCTGTGGCAACAGCTTTTTCAAGGCATGTAATGGCTTTTGACTTCGAGTCATCACCGGACTGATGTGAATAGGCAACAGCAAGGTTTCTCCATGTTATCGGAAAGGTTGGATCAAGGACAGAGGCTCTTTCCCAGTACTTTGTCGCTTCCTCGGGCTGCCAGTCATACAGAAGATTTCCCATATAATAGGGTGCACGTGCGTCGGAAGGATTGGCTTTCATGGCACTGCCCAGGACTTCAATAAGCTCTTCCTGGAAGGGGAATACATAATCAGTAGGCTGAAGCACGGCCTGCTTACGGTACTCTTCAGATTTCGCTGTCTGTCCGAGTTTTTCTGCAAAGTAACCCATGTAATAGTATATTATCGGAGAGATAGTTTTCCTGTCGGGCGCAAAAGAAACGCATTGCTGAAGAACAGTAAGACCATCATTCCAGAGCCCGGAATTAAAATACTCTGCGGCAGTTTCCTGACCAGTGGCAGTGTGATCAACCATTGTCCCGAACAGGGTGCGGGCGAGCTTTGGATCTTTTGTTAGAAGCCACTGTTCAGTCATAAGCCTGATGTCGAGAGGATCTGTCTTTTCCCTTGCGTAGGCTATCACCTTCAGCGCTTCATCGGTTCTTCCGAGTTGTCTCAGGATGGCCGATTTGAGACTGTATGCCCTCACATTGAGAGAGTTTGCATCAAGCGACTGGTCGACCAGGGAGAGAGCGTGTACTGGATTCCCCTTAATAAGGGCGATCTCGGCAAGGGAATAGTAAGCAGGAGATTTCCATTCCTGGCTCCATGCAGCCTTAAAGAATTCGGTATAAGCTTCATCCAGCCTTCCCTGCCCTTTCAAGGCAGCTCCGAGGTAATAAAAGGGCTCTGCATTTTTAGTAGTTGTATACTGGGCGGTAAGTCTTTTTACAGCCCTGCGCAGGTATCTTTCAGCTTCGGAGTACTTTGCGTCCTTAAGGCACAGTATGCCCATTCCTGTATTGGCAGCGACATTGCCGGAATCTCTTTTAAGAGCTTCTTCCCAGAAGGGATCCGGATCAAGGGACGGATTGTGGAATTGCCAGACGCGCTGTCCGGCCAGGTAAAGCTCCTCGTCGTTGGTGAAAGAGGAAGGCTGTCCCGGTGTTGTTGTTCCGACAGGCCTTTCTCCCTGCTGCAGAAGCACCGGGGTATAGGAAATCAGCTCCCTTCCTTCAGCTGTGAGTGAAGCAACAAGATCATGTTCACTGACGCCTGCCGGCAGGCTGATCTCTTTGAAGTAGGGTTTTCCCGGGTTGATGGATATGTTCTCGGCTACGAGATTGCCGGAGCGTGATTTCAGAATGGCAGTGGCATTATTGAAGGCCCGTGTTGTATAGAAGCCGAAAAGAGCCTTTCCATCCTTTACCTCGAGGTTTACAGCGGCATCGAGATTGGCATTTTTTGTACCGGAAATACCACGGAAAGGATAGATGTTCACAGAGAAAGAGCGTTCCTCAAAAGGCTGCATCCAGGAGTAATCGGGCTGATTGTCGGAGTAGGCGCCCACCATTATCTCAAGGTAAGGACCATCGTCGTCAGTAAGTATCTGATCCCACATGGACCCCACTCCCCAGGTAAAGAATTTCTTTCCGGGAACGATATTGTGGTCCGCAACGCTCATGATCCCTGCATTTTTCCCATAGTCGTAGCCGGCAACGAAATCATCTTCATAATTTACTGCAAACCACGATGCGGAGCTTCTGTTGTTCTTGTACCAGCTTACATCGGTTCCGTTTACCACCGGCCAGGTATTGTAGCTTCTTTTGCTATGGCCGGTAGACCACTGCGTCCTTGGCGGAAATATCACCTGGTAGTTCTCGTTAGTATGAACTGCTATGTTGGCAAAGCAGAGCATTGTATTTACGACAGGAGTTCTGTTGACAATACGGAGAGAACATTCAAGCACCGAGCTTCCGGGTCTCAGCGTGTAGCCAACGGCCCACCTCATGCGGTGGCGGACCTCAAGTTCGCCGATCCAGACTGTCTTGCTGCCGTCGGCATGATCTTCCCTGCTCCACTGTACGGGAATGAATGTGCTGGCCCGGTGGTGATGCGGTATGTTCCATTCCAGCCCTCCGGATATCCAGGCTCCGATGAGTCCTATCAGTGCGGGTTTGACAACGTGCTGCCTGTAAATAAAGTCGTAGTTGTTGGTCTTGTCAACTGCTGAAAAGATCCTGCCTCCGATTTCAGGCATGATACCAATCTTCAGATACTCGTTTTCAAGGTATACCATTTTATAAGTCCTTGATCCTTTTACGTTTGTCAGGTTATCATATAAGGGATATGGATAGATTCTTCCTTCTGCGCCCTGTGACTGCTTACCGAAGAAAAACATGGGATTAGGGTCCGGCGGTCCGGCCGCATAGGTTGGGATTGCTTCATCAAGCTCCTGTATCGTAACAGCTGATTGTGATCTGGCATTGAAAGGCAGCGCTGCCAGGAAAAGCGCAAGCGCAACACCTGCCGTAATTCTTCTTAATTCATTAAGTTCTTTCATTCTGTCAGTTATTGGATTGTTAGTTATAAACCATTAATTATATGCATTTTAGCTCTGAGCAAAAAACCATTCTGTCAATAAATAATGAAAATGATCTGGAGTTTATTGTGAATTTAAATATAGAGCTTTATAATTGTTAACTTTCAGGATAAATCTTAAACTATGTTAAATCTCTGGTCTAAATCAGTCAGGTGCCTTGGCCATCTTTCGGTATCAGTCCTGTTTTTGATAAATGTTACAGGCTGCAGCAATGGCGGGAATGTCGTTCCATACCCTGAAGCCCCCGGTCTTACAGCGAGTAAGGATTTCGAGCTGAGCGTGAACGGAGTACCTGTATGGATTGAACGGGTTGGAAGCAAGCTGGACACTTTCAGCTACGACCTTTACAGCGGAAGGGAAATGGAAGACCTGAACGCGGCCGGATTTTCCTTTTCCGGCACTGTGACGGTAAGGATATCGGCATCGGAGGAGATAAAAGAGTTCCTGATCAGACCGAAGAGCAGAAAAATTAAAGCTCAGAAGATCGGGAAAGACCTTGTTTTTAAACTCACCGGTCCCGGGAAACTCTACATCGAAATAAATGACCTGCCTCACCTTGCGCTGTTCGCCGATCCTCCTGAAACTGGCATCCCTGATAAGAATTCTGAAGGAGTCATTTGGTTTGGTCCCGGAGCCCATTCACCGGGAACCGTCACACTTCAGGATAACCAGACTCTTTATATCGATAAGGGTGCAGTGGTTTATGCAAACATCAGGGGGGAGGGCCTCGAGAATGTTAAGATCTGCGGACGGGGGAGGCTGCAGGGAAGGATACGCATATCTAACTCCGAAAACCTTCATGTTGAAGGGATCTTTATCCGGAATACTTCAGGGTGGAGCAACACTCTTACAAACTGCAGCAAAAGCAGTTACAGGAATGTTAAGGTATTCGGATATGAAGCAATCTACTCCGTTGACGGGATTAATCCTGTTTCATGCACAAATTTTACAATTGATGATTGCTTTATGCGGTGCCGCGACGACTGTGTTGCAATAAAATCCATCAATCCGGCTCTTAAGGTCGATTCCGTTTTTGTGACAAACAATGTGATGGTAGGATGGGCCTGCAGCGATGGAGTCACGATAGGCTTTGAACTTAACGGAAGCCCTGTGGCAAACGTCTTCGTGAGGAACTGCGACATACTTTATGCAAGGGGAGGAGGGAGGACTGGTGGCCACTCCGGTTTCAGCATTGTGTGCGACGGACCTGCCTGGGTGAGAAATATAAATTACGAGGATATAAGAATAGAAGAAAATGTGGAATTCAAGAATCTGGAGTTCATTGTTACAGACGGAACCCTCTATGGAACAGACCCTCCCGGACACATTAGCGGGATCCTCATAAAAAACGTATCCTGGGAAAATGGCGCAAAACCCTTTATCCTCAACGGATATTCGCCGGATAACCTAGTTGAGAATATAACATTTAAGAATTGCCGTGCCGGAGGTAAGCTTCTGACCGGAATTTCGGATGCTCAGTTCAGGATAAATGACCATGTGAAGAATATCAGGTTCCTTAAATAAGATTTTGTCTTCCCAACACACCCGGAAACCTGTTCTTTTGTGAAAAAAAGTTAATTCTTCCTTTTGTCCTTTCTCTGCCTGACTCCGGCGGATTTTGATTTACTAACTTAATGCCTTAATAATCTATGAAAGACATGAGGAGATACCTGCCTTTAATCCTTCTGTTGATTTTTGAGGGGTCCGTTGCCGGACAGAAGGATATTGTAAGATGGTCAGAATATTCATTATCAGACATTGACTGTGACAAGGAGTTCGTTTTGGATATCCGCGATGGCATTTTAAGCGTGACGGTACAAGGCAGCGGGGAAAAGGATTTTACTATCCACATTCCGGAAGGCTCACAGGATCTCTCGAAAAGCGCCAGGATTAACCTGGAGATAGCCAACACAGGCAATTCCCAATGCCGGATAAGCGTAAGGCTTAACGATAAAAAATGGGTTGCAGGTGCATTGGTGCTTAAGCCGGGAGAGACTGACTACCTTGAAATATTGTTTTTGCATGAGGTTGACAGGAACAATGCTTTCTTCCCCAACATGGATGGCATTCCCGGGGGAAACCTTTATATATGGGATCCTGTTGATCCGTCATTGGTAAAAGCCCTCAATGTCGAACTGGTATCCGATAAGCCAGCGCAGATAGAATTTGGGAGAATTGTTGCAGAAGGAGTTCATTACACCCCGGCAGAAATAGCAGCAAAACAGGGATTCTTTCCGTTTATTGATGAATACGGTCAATACAGTCATGGTGAGTGGCCGGGCAAGGTACACTCTGATTCAGATCTTGTCGTGAACCGGGATTTTGAGCTGAGAGAGCTGGCAATCATTCCGGGTCCCAAAAGCTTCGATAAGTACGGGGGATGGGAAGACGGACCGAAACTAAAGGCCACCGGCAGCTTTTATGTGGAAAAAGTTAACGGCAGTTGGTGGCTTATTGATCCGGAAGGAAAACTTTTCTGGTCTCATGGAGTGAACTGTGTGGGTTTTGGTTCAGGAAACACCCAGGTAGGAGGAAGGGAAAAGTACTTCACAGGGATACCTGAAGGGTCGACAAGGTTTAATTTTTACACTGCTAACCTGGGGAGGAAATATGGTGATGACTGGCAGAAATACTCTATCGGGCATATACACCGCAGGCTAAGGTCGTGGGGAATGAATACAATCGCCAACTGGTCCGATGCACTGGTTTATTTTTCCGAATCACCCCGTACTCCCTATACTGCCAATATTTCATACAGGTCTCCGGCACTCGACGGAGCAGCATTCAAATTTCCGGATGTGTTTGATCCTCAGTTCCGGCAATCACTTGAGACAGGTATTAACAGAACTCTTGAAAGGACATTCAACGACAGCTGGTGTATAGGGTATTTTATTGACAATGAACTCTACCTGGGCAATTACGATGACTTTGCCAATGTTGTAATGAAACAAAAACCCGCCGGGGCTGCAAAAAAGGCGTTGGCTGAATTTCTTAAGGGAAGGTACACTGTCATCAGAGAACTGAACAGGCTGTATAAGACAAGATACAGATCGTGGGACGAACTGATGAATGCGGTTGAATTGCCTTCGGCAGCAGGTAAGGACATTGCGGATTTCAACAGTATTATTATTGAAACTTACTACTCAACATGCAGTGAATTAATGAAAAAGCTCGCACCGGGGAAGCTTTACCTTGGGAACAGGTTCAACCTTTACAGGATCTATTATCCCGATGTAACACTTATAAATAGCGTTATTGCTACTGCTGCAAAATTCTGTGATATAGTAAGTATTAATTATTACCGATTCAATTGCGATGACCTGGTTCTTCCGTATTCAATAGACAGACCGGTCATTATAGGTGAGTTCCATTTCGGAGCACTCGACAGGGGATTGCCTCATACCGGTCTGAGGAATGTCAGGACACAGGAACAGAGGTCGGACATATATAAATATTATGTGGATCAAGCCCTTGTCAATCCTCAGATCGTGGGTACTCACTGGTTTCAGTATGGCGACCAGCCTTTTACCGGAAGATCCGATGGTGAAAATTACCAGATCGGCTTCGTAGATGTCTGTGACACGCCATATCCGGAAACAATCAGGGCTTTGCGCGACATTGGATATAATATGTACCGGACAAGGTTTAAAGATCCTGAAAAAAAATGAAAAGGTATCAAGATCTGGCTGTTGGCAACCGTAATAAGTCATCGCTGCTTACGGTCCTGGCTGCTGCAATAATTGTCATTTCAGCCCATTCATGCAGCAACGGGAAAACCAGGGATGAAAAGATCCTGTTAACTGTAAACGGTGAACCAGTGACCGAAGCCGAGTATCTGCATATAATGGCCGGATTAAGATCAGATATCTATTCATTTTTCTCCGTTAAATACGGATCGCAGATGAGCCGGACCTTCTGGTCGGAAACCATTGACGGAACAACCCCTTCAGGAATGTTGAAGACAGAAACTATTGATAAGTTAAAAATAATTAAAACCGAACAAAGCCTTTTCAGGAAATATGGTATTACAAGCGATATTTCTTATCCTTGTTTTATTAAGGAACTTGAGTCGGAAAATGAAAGAAGGAAAAGGGCATCCGAGATGAACCTTCCTTTTTACGGTCCTGCGGAGTATGATGAGAAGACATACTACGAGTACCTGAATGCCGAAAGAAGGAATAAGCTCAGGTCCGTACTCTCGCTAAAAGAACTTGCAGTCACAGATGAAGAGATACTCCGGTACCATGATAACACAGCTGGCTTCAGGGAGACAGATGTTGAAGAGACGGGCGAACAGATCAGAAGCATACTTGTGGAAATAAAATACAGGGAAATGATGGGCAGGCTCGCATCTGAAGCAATACTGAGGCTCGACCATAAGCTTATTGACAGGGCGTCAGCCGACTTTCTTAGAGATTAATACCTTCTTCGTCCTGATAATAATTGTTCCTTCTCAACCCCATAAAACCTAACCAATGAAAACCACTTTAAGAATAACATGCCTTGCATTGCTGGCGATCAGCACTATGGTCATTTATGCTTTCACCTTAAAGGATCCCCCCGGACCTTCTAATTATTATGTCGACTCCTTGAATGGCAGTGACAATAACAGCGGACTCAGTCCTTCCTCGGCATGGAAGTCTCTCGACAAAGTGAATTCCATGGTTTTCAAGCCGGGAGACAGTATCCTGTTCAAGGCGAACTGCTCCTGGACAGGTAAGCTTGAGCCGAAGGGCTCCGGAGATGAGTCGAAACAGGTAGTTATAAGTATGTATGGGTACAATTCATTTCCGCGTAATATACGTAACAAGCCTCATATTGAAGGGAACGGAATATACGCAACGGTGGTTATCAAGGATGTTGATTTCTGGACAGTTTCGAACCTCGATGTGACAAACCGTAACGCGACAACCGACATACAGCTGAGAAACGGGATCCTGGTAATGGCAAAAGCTCAGGGCATAACCCGCAGGATCATTGTGCAGGACTGTGAGGTACATCATGTAGACGGAGATTTCAGGAGGCGCGTTGGAATGTACAAGAATGCAGCTATCAGGGTAACATATCCGGGAAGATCTTCCGCAGACAACAGGTATGATGAGGTGCTGGTTCAAAGGAACTTTGTTCATGATGTGAATACAATAGGGATCTATGTTGTCTCAGAAGCTGATGGACACCTGGAAACCCATTACACAAACGTTAAGGTAGCCAACAATGTGGTGATAGGAACCGGGGCCGACGGTGGGATAATTTCACATTGCATAGATCCTGTCATAGAACACAACCAGATACTGGATGCCGGGGCCAATGGCAACTACCAGTCAACAAATTATATTGCCGGTCTGTGGGGCGACAACAACGATGGCACGATAATATTCCAGTACAATGAAGTTGCCAGGACCAGGAAGTTCATAGGCGACGGACAGGCTTTCGACACAGACTGGGGAACAGGTGGAACTTCCATCTTCCAGTATAACTATACCCATGAGAATGAAGGAGGTTTTTTCCTGAACTGTGCCGACCTGCGGCCGTCTCCCAATTACATGAAGACAATTCTCAGATATAATATCAGTGTTGAAGACAAGCAGTCTGTCGTGTGGAGGAACAGTGAAACTCTAACTGAAGTGTACAACAACGTTTTTTACAAAACGGCAGGTTCTCTTGATCCGGGAAGCAGTAAAACCTATAAATACTGGAATAATATTTTCAATTTTACACTGGAACCTGAGTATGGTGATTGCGAATACAGCAATAATTGCTATTACCCTATTCCTGTTAATAAGAATGATCCTTCCGGATTATCGGCAAAACCGCTTTTTGTACACCCGGGATTTGTGGGCGATGGAATAAAAAATGCAGACTATCATAAACTCAAATCAGGGTCTCCCTGTATAAATAAAGGTAAGATCATTCCCGAAAACGGATCAAAGGATTTCTGGGGGAATACTCTTTACAATGGATTGCCTGACATAGGCGCAATGGAATTCGTCAATTAATTATCTAAAACCAACTGATATGAAAACACTGACCCGAAATTCAATGATTTTTCTGGCCTCTTCATGCCTGCTTCTTTTGCTGAAAACGAATGTAATGGCACAGCAGAATTTCAAATTCACCTTCAGCGGAGTGCTGAGCGAGCATAAGATCTCACTGAAGGATATTAACCCAGTATTGCCTTCCGACTGGACAGGCTTTTCCCATCTGGTCATTGAGATGAGGACCACCTCACCGCAGAGGTTCAGCCTCTGGATTTACAGGCAGGGGGCAACACCATGCCGTATCATGCTCCAGCCTTTTGGCCAGAATGTGTGGCTGAGAGCCTCAATTCCAATTCAGTACTTCCGCGGGAAAGATCAATCCGGAACTGACCTTGCTTCAGCCAATAACAGGAGGACCAATTCCTATTGGATGTCAGTGTGGGGCCCTTACGGGGAGCCGAAGGATATCGAAGCTATAGGATTTGCCATGACCTATCCTGTTGACAAGCCCTCACTTGAGATAAGATCCGTCAAGCTTTCGACAAAGGATGAAGGATCAGAGTTTCTGGAAAAACAGCCTGTGCTGGATGAGTTTAAACAGTGGGCTCATGCAGACTGGCCCGGAAAAATAAAAAGCAGGGAACAGCTTGACAGAGAACTGGCAGAGGAGGCAAAATCCTTTGGAACATATGCTGATTTCAATTACTGTGAATATGGTGGTTACAAAAACACAAAAGGGAAGGCAACAGGGTTCTTCCGGATAGAGCAGATTGATGGTAAATGGTGGTTCGTTGATCCGCACGGGCATCTTTACCTTTCAATGGGAAGCAATGGGGCAGGTGTGGGGTTCAGCGGCAGGATGTCGTCAGGGGATCCCACCCCGGCAGCACAACTCATGTCAAAAAGGCTCGAATCGTGGGGGATGACAAGCGGAGGGATTGGAAAGCCTTACACAATGATGATGCGCTGGCCCAGAACACAGGGTGCCAACTACCTCGGACTTCCTGATGTATATTCCGAAGAGTTCGCGAACAGCGTCGATCAGACTGCCAAAACACAGTGCACACCCGTCAGCAACGATCCTCTCCTTCTGGGATATTTTGTTGGTAATGAGCCTGCATGGGACGGGCGTGAAGGTGAGGTTGTAGACATGATACTCAAAGGTCCGGCGAATGCGATTCAGGCAAAGCTTAAAGAATACCTTGCCCAGGGAGACACTCCAGAGAGAAGGGCAAAATTCGTCATAGGTGCATTCGAGAAATACCTGGAACTGCTTTGTTCTGCAATTAAAAAATATGATCCCAATCACCTCAACCTTGGTATCCGTTTCGGTGGGTCGCCATCGGAAGAACTTCTCAAGACAGGAAGGATTTTCGATGTCTGTAGTGTCAATGTTTATGAATATGAACCGGTTTCACAGCTTGACAGAGTGTACAGGTATACCGGAAGACCTGTTCTCATAGGCGAATTTCATATCGGGGTTCCGGCAAACGGTCTTGGCGCAGGACTTGTCCAGGCTATGAACCAGGCCGAGCGGGGTATTGCCTACAGGTATTATGTTGAGCAGGCGGCATCCCTCGACTGCTTCCTGGGAGCCTACTGGTTCCAGTGGCGCGATGAAGCGGTCCTTGGAAGGATGGACGGGGAAAACTACAATATCGGATTTGTCGATGTTACCGACCGTCCTTACAGGGAACTCGTTGAAGCTGCAAAAGCAACTCATAAAAGACTTTATGAAGTGCATGCCGGTAAAATACTTCCTTTCAGCCAGAGGCCAAGAGCCAATGATTCTGGTACACCTTTAAGCCCCTGGAATTTCTAACCTACACACCTGCTGATCATGAAAAAATACAAAATACATTCAAAAAGGGTACTGTCGTATCTTGCCCTGATACTGGTCATATTTTCATCAACACCTGAGCTCCTTTCGCAGGTTTCAGTAAAGGAGGAGCAATGGGTGCTTCCCACATATGCCGTTGAGCCAGGCGACCGGAATCCGATATTCTTCAGAAATGAGTCGTACCAGGGAGCTTCAAAATATGTTTATCCCCTGGCTCTTAACGATGTTATTTCCACTGAACGGACTGAAAAGGCATGGAAAGCCCTGATACTTGAGAATGAGTTCATTAAGCTTTGCGTCACACCTGAAATCGGAGGCAAACTCTACTATGCAACCGATAAATCGAATGATTACAACTTCATCTATAAGAATAATGTGGTGAAGCCTTCAAACATCGGAATGACCGGAGCGTGGGTGTCGGGAGGAATAGAATGGTGCGTATTCCACCACCATAGGGCTTCCACCTTTCTCCCGATGGATTACAAATTAGCTGAAAATCCCGATGGCAGCAAAACGATCTGGATCGGAGAAACAGAACCCCGTCACAGGATGAGATGGACGGTAGGGATCACGGTATTTCCTGACAGGTCGTACTTTCAGGCAGAAGTGAGGCTGATGAATCCGACACCGTATACCAATACCTTCCTTTACTGGGCTAATGTCGCTGCCCATACAAACGAGAATTACCAGGTATTTTTCCCTCCGAGTGTCCAGTTTGCCACTTATCATGCCAAGAACAGCTTTACACGCTGGCCTGTATCCACAGAGGTTTATACTGGTGTCGACTTTACGAGCGGTGTGGATATAAGCTGGTGGAAGAATGTTGTCAATTCAAACTCCTTCTTTGCCCACAATCTTAAGGAGGATTTCATGGGAGGATATGACCATGGAAGGGAAACAGGAACCGTCCACATCGGAGATCATAACATCGTTAAGGGAGCCAAACTCTGGGAATGGGGCTCGGGCCCGAGAGGCCAGGCAACGGAAGGAAGGCTCACGGAGACAGACGGTCCTTATGTTGAAATTATGGTGGGCGCCTTTTCCGACAACCAACCTGATTATACCTGGATAAAACCCTACGAAGTAAAAACATTCAAACAATACTGGTACCCCGTGAAGGACATCCAGGGATTCAGGAATGCAAACCTTAACGGAGCAGTGAACCTGGAGGTCAGGGAAAAGAATTCGGTATTCCTTGGTTATTGTTCCACTCAAAAGCTGAACAACGCCAGAATTACCCTGAAAAAAGGCGACAAGGTGATACTGCAGAAAGAGACAGAGATATCGCCAGCAAAGGCATTTACTGTCACAGTGAAAATAGATGAGCCTTTTAAGATGACAGAACTTTATACCGAGATGGTCAATACCACCACAGGAGAAGTTCTTCTGTCGTACCAGCCAATCGAGCAGAAGAGGATCGAAGAGCTCCCCGAAACCGTTAAAACACCACCTGCTCCAGGGGAGATCCCTACCATTGAAGAGGTTTACCTTACAGGGAACAGGATTGAACAGTTCTATAATCCCAGGTATAAGCCTTTGGATTATTATATGGAAGCCTTAAGGCGAGACCCTGGAGACATCAGGACAAATATTGCAATCGGCAACCATTATCTTAAAAATGGCGACTACCTCAATGCCAGGAAATACCTTGCTGCTGCACTTACAAGACAGACCAGGGATTATACCCGGCCTTCATCCTGCGAGGCACTGTACCTCCAGGGATTAACACTGTCTGCCCTGGAGTTGTATGATGAAGCCATTGACACTCTCTACCGTGCAACATGGGATTATGCCTGGCATTCGGCAGCATATCTCGAGCTTGCAAAGATCTCGGGCAGGAAGGGAGACTTCAGGAAAGCACTGTCGCAGATTGAGGAGTGCCTTTCCACAAACACCAGGAACAACAGGGCTGTTGCATTCAAAGCTTCCATGCAGAGAAGACTCGGCGATTTCAATGGAGCACTTGCCACGATCGGTAACCTGCCGGTAATTGATCCTTTGGACTTCAGAATAGGTAATGAAATGTACCTGATAGCCAAAGAATCGGGAGATGCGGCAAAAGCACAGTCGCTGCTGAAAGAACTTTCCATGGGGATGAGAGGCTTCGACCAGAACTATCTCGAACTGGCTGTGGGATACCTTAATGACGGCCTCTCAGGCGAGGCTGAGGATGTTCTTAAAAGATTCACCGGCAAGAATCCCATTGTGGATTATTATCTTGGCTATATCCAGGATAAGGCAGGGAACACTGCAGCTGCACAGAAATTTTTCCAGTCTGCCTCTGCTCAGCCGGTCGACTATATCTTCCCGTTCAGGCTGGAGACACTAAAAGTGCTTAACACTGCACTAAAGTATAATCCGCGCGACAGCAAGGCATGGTACTACACTGGCAACATACTGTTTGACAGACAGCCGGTAAAAGCAATAGAAGCCTGGGAGAAGGCTGTTCAGGCTGATGCCTCCATGGCGATTGCATTCAGGAACCTGGGCTGGGGCTACCATCGTCATTACAACGATCTTCCGAAGGCAATATCAAACTACGAGAAAGCAGTTTCCCTGAACAGGAATGAACCGATCTATTACAGCGAGCTGGATGCCTTGTATGAGATGACAAATACTGACCTGGGCAAGAGACTTGCCCTCTTCGAAGGGAGCAATGAAGTTGTCCAGAAACGTGATGATGCTTTTGTTCGTCAGGTTACAGTTCTCACACTTTCGGGGAAACCCGACAAGGCTGTAGAGTATCTCTCTGGCAAGAAGTTCAGCTACAGGGAAGGGAACTCAAGGGTAAGGGAGGTGATTATCGATGCACAGCTGACACTCGGGAAGAAGTATTTAGCCGAAAAGAACTACAAGAAAGCCCTGGAGCATTTCCTTCAGGCCCAGATACCTGATGAAGAGGCGGGAAGCGCCCGGTCGGGGAACAGGGACATACAGGTCAATTACTATATCGGTCAGGCTTACGAAGCTTTGAAAAATAGCTCAAAGGCAAAATCGCACTACCGTCTGGCTGCAAACCAGACTATCAGGAGATCAGGTTATATGACCTATTATCAGGGTCTTAGCTTTGCGAAACTGGGTAATGCCGCCAGGGCAAAGGAGATATTTGATACCATGGTGACTGAAGGCGACAGGCAGATAAACGGTACCGGCACAACAGGCGATTTCTTTGCTATATTTGGAGAACGCGAAACGGAAAGCAGCAGAAACTCTCTGGCATACACGATCAGGGGTCTTGGCTACAAGGGCCTGGGAGATGTAAAAAGGGCAGAGGACGACCTTAAAAAAGCTGTAGAACTTTCGCATAGCAATTTATGGGCATCTGCGGAACTTAATACAAAATAAACCGGTATAAACTTTCAATAATTGAATGTTATGAGGATAATCAATGCAGACATCAGGAATTATCTCCTGTATTTATTTCTTGTTCTGATTACGGTATCTGGATGCAGGAAAAAATATGAGGGAGTAGCCTTCACTGAAAAAGAGCCCCGCGACTGGGAAAACCCTGAAATGATCGGACAGAACAAGGAGGCTCCGCATGCAACACTCATAAGCTACAGCGATGAGGCTTCTGCCCTTGAGGCTGTAAAAGGATCGTCGCCGAATGTTCTTTCACTCGACGGCACCTGGAAATTCAACCTGGTGAAATCACCCGACCAGAGACCGTATTGGTTCTTCATGAATAACTACGATACGCGCGATTGGGACGATATTACTGTTCCCTCCAACTGGGAGATGAAGGGATATGATGTCCCCATTTATGTAAACATCACATATCCTCATAAAAAGGATCCGCCCAGGATCCAGCATGATTATAATCCAGTCGGTTCATATAAAAGAACTTTCAAAGTACCGGGAGGATGGAAAGGCAAGGAAATATTCCTGCATTTCGGTGCTGTTGCTTCTGCCTTCTACGTGTGGATTAACGGAGAACTCGTCGGATACAGCCAGGACAGCAAGACTCCTGCTGAGTTTAACGTAACAAAATACCTTAAAAGCGGCAAAAACTCTATCGCCGTTGAAGTATACAGGTGGTGCGACGGAAGTTATCTCGAAGACCAGGATTTCTGGAGGATGAGCGGCATACAAAGATCCGTATTCCTGCATGCCAGGCCAAAAACGTATATCAGGGATTTCTTTGCAAAGGGAGATCTCTCTGAAAACTATACCGATGGGATACTCAGCCTCGATGTCGAAGTGAACAACACCGGTGCTCAGGATGGTGATTTTGAAGTGGAAGCCTCTCTCTTTGATAACGGGCAGAAACTATATTCTGCATCAGAGATGCTCACTTTCTCGGAAGGCAAAAGCCTTACAACATTCGTGAAGGACTTCCCGCAGGTTAAAACATGGTCGGCAGAAACACCTGACCTCTATTCCCTGGTTATAAGCCTTAAAAAGGATGGCAATGTCCTCGAAAGCGTTAGCTCACGGATAGGTTTCAGAAAAGTGGAAATAAAAAATGCGCAGCTGCTTGTCAACGGAAGGGCAGTGTACCTGAAGGGTACGAACATGCACGAACATGACGACATCAACGGACACACAATAGATGAAGCCCTGATATTGAAGGATATAAGGGTAATGAAAAGCCATAACATCAATGCCATGAGGACCTCCCACTATCCACAGCAGGAGCTCTGGTATGAGATGTGCGACAGGTATGGACTTTACCTTGTCGATGAGGCAAACATTGAATCACACGGGATTGGCTACGACAAGGACGTAACACTTGCCGACAAGCCCGAATGGGCCGCTGCCCACATGGCACGCATGCAGGCAATGGTGGAACGTGATAAGAACCATCCTTCGGTGATTATCTGGTCGCTTGGAAATGAAGCGGGCGACGGGCATAATTTCCTGAACAATTATAAATGGGCGAAGCAGAGGGATCCTTCACGCCCGGTACAGTATGAACGCGCTGAGAAGAGCACGAACACTACTGAACGGCATACTGATATCGTCTGTCCGATGTATGCAAGAATAGAGAATATTGAGAACTATGCAAAAGACGAGAATAATGACAGGCCTCTGATAATGTGCGAGTATACTCATGCAATGGGCAATTCCAACGGCAACCTGCAGGACTACTGGGATGTTATTGAGAAATATCCGAAACTTCAGGGAGCTTTCGTCTGGGACTGGGTCGACCAGGGGATCCTCACATCGAATGAAAACGGTGAAAAATACTGGGCTTACGGAGGGGATTTCGGAGAAGAAGGGGTGCCAAGTGACGGTATCTTCTGCTGTAACGGCCTGACCTGGCCTGACAGAACGCCAAAGCCCGGACTGAGTGAAGTCAAAAAAGTGTACCAGTATGTTGGTTTTGAGCCTGTTGACCTTAACACCGGGCTGCTGAAAATACGTAACAAATATGATTTCACCGACCTCTCAGCTTTTAATTTCGACTGGGAAATAGCTGCAGATGGTTCTGTCATTCAGTCAGGAAAGATATCATTTCCTGAACTGGCACCGGGGAATGAGTTACTTGTGAAGATCCCAATGCAGAAAATAGATCCTGCTCCTGCAACGGAATATTTCCTGAATATAAGGATGACACGTACCGAGGAATGGAATCTTGTGCCTGCAGATCATGTATATGCAACCGCACAATTCCTGCTTGCGTCAGGTACTGAACCTGCCGCAAAGGGAATAAGCGAAGCGGCAGTTCTTCAGACGAGGACTGAAGGAACCTCACTGGAGGTGGCTGGACAGGATATAAAGGTCCGTTTCAATCTTGAAACCGGAAGCATTACCTCCTTTGC
>JALONU010000202.1 GCA_025454775.1 Bacteroidales bacterium | reverse complement strand
CAACACACTTTTTCTCATGGGCTGCAGGGATTCATTTACTGTTCAGGTTTATATGCCAGGACTATCAGTTTTTAAGTCGTTCGACGCGGCTTACGATCGAGGCCTTATGCTGCTCTTCGGTGGAATCAGGATCCTTCATTTCGAGGAACATTTTGCATGGCAGTTCCTTGCAATCTCCGCAGCTCCCGTAGCCTCGCTGATTCACGGCACAGTCATACAGGGGACATACTTTTGAGGGCATCATCTCGACCGCCCAGAAAGTTGATCCTTTAACATTTTTACATCCTGTGCATGTAGTGTTAAAATATTCACACTCGTCGCAGATAAGTCCGCAGGTTGATAATAACATGTTAATTGTTGTTTTATGAGTTTAATAAGTTAATATCCGGTTATAAATAAGGCTGTCTTAAAAGAAGAAATCCATTAACCGCAAAGATCGCAGAGTCCCTATAGCTATCGGGATAACGCAAAGAGTCATTTATCAAACTCTTAACTTTGCGTCCTTTGCGTTCATTTACCCGCCGGAGCTTTCCCTGAACGATGAAGTTTTTGCATAGTCGGTAGCGCAGGCGGGCTTTGCGTCCTTTGCGGTTAAAACTGACATACGCGACACCCTCTTGTATTTCACATATTATCTGTTAAGTAGTTATAAGATTAAATCATATCTTGATGAACAACTTATTCTTATAGAGCCACCAGCACATATACCACATCATTCCCCACACAAGAAGGCTTGTGATCATTGCAGCTCCCATCTCTCCTGTCCATGAGAATAAAAGGTTGCTGAAAGGTTTTGCCATTCTTGAAAACCATTCTGCACCCCTGAGCTCAAAGAAAAGGTAGATGAAGATGCTGTTCATGCCTACTATTATGAAGAACTTCGAACCTTTGCTGAAAAGCTTCATTACATCGATCAGCCAGTAGGAGAATGCCAGGGCAAGTATGGTCCAGCCGCCGCTGGCGAAAACGAACGAAGCAGTAGCTATCTTCTTGATAATGGGAGTGATATTGAGAAGGTCCAGGCCGTATCCGATAATCAGTGCTGCTCCTCCGGCTATCAGCAGCATCTTAAGTTTGGTTCCTGAAGTTTTGTTGCTCATGAGAAGTTTCCCGCAAAGTACTCCCCATACGGTATGTGCCGTGGTCGATACAATGTTAAGAGTTGCCCATGGTGTCCTGTGATTGACTCCCTCGATCCTGAAGTTCACCCAGGCGCCGAGATTCTCGTAGTTTACCCAGGGGTGGTTAAAGCCTTCCACTGGAAAGAAGCGATAGGCAAGGTCGATGAGAAGAAGGATCACAAGGGTGAAAAGGATCTGGTATTTTGTTTTCCAGTTCATTATCAGGAAAGCCACCAGGTAAGTTACCGAAAGCTGGGCAAGGACATTCTGGAACCTGAATACCAGTTTTCCTGCAGCTATGAAGTAAAGAGCCCATCCAAGGAACAGAAGGAGGCCTGAGCGTTTGAAAGCATGCAGTGTGATCTTCTTCATGGTTTCGCCCTTCCTGAGCCGGTTCGCTACTGCAAAAGGTATTGCCACGCCTACAATGAACATGAAGAATGGCTGTATCAGGTCCCAGAAGTGAAGACCGTGCCATTCATGGTGGCTTAGCTGCGTGCCCAGGAATTTCAGGAAAGCACCATCGGCTTCGTTAAAATGATCATAAAGCCTGCTTGCTTCACCTGCAAGAAGAAACATAGTGAGACCCCGGAAAAAATCTACCGAGGTAACCCTTCCGGGTGCCTGTGTTTCCAAAGTCCTGAATTCCGGTTTCATATCAGATGCCGCTGAAGTCGATATTTTCGAGCATAAGCGACGGTATCCTGCTCGAACTTCCTTCGATGATATCATTGCCGGCTTCAACAAGGTTGTTCCATATCTGGGTCATGTTCCCCGAAATGTTCATCTCATTCACTGGATGGACAACAGCCCCGTTTTCAATGAGATATCCCTCAATCCCATAAGAAAAGTCGCCTGTGGATCCGTTGCAGTTCCCGCCGTTGAAACCTGTGACGAGGATACCCTTCTTCAGTGAACTTACCATTGCTTCGAGGTCACGGTTCCCAAGCCTGAAGACCACGTTAGTAGAACTTCCTGAAGTGGGACTCATACCCAGTTTCTTTCCGTAATACGTGTCGATATAGTAGCCGCGGAGGATGCCATCCTCGATGACGGCTCTCTTCGAGAGTGCCAATCCTTCACTGTCGAAATGACGGGAGCCTGGCCCTGAAGGTATTGTCGGATCGTCCCATACCGTCATCACTTTTGAGGCAACCGGCTTATCCATTTTACCTGCGAGGAACGACTGCTTCTGCTGAAGCGCATAACCTGAAAGCGCGTTATACAGAGGCGACATGAGGTTTGCCGCAACCCTGTTCTCGAGGAGCATGTTGTATTTGCCCGAGCTTATCTTCCTGGGACCTATCTTCCTGAGAGTCCTGTCAAGTGCCATTTTGCCAATGCCTGTCTTCTTCAGCTTATCGAGGAACAAAGAGGATTCGTACCAGTAATCCTGAGGCCTGCCCTGGTCGGTTTTTACCGATACAGAGGCTGAAAGTGTAACGCTGCTCCTGGCAAAATCGCCCCTGAAGCCGTTGCTTGTAAGGTAAACCCTGTTACTGACCCCGTCAGAATAGTTTGAGCTTACGGAGATCACCCTTTCATCCTTGTTATAGGCTTCATCCATAACAGCTTTGGCAAGATCGATCCTGGTTGCAGCTTCCAGCGACGCTATTTTGGGATCAAGTACATTGAGGTCTGCTCCGCCACCCTTGTAAAAAAGTGCAGGATCGGGAAGGATCCTGAATTCATCCTCTGCAAGGTATCGTGTGGCAAATATTGCTTCTTCTATGAATTTGAAGAGCTCATCTTTCTTCATCCTGTTGGTAGAGTGGGAAGAATATTTTTTATCAACGTAGAGGTTGATTGTCAGGCTGCTGCGGTTCGATTCCGTCAGGTTGTCGATCTGCTGGTCGCGGATCTCAATATTGTTGTTCCTGCTTTCGTCGATTGAAACCGAAACCTGCTGAGCCCCGTTTTTCAGCGCATGGGCGATCACCAGGTCGGCCAGTGTGTATTTATCCTGTGTATTCATAGTTCGTTTTCTTTTTCTTTTAAGCATTCAAACCTCCAACCACCAGTTTTTTGATCTTTACGGTAGGCAGGCCAAGCGTAACCGGGACACTCTGTCCTGCTTTGCCGCAGGTCCACGTTCCGTCGGCAAGTCTTGCGTCGTCGGCTGCCATAACAATGTCCGCAAGCGCCTGGGGACCGTTGCCGATGATATTTATGTCCTTGATTGGCATAGCAAGTTTCCCGTTTTCTATAACATATCCGGCTTTGACAAAGAATGTGAAATCGCCGGCGCCGATATTTACCTGGCCGTTGCTGAAGCTGGTCACATAGATGCCGTTCTTCACGCTGGCAATTATTTCCTCGGGCTTGTGAGGTCCGTTCTCCATTCTTGTCGACCTCATCCTGGGCACTGGTATGAACCTGAAGCTCTGCCTGCGCCCGTTGCCGGTCGGCTTCACATTGTAATGGGCAGCGCTGATCCTGTCGTGCAGGTAACTGGTCAGGACGCCGTTCGTCACTATCCTTGTGTTTTCAGTAGGGATGCCCTCATCGTCAAAATTAAGTGAACCGCGGTCTGAGGGAAGAGTTCCGTCGTCTACGATCGTTATGAAGTCTTCGGCTACTTTCTTGTTGAGCTTGTCGGAGAATATTGATGTTTTCTTCCTGTTGAAGTCGGCTTCAAAAGCATGTCCGATCGCTTCGTGAAGCAGTATACCAGATTCTCCGGGACTCATCACCACTTCCATTTCACCTGCCTTGGGCTTGCCTGCCAGGAACTGAAGCTTAGCCTTTTCGACGACTTCAGCAGCAAGAGTGTCAACAAGGTCATTTGAAAGGAATTCGGATCCTTTCCTTGCAGAGCGCGAAACGGAAAAGTTCTCGGTGCGGCCTTCTTTTTCCATTACGCAGGTGGCTGCTATATAGACGAGCGGCCGGTAATCGCAGGCAATTAGCCCTTCGGAATTGTGGAAAAGAATGTATGAGGTGGTGTCTCCAATAGATGCATTGACCTTTGTGACACTGCCATCGAGAGCAAATACCTTTTCATTCATCCTTTCCAGGAATGGTATCTTTTCCTTTACCGAGGTGTCTTCCCATGAGGTTGTTACCGGGTAGAGATTGGGTACCGTAAGCTCGCTGATATTTACGTCTGATGCTTTTCCCGTTCCGCTGGCTATGCTTGCAGCTGTCTTTGCAGCATTCAGCATTGCCTCGGGTGTGATCTGCTCTGTAAATGCATAACCGGTCTGGTCGCCTTTAAGGACCCTTATCCCTACACCATATGCAACATTTGATGATGCCTGGTTTACCTTCCCGTCTTCAAGATTACTGTAGTTGTTCAGGGTATGTTCAAAGTAAAGGTCGGCATAATCGCCTCCTTTCGACATAGCTGCTGCCATTACCTTCCTGAGAAGGGAAGGAGTAACCTCAAAATGATCGAGATAATTGTTTATACTCCCGGAAAGGGCCGGTCCCCTGCAGGATTGCAGAAGCGACGGAACCACAATCGATCCCGCTGCAGTGATCCCGCTGACCTTGATAAAATCGCGGCGTCTGTAAAGCATAATTTCAAGAATTAAAATTGATTGCTAAATGTCGGAGAATAAAATGAAAATTCAAAATGGAGAAAAAATTGTCATTAAAATTTCTTTTAACCGCAAAGTGCGCTAAGACAGCGCAGAGGACGCGAAGCAGAGAGACAGAAAGTTATTTTTTCTCTGCGAACTTTGCGTTCAGACTTTGCGGTCTTTGCGGTTAATGGATTTATTTTTATTGAACCCCCGGTTTTATTTATTCCCCCAATGCATAGCAGAGCTACTATGCGATTGCATGATCTTTTATTTTGAACTATTTTTGACATAAAGCTTTGGACATGGACTGGATCAAGGAACTTCTTTACGGAGAATCTGTTGCACATACAATACTGATATATTGCATTATCATTGCTGCAGGCGTTGCTCTGGGTAAAGTGAAGTTTTTCGGGATCTCCCTGGGCATAGCCTTTGTTCTGTTTGCCGGGATAGCAGCCGGACATTTCGGATTCAGGGCGAACAGGGAGGTCGTGGAGTTCATTCGGGATTTCGGACTGATACTATTCGTTTTTTCCATCGGAATGCAGGTCGGGCCCGGTTTCTTTTCATCATTCAGAAAAGGAGGACTGACCCTTAACATGCTGGCAATGATGATAGTACTACTGGGAGCAGCTACAACAGTTATCCTTCACTATATCACGAAAAC
>JALONU010000201.1 GCA_025454775.1 Bacteroidales bacterium | reverse complement strand
AATGGCGACAATGAGTCGGGGATAACCATCCATTATGTTGATAAATGCTACGATGAGGGCAGCATAATCTTCCAGGCAAAATGCAGGGTCGATCCGTCAGATACGCCCTCCACCCTTGCAGCCAGGGTGCACGAACTGGAGTACAGGTATTTCCCGGAAGTTATTGAAAGGCTGCTGCTGAAGCTACCCAGCCGGGACTCTAGAAAGTCGAAAGAAGGCTCATGACAAGTAGCCTGTTCCTGTCAAACCTGATCATATTGGTATCAGCCACAGGCTCTACCGGAGGAGCTTCCACGGCAAGCGGATCTACAGGTGATCCGTTCTTATAGAACCTGAAATCGAGGTGTGGTCCTGTGGAAAGCCCGCTGCTGCCCACGTACCCTATAATATCTCCCTGCTTTACATGAACACCGGCAGCTATCCCTTTCCCGAAACTGCTTAAATGAAGGTATGCGGTTGAATAAACACTGTTGTGGGTGATCTTCACTATTCTTCCGTTGGCTCCGTCGATCCCGGCAAATGTTACCCTTCCGTCGCCGATAGCCTGAACCGGAGTTCCCACAGGCGCTGCATAGTCTACACCCAGGTGAGGCCTGCGGATCCTAAGTATCGGGTGCATCCTGCTTGAGGAATAGCGTGAGCTTATCCTTGAGAACCTGAGAGGCGCCTTGAGGAAGGCTTTCCTGAGACTGTTTCCCTCTTCATCAAAAAAGCTCTCCCGTCCGTCCTGGATAAATGGTATGGCAGTGATCGTATCTCCCGCCCAGACAAACTGAGCGCCGTAAATCCTTTCAGTACCCAGCCTTTCATTGTCGATAAACAGCTCCTCATAGATGACCTTGTAACTGTCTCCTTTCTGAAGTCCGAAGAAATCTACTGTCCATGCAAAGATCTCCGAAAGCTCGCCTGCAAGACCCGGGTGAAATCCCTTCGCCATCATCGATTCCCACAAGGAAGTTTCAATGGTGCCTGAGGAAAACCTGATAAATCTCTTTATTTCTTTCCTGTATGGAGTTATTTTCAGGGAATCGTTGAAACTGAATATGAAGCTTAATGTCGGATCATGCTCATAAACGAGGTACCTCGCCCGTCCGATTGAATCGGTATCGCAGAAGAGATGGTAATGATTCCCAGACCTGATCTTTCTTACATCAAAAATGGAATCAGAGTTCCTTATTACCAGGTCAATCTCCTGCATCGGAACTCCGTGTTCAAGAAGTATCGAAGAAAGAAAACTGTTCCTCCTGATATTCCCTGTTATGATGTTGTAGGATTCCGAGGGTATCCCGAACAATAATACCGGTTCCTCTCGGGTAAGGGTAGTATCCTGTACAATCTCTGTAACCGGTGTGACAGCTTCGGCCTTCTCCTTTTGAATATACCTGCATGACATCGGAAGGATCAGCAGGGTTACAGGGATAACTATCCTTGCCCTGAGCAACAGCATCCTCTTCATCATCCTTTGATTACAATGTTCACTATCCGGTTGGGGACCACAATAACATTGGAGAGCTTTCCTGCCGACAGCCATTTCTGTGCTCTTTCATCGGCAAGGACAATCCTGGCGATCTCATCCTTATCCATGTCAACAGGAAGTGAAACCTTGAATCTAAGCTTTCCATTGAAGGATACCGGGTACTCGAAGGTGTCTTCCTTAAGGTATTCCTCGTTAACCTCCGGCCACGGTTCATAGGCAAGAGTTCCGGAATGGCCCTGCATCTGCCACAGCTCTTCAGCCAGGTGAGGGGCAAACGGCGACAGTATAAGAGAAAAAGTGTTTATGGTGCTGCCGTTGACTTTCCCTTTTTTCATCGCAAGATTGAGGAAGATCATCATTGCCGAGATCGCAGTGTTGAATCTCAGGTTTTCGATATCGCCTTCCACCTTCCTGATTGCCTGGTGCAGGCCTTTAAGGATCTCAGGGTCCTCTTCGCCCTGAACAATATTTTCAGGATTCGAGAAGAACCTGAATGTTCTCCCGAGGAAGTTGAAAACGCCCTTCACGCCCTTGTCGTCCCATGGTTTTGTAACGTCGAGAGGCCCCATGAACATCTCGTAAAGCCTTAATGAATCAGCCCCGTACCTTGAAACGACATCATCGGGATTAACGACATTCTTGAGTGACTTCGACATCTTAGCAACGATCTGCCTTACCTCTGTACCTGTTTCGCTGTTAATGAACTTCCCGTCCCGTTCCTCAACCTGGTCGGCGGCAACTTTTGCACCGGCTTCGTTCTCATAGGCAAAGGCAAGTATCATTCCCTGGTTGAATAGCTTCATGTAAGGCTCATCGGTAGAAACGATACCAAGGTCGAACAGCACTTTATGCCAGAATCGGCTGTAAAGAAGATGTAGGACTGCATGTTCGGCGCCACCAATATAGAGATCCACCGGCATCCAGTATTTTTCCTTTGCCGGATCAAAGATCTGTTTGTCATTTTTGGGATCGATATAACGAAGATAATACCAGCATGATCCTGCCCACTGGGGCATGGTGTTGGTTTCGCGTCTTCCCTTCCGGCCGGTTTTATCGGTTACGTAAAGCCAGTCACCTGCGTTCGCCAGCGGCGATTCTCCGGATTCACCCGGAAGGTATTTTTCCATATCCGGCAGTTCGAGCGGGAGTTCACTCTCGTCGAGAAGCGATATTTCTCCGTCGTCCCAGTGGATTACCGGGAAAGGTTCTCCCCAGTATCTCTGACGGCTGAACAGCCAGTCGCGTAGTTTATAGTTGACCTTCTCCGTTCCCAGCCTTTCAGACTCAAGCCAGCGGATCATCTTTGCGATACCTGCTTCCTTGTTAAGTCCGTTTATATCTATGCCCGTTGCCTCACTTGATGAATTGATGTATTTCCCGTCTTCGGTCCAGCATTCCTTTCCTGCCAGTATCCTTTGCTTCTGATCCGGATCTTCTACGTCAGGGTTCTGGATGCAATCGATCGGGAGGCTGAATTTCTGCGCAAACTCAAAGTCGCGTTCATCGTGTGCCGGCACGGCCATTATAGCTCCTGTGCCGTAGCCTGTGAGGACATAGTCGGCTACCCATACTGGTATCTTCTTGTGGTTCACCGGGTTGATCGCATACCGGCCTGTGAATACACCTGTTTTATCTTTTGCAAGGTCGGTGCGGTCGAGATCGGATTTAAGCGAAGCAGCCTTTATGTAAGCTTCAACCTCTTTCCTGTGTTCTTCTGTGGTTATGGTTCCGGTAAGTGAGTGCTCGGGTGCTATTACCATGTAGGTAGCTCCGAAAAGAGTATCGGGCCGGGTTGTGAAGACCCTGAGTTTTTCATCCAGACCTTCAATCTGAAAATCGACTTCTGCTCCTGTGGAGCGGCCTATCCAGTTGCGCTGCATGTCCTTGATGCCCTCGGGCCAGTCGAGGTTGTCGAATCCCGTAAGAAGCCTTTCGGCGTAGAGGGGTATCCTGAGCATCCACTGCTTGAGGTTTTTCTTTTCGACCCTGTTGCCGCACTTTTCGTGCGATCCGTCGAAGAGGACTTCTTCATTCGCGCAGACTATACGGCAGCTGGGGCACCACCATACCTGTGCGTTGTCGTAATATGCAAGTCTTTTTGAATCGACATATTTTGCAGCTTCCTTCCTTCCTAGTTTCTTTATTTCGGCCGGTATTTCCAGCTCTGCAACAGGTCTTCCCTTCTGAAGTTTTTCGTCGAACCAGGTGTTGTACAGTTTTATGAATATCCACTGGGTCCACCTGAAATATTTCGGATCGGTGGTGTTGATCTCCCTGTCCCAGTCGTAACTGAGCCCAAGTTCCTTTATCTGCCTTCTGAATGTATCGCAGTTGTTTTTGGTGGTCACCAACGGATGGGTACCTGTCTGGATGGCATATTGTTCGGCAGGGAGGCCGAAGGCATCCCATCCCATCGGGTGAAGGACGTTATATCCCTTCATCCTTTTGTACCTGCTGTATATGTCGGTGGCAGTATATCCCTCGGGATGGCCTACATGAAGCCCTGCTCCCGAAGGGTAGGGGAACATGTCGAGGATGTAGCATTTTTTGGGGTTTGTCAGATCATCAGGTGTTCTGAAGGTAAGGTTATCCTCCCAGTATTTTTGCCACTTTTTTTCTATTTCAGTGAAGTTGTAGTCCATAGTATTTTTATAAGACCGAAGACGGAAGACCGAAGACGGAAGATCTAAAACGGAAGACCGAGGACGGACGGGAAGTTTATTTTATTTTTTCTAAAAGCTATCATCATATTCATTAAGTAAAAAGCATAATCATAAGCTTCAGAGAACTCTTTTTCAGAAATATAGTTTCTTCTTGACGATTTATGTAAACACGTAACAACTTCGGCCAGGGATCGAATTGCTATCCCCATAAATCTTTTTTGCTCAAGGTCAGACTGGCCAATTGACCCTTCTGAAATATTCAGGGAAACAGAGTCAGCCGCACGACGGATTTGTGAAACGAGATTAAACATTTCCTCTTTAGGGAATGGTTTGGATAACTTGTAAATCATTTCGCCATAATCCATGGCTTTCTGCCATATGGTCAGGTTCTCAAATTTAAACTTAGTTTCCATTTCTTTCCTGCTTCGGTCTTCGGTCTTCTGTCTGCCGGCTCCTTTGAGCCGCGAAAATATGAAATCTTCAGGAAATTCTTGTTAAACCGGGCTTTTGATGTTAATTTTGTCACACAATTGGTCCCGTAGTTCAATGGATAGAATGACAGATTCCGGTTCTGTTGGTTGAGAGTTCGAGTCTCTCCGGGATCACAGAAAGGCGCACTAAGCGCCTTTCTTCATTGTTGTGAAACCTGGCTGAGGATCTTGTAAGGCAGTATTGTGTTACTTGATTCACCAGGATCATTCATCCCCGGAATTGCTTATCTTTAAACCACCTGATTGAAAGACTTACTTTAATCACGGCTTTGGTATGAAAATAGGAATAATCACTGATATACACGAAAATGCGGAGAAGCTTGAGAGAGCCCTTCAGGCTGCAAGCTTGTTAAAATGTGATGAGCTTGTATGCCTTGGTGATATAGTTGGGTACGACACAAGATTTTACAGGTTTGAGACGAAAAGGAGTGCAAAAAGATGCGTGGAACTTGTACGATCGAACTGCAGGTGGATTGTTGCCGGAAACCATGATCTGTTTGCTGCTTTGCGGCTGCCGTACCGATCCGCACGTGCAGGTGTACATCGACAATATCAACGCCGAGAAGCGGCTCCTGGAGGATACGCTTTTCGATCTGCAGTACGACTATGAAAGCAATCTGCGCGAGATGGAAAAACTGCGCGCGGAACTCGCCCGCTTGAGGCCCGAGTCGGCGTCGGGGGGCAGCGCGACTCCTGCGCCGGGGAGCGGTCG
>JALONU010000200.1 GCA_025454775.1 Bacteroidales bacterium | reverse complement strand
GCCCGGTCCGGCTCTCTCTACCATCTTGCCATGCCAACCGCTGAAGATTGCGTACAGTGTCCATTTCCCCTCTGAAGCCTTCCAGTCGAGCATCCCATCGCTTACCCTTCCTGTCAGGTCCATAACCTGTCCTTTATCGGAATATGCCATCAGGATGTACAGAGGAAGCGGTTTTCCGAACCTGATCTGGTCTATGGCATAAAGCTGAAGATCTCTGTTTTTGCCGATCGGATCGACAAGCTTGCTCATATCGGGCCTCTGGCCCACAGGTCTCAGCAGCGGTATCTGAGAGAATTCTACCTTTTCCTTCAGCCTTTCACCCTCTTTCAGGGTATAGGTCTTGTAATTGATATTCCTGCAGGCATCAAGTGGTGTTACCCAGGGCCCTCCGAAAGGCCATCCGGAAGCATTGGCCAGGTCGATGCCGAGATCCAGCCGGTCAGCCTCAGATAGCACATGGGTGAGCATCTCCATCCATTTGGGCGACAGGTAGTTGATAAACTTGTCCTCCTGTCCCTTAACACCGTAGATCACAGCTATCTCCATACCTCCCAGCCCTGCTTTGCTGTATTTTTCCATGGCAGCTGTCAGGTCTTTTTTATTAACTATGCTTCCGGGCCACCACCATCGTGTCCAGGGCTTGTTTGTGTGAGTTATCTCCGGCCATGCCGGCTCCTGGGCTGCCAGAACCTGCGAAAAGAACAAAAAGTAGATAAGTAGTTTTTTCATTTTATAATTTATTTTCTGATTCTTTCACCCCCCCTGCCACCCGCTGGCGCGGATTTGCAATCCGTGCCTTTGCTCTGTTGCAATCCGTGCCCCGTAATCAGGCACGGGTTACAAACCCGCGCCAGCACAGACAGGAGGCAGAATTGTACCATTATTCAAGCCCCCTTCAGGGGGTTTGGGGGCCAGGTATACCAAAATAAAACCATAATTTATGTTTTTTTACGCCGCTCATCTCCGTCATCTTCCCTGCCGGCCCGTATACTGAGGCGTCTGTTGTGAGACCCATGGCGAGCTTCGAACCCAGCGCCGGGATAGCGTCGAGGAATGAGATATCTCCCGGAGGCAGGAGCGGATAGGATACAGGCCCTGTAATTCCATAGAAATCGTACAGCCTCAGGAACAGTTCCTGGTCCTCGGTGGCTAAAAGTATCTTACCCAGGGCCGTGCTCATTTCCATCCAGGTGAAATTCGAGAAGTACCCCTTGAATTCGGGGTAGAAGAAGGGATATGCACCTGTCTGTGTGTTGTTATAGATCTTGCTCCACACGTCCATGCTGACACCCTGGAGCCTGTTCTTCCAGACGCGGTAAGGCCCGTCGCCCAGCCATTTGGCCCTTGTGAAGAAGTTCTCCGGGAATGAGAAGCTCACACCTGCATACTGGTAAGGACCGTTCATCTCGTATTCATATTCGAGGCTCAGCCACCCCGAAGGATACATCGTCCATGTTGCCGACTTCATATCACCCTCATAGGAAGCAACAGCCACTGCTGCGTCATTTTCTTCGGAAGTATTTATTTCCCTGAGCTTATACTTTCCGTTGGTCAGCACAGGTCCGTTACCGAACGTTATGAAGGACCGGTTGTTGTACATCACCCTGGTGATCTTTCCGGTTTTTTTGCTGAGTGTTACAGATGTTCCGTTAGCCTTCAGGGTTATCAGTGTGTCGGTGACCGTTGTTTCAGCCTTTGCGGATCCGGTCAGCGAAACAAAACTTTTTATCAGCTCACTGTTAGGTTTTATCTGCCAGGTGTGAGAGATAATTTCCCTTTTGAACGGGTCAAATGCTGTCAGGATGAGAGCGTCGAAATTTCTCCAGCCTGTGGGGAGGTTGATCCTGATCTCACCTTTCCCGCCCGGCTTAAGGTCGGGGGAGGCGAGTGTTATATCAAGCTCCCTGCGGTGTCCGGCAAGCCAATCGCCCGGCTTGCTGAAATTGACAAGGCTGTAGACAAACCTGCAATCCCTGAGGTTGGTGAAATGGAACCTGTTCCCGACAGGGATAGATCCATTGAAGTCGGCCGGAAGCTTTTCAAGGGTTAAATGCACAGGGCTGAAAATCTCCCTTGCAGCGAAGAAACTGCCTTCCTTCTGGCGGTATGGCCCCATCATTCCATCTGGGGCGTTTACACCATCAGTATCAATAAATCCGTTCATATCGGTTCTTGCGAGGCCTTCGTCGACCATGGCCCAAAGGAATCCTCCGGCAGACTTTTCCGACGACCACATCAGCTCCCAGTAGTCGTATAGCCCTGCTCCGCCGCCACCATCATCCTGGCAGTGAAGGAACTCGGTGGTCATGTATATAAGACTGTCTTTCAGTATATTCTGAACGCTTGCATAATTCTCGTAGTGGTTGCAGTCGATGCCATTGAAATGATTCCCCGGACGGTGGTGAGGATGAAGAACGTCCCTTTTCTGAGGATCATATATCAGGAATTCTTTGTCGAGTTCCTTGTTGGTACCGCCTTCGTTGCCGTTGTCCCAGAAGAGAACCGATGGGTGATTCACATCGCGTATAACAGTCTCCCTGACGATCTTCTTCCCGACAGGTGTGTCATACCATCGCTGCCATCCTGCTATTTCATCAAGCACATATATGCCCAGCGAATCGCAGATATCAAGGAATTCAACATCGGGAGGATAGTGTGAGCACCTTACGGCATTCATGTTCATTTCCTTTATGAGCAGAGCATCCTTCAGGCACAGGTCATAGTTCAGGGTTCTTCCACTCTCCGGCCAGAAACAGTGACGGTTGACGCCTTTCATCTTGATCTTCACACCATTCAGGTAAATCCCGTCGCCGTGTCTTACCTCGATGGTCCTGAACCCGAATTTCTCAGTTCCTTCGAAGATCTTTTTCAGGCTCGAGGAGAGGGTATATTTCACAGTATAGAGGTCAGGTGTTTCACTTGTCCACAATTTGGGATTATCAGCCTTGCCTTTCACTGTCACCAGCGAATCCTTCGGCATGATCGTACCTGAAAAGGAAGCTACCTTTTTACCCTGTGCATCAAAGATCTCTGCAAGGATATTTCTTTTTCCTGTAAGGTTCTGAGGAAAGACATCCATCTCAAAATTACCGTCGGCTTTAGCATTTATTGCCACCCTGCTTATGTGTTCAACGGGAAATACTTCCAGCCACACAGGCCTGTATATCCCTCCGAAGTTCCAGTAGTCGCCATACCTTTCAGCCCTGTTGACAGATTCGTCAGAAGAGAGCTTGCTGACAGTCACTTCCAGAAGATTGGTTGTCCCGAATACAAGCTTGTCCGTAATATCATAGGCAAACCTGTAGAAGCCTCCCTGGTGCTTTTCACCGGCCGATTTCCCGTTTATCTTTACCTCTGTGTCAGTCATTGCCCCTTCAAAGACAATCCTGACCTTCTTTTCTCTCCATCCCTGGGGTGCAAAGAAGCTGTATTTGTACATCCCCTTTTCAGACGCATACTTGTATCCGGGTCCGAAGGAAACATTGTTCCTGCCGTACTCATAATTTCCGAAGCCCTGCTGCTCCCAGCAGGAAGGAACCTCGATGGTTGTCCAGTAACCGCTTTTCCTTCCATCGGTGCAGTAGAAATCCCAGGTTTTTGTGTTCAGATATCCCTTTCCTGAAAGGTAGACGACCTGTTTTGCATTCTCAGATGCCTCTGCCATGGTCTGCACACACATAAGCAGCAACGTGCAATAAATAAATTTCTTCATAATATCTTCTTTTCTCTGTGGTTCTTCGTGGTTCTCCGTCCCGAGTACTCGGGACTCCGTGTAAGTTCTTCTATTTTCTTGTTACACAGAGATCCACTGAGAAGCACAGCTTGTCCCGCCTTAGGCGGGAGAGGACCACAGAGGTTAGTTTGTTGAAATACTCACAGGCGACCTGGGACTCAGCGGAAGGCTGAAATCCTCAAACCTGTCGGGCTTTGCCAGATCGTAAGCCGGCCGGCCCTTTATCAAATACTTCCTTAATCCGAGTTTATTATCCTTCATACCTTCAATAACACATTTAGCCAGCTGGTATGCCCCGTAGGAATTGAAATGAGTATTATCGTTAAGGGCCTCTTTCTGGTCAGGGAAAGTATTTGCAGGATAAATCACAAACAGGTTTTTTGATCTTTCCGGTCCAAGCGATTCATACAATGTTTTTGTCATCGCGTTGAGATCGATGAAAGGTACATTGAGCTCTTTCGCCACCTGCCTTGCTGCCTCGGGATAGTCTCCGAGAGAGTTCGTTATTTTCCCGTCATCGCCGAAGGAACGCCTGTTTGCCGGGGAAACGATAACAGGAATTCCGCCCTTATTCCTGAATTCCTTCACAAAGAGACGCATTCTCTCCGAGTACGATTTGAAGGCTCCGTCTTCCTGACCTTTCTCCTTCTGATCATTATGTCCGAATTCGATGAAAAGGTAATCTCCGGGCTTCATCATGTTCAGGACCTTCTTCAGCCTGTTCGACGAAAGAAAGCTTCCCAGTGACAGCCCCGATTCTGCGTGGTTGGAAACAGCAACACCGGCCGTCAGGAATCGGGGAAACATCTGCCCCCATGAAGCCCACGGGTCGTCATCCTGGTCAACTACGGTTGAGTTTCCGGCAAGGAAAACTGTAACGGCATCCGGTACTCTTTCTATCTCGAGAGCGCAAATGCAAGGCCTCCTGTCGGAGAATTCAAACGTAAGCTTTTCGTCCCAGTCGAGCTTGTTCATCTCCCTGGGTTTCCTCTTCACTTCCTCGCCTGTTTCTCCGATCCGTGGTACTCTTATATTAACGGTCGCCTCCAGCCTGGTGAACTTGCCGGGAAGGGTCTTTACCTTCTCGAAAAGAAGCCTTCTCGACTCCACTCTCACGGTGCTCTGGGACGACTCCTTCATGTCTCCGAAGGTGATCGTTACATTATAATTGCCTTCGGGGAGCGCAATCGAAAAGAAGAAGGGCTTGTCGCCTGTGATGAATCCGCTTCTCAGGGGATTCTTTTCGAGCCGGTCGATCGCGAATGGTATTGTCCCGAAATCGAATCCATATGTGTTTTCTGGAGTATATTTCCGTGCCGGATCGACTTTTATATACCCCGGGATCTCCTTCGCAGGGCCGAACGAAAACTTCCAGTTCGTGATCTGCTGGGCAGAAAGAACCTGGGAAGCCAGGAGAATGATGATTGTTAGTCTCTTTGTCATACTATCTGTTTAAATTTTCATGTACTCACCCCCTTCTTTTCCCCCTCTCTGCTGAGGCAAAGAGGGGGAATGTATCAAATTACATTATTGCCCCCTTCTTTGGTTTCCAGAGAAGGGGGTTGGGGGATGAGTTCATGTTGCCTAACGGTTCGTCCTCCAGTCACTCCC
>JALONU010000044.1 GCA_025454775.1 Bacteroidales bacterium | reverse complement strand
GCATCGATATCCTTGTTCTCGAGCATCTTCTGGTAATTGACATACAGCTTTGGAACAGGCTTCCCCAGCTTGACAACATTATCAGCTCTTCTGTTCAGGACATTCCGGTCGACGTCGCAAATGGCGACACACTCCACGTCGGGATTTTTAAGGAAAGATTCCAGATCGCTCCATCCCATGCTGTTTCCTCCTACAAGCCCGACTCTCACTTTATCGGACGGGGCGACAGCAGTGCAGGCTTTTGACAGAGCTTCGATAGAAAGAACGGATCCTGCTGCCAGGACAGATGATGTTTTTATGAATTTTCTGCGTGTTGAGCTCATTTCCCTGATCTTTTTTAATGCTCCGAAAGGTAAATATAATATTGTATCGTAATTAAAGTGATTTATTAAAAAAATATAAATTGCTCATTCTGCCGGCTCGAAGATAAGATCAACAACATCGGCTTTGCTGAACATCTTTACGGCAATTTTCTTAATATCCTTTGCTGTATAGGATTTAAGTATATCTTCATAATTCTTAGGATCGTCGGAATTAATGCCGTAATTATAATATCTTGATATGGTGCTGCTCCAGTAGGAATTATGCTTCTTACTCTCCTCCCTGGTCTTAAGCATGTTCAGGACGGTTTTCTCCAGGTTTTCGTTTCCGGGCCCGTTCTTCACCAGGTTATCAAGTTCTTTGTACACGATTGCTTTAAGGTCAGCTGCCCTGGCAGGATCGCAGTCGAATGTGATCATTCCTTCTCCTTTTTCGAAAGGCCTTTTCTGTGAGGAAAAGGAAACAATCACACTATACGTACCGCCCTCATTTTCTCTTATCTTTTCAGTATAAATTATATCCATGATCCCCGAGATAACCGAAAGACCAATATAATTATACGGGGTATATTTCAGATCTTTTGAAAATGAAATGAAAACCGTTGACTTGGGAACAGTTAATGTCAGCGGAATGTCTTTCCTGACTGTCCCTTCAGGCTGATCAACTTTCCTGTCGGTCCATGTTTCACTGCGGTTTGATGCCGGGATGGATCCGATATACTTTTCAACCAGCGGTGCGACTTCTTCTTTTTCAATATTCCCTACTATTACAAAAGTGAATTCATCAGCACCACTGAACCTGTCTGTATATATATTCCTGATCTGTTCAAGGGAGATCTTTCCTACAGCTTCCTTAGAGTAGATGGGCGTCCTGGGATGGTAGTCGGTTGTGATAAGAGAGATACTATCGCTCTTGATCTTTTCCGGTGTTTTTTCCTGGTTGCCTATAAGTGCTGACAGCCTTGTGATCATTGCATTATGAGCCTCCTCGTCGAAGCGCGGCCTGGCCAAGCGGAGGTACAATAACTGCATCATCACCTCAAAATCCTTTGGCGTGGAGCTACCGGCTATTACTTCGTTCACCTCTGTGAGAGAAACCTGGACGGTGGCTTTTTTCCCTGAGAGCATTTTCTGGAGTGTCGGGTTGTCAAATTCACCGGCGCCGTAAGCCGATACTAATGACGGCATCAGATTGGCAGCCAGAACCTGATCATCTTCAAGCCTGGATATGCCGCCGAAGCTGAACCCTGTAATCGCAACGTTGTCTTTTTCGAAATCGGCTTTGCGGAAAATGACCTTTGCATTGTTGGCAAGGGTCCATTCCACAGCACCGAACTGGGACAGAGTGACTGTATTTATGATTGGTGATCCTTTAAGCTCCTCGTTGACAAGAGATTCACGAAGGACCTTGTCTTCATAAGGTGTCAGGTTCGCATTTTTAACCCTGTTGATAATGTCCAATGCCTCCGGTTCGGTAAGGTGTTTAATATCATCGCCTTCGATACCCTGTACGATGATCGTCCTGTTGTCTTCAAGCATCAGCTCCCGGAATTTTGCCGACACTTCCTCCGCGGTTATGCCATCCTGGATCTGCCTGAAAAATTCGAGGTCGAAGTCTGCTGAAGTCAGTGGTTCGCCTGTAAGAAAATGATTCTGTATCCAGCTTGCGTAAGTGTCGTTGGAGATCTTGTCTTTCTGTTTGAAGGTGTTCTCCAGGTTTACGAGTGTTCTGGCTTTTGCCCTGTCGAGTTCTGCTTTTCCGAAGCCGAACCTTTTTGCTCTTTCAGCTTCAGTATAGATTGCCTCTAGTGCCAGGGCTTCCTCGTTCTGACGGGCCGAGGCGCTTATTACGAATGCGTCATATTTCCTGGGATAATACCCTCCAAAGCCGACTGATCCCTGGACAAAGGGAGGATTACCTTTCTGAAGCAGTTCATTGATCCTTACATTCATCATGGAGTTCATAAGAGAGATGACCTGGCTGTTCCGGAGGTAATCAAGATTTCTTTTTTCGGGCGGCACATTTTCATGGAGCCTGACTACTGAAACTGAAGTTGAGGGAGACTCCTTGTCGGTGGCCAGAACAAAGTACGTCTCCTGATGATATGGAACCTCTGAGAACTTTCTTTCCGGTGCGTTTTCCACAGGTTCCAGTCTAGAAAACAGGGCTTTTATCTTCGCTTCAACTTCATCGACATCAATATCGCCTACCACTGCAATAGCCTGAAGGTCTGTCCGGTACCATTCATGGTAATAATCCCGCAAGGTACTGTAAGGGAATGATTTTATTATTTCCGGGTCACCTATTATATCCCTGACAGCATATCTGGAGCCTTTAAGAACGACAGGCAGGATCTTGCCGAAGAACATTCTTGTACTTGCATCCTGGCCCTGCCTCCATTCTTCCAGTATAACCCGTCTCTCAAGGTCAACTTCCTTATCTTCCAGCTTAATGAAATCTGACCAGTCGTGCAGAATAAGAAGGCAGGTATCAATGAGGTCGGGTCTTTTGTCAACAGGGACGTTGGTAAGCTGGTAAACGGTTTCGTCGAATGATGTAAATGCGTTTATATTGGCACCAAATGCAACTCCATGCTTTTCGAGTCCGCTGATTATAGCTTTCCCCGGGAAATGTTCGGTTCCATTGAAAGCCATATGTTCAAGAAAATGTGCAAGACCGTTCTGATCATCATTTTCCAGCGTTGCCCCTACATTCTGGATAATATAGAAACTGGCTCTTTTTTCAGGTTCCTTATTATGACGGATAAAGTAAGTAAGCCCGTTGGAAAGCTTCCCTGTCCTTATTTCGGGATCCATCGGTGCCGGCTGATTTAGATCCTGCGACCATAACCATGACGGGATAAGGAGTATTGCAAGCAGGCATGTTGAATACCTATTTGATTTCATGTTTAGGGAATTTAATTTGTAAAATGTAAAGATCTCATCTTTATTGCCGGGGATGAGAGTAAAATCTCAGTAAAAGGCTGGTCAGTTTCGGGCACAATCAGAACAGGCCGTGAAGTTCGGCGTTGATTTTGTCGATTACCTCGCTGAGATGGTCCTTGTTGTTCGGGAAGTTGTAATGATCGGCTTCAACGATAAGGAGTTTCCCAAGGTTATAGGTTTCGATCCACGCCTCATATCTCTCGTTCAGCCTTTTAAGGTAATCGAGCCGGATGGAGCTTTCATATTCGCGGCCCCGTTTCTGGATCTGGTTGACAAGTGTCGGGACCGAAGCTCTCAGGTAAAGCAGAAGGTCAGGAGGTTCCACCAGAGAGCTCATCATCTTAAAGAGCATTGAATAGTTCTCAAAGTCTCTCGTTGACATGAGACCCATAGAATGAAGGTTCGGTGCAAATATGTATGCATCTTCATAAATGGTCCGGTCCTGTACGATGGTCTTGCTCGATTTCTTGATCTCGATTATCTGACTGAACCGGGAGTTGAGGAAGTAAATCTGCAGGTTGAAGGACCAGCGGAGCATATCCTCATAGAAGTCGTTCAGGTAAGGATTATCGTCGACATCCTCGTAATGCGGCGTCCACCCGTAATGTTTGGCCAGAAGCCCTGCCAGGGTCGTTTTTCCGGATCCTATATTCCCTGCGATTGCTATGTGCATAGTGAAAGTGAATTATTTCATAAAATTATAAAAAAGTTCGGAATGTACTTTAAGTACTCTAGTCACTTTAGGCACTTCAGGCACTTCCGGTTATTCCTGCCACAATATACATTTCCTCAATATACTCCCTGTTGTTCGAAAGCCTGGGCACTTTATTCTGTCCCCCCAGCTTGTTTTTGGATTTCAGCCAGGCATTGAAGCTTCCCCGCGGCAGCGGCCTGACAATGGGCATTACAAGGTTGATATCCCTGAAGCGTTTTGCTTCATAATCGGAATTGATATTCTTAAGATTTTCATCAAGAGCCTCTGTAAACTTCTTCAGGTCGGAAGGTTCCTTTTCAAATTCTATCAGCCATTCATGGGTCCCTTTTGATGAAGCGCCCATGAATACAGGTCCTGCAGTATAATCCGAGATTATTGCTCCTGTTGCCCTGCAGGCATGATCAAGAGCCTTATCGGCATTATCGACGATCACTTCCTCACCGAAGGCATTTATGTAGTGGCAGGTTCTCCCCGATATCCGGAATTTATGGGGATTCAGCGAAGTAAAGATCACGGTATCCCCGATCATATATCTCCATAGTCCGGAGTTTGCGGATATCACGATGGCGTAGTTGACTCCTTTTTCAACTTCACCGATTGAAAAGACGGGAGGGGAGGGACTATGGACCCTGTCGGCAGGGATGAATTCATAATATATCCCGTAGTCGAGCATCAGAAGAAGGTCGGGCGATGAAGGATCATCCTGGATGCCAAAGAAACCTTCGGAGGCATTATAAGTCTCCATGTAATGCATTTTCTCACTCCTTATGAGTTCCCTGTACAGCCCGCGGTAGGGAGTGAAGCTTATTCCACCGTGAAAGAACACCTCCAGGTTCGGCCACACATCTGCAAGGTTTGATCTGCCTGTGTAATTCAGGATGTATTTTATGAGAGTAAGAAACCACGAGGGGACGCCTGAGAGGCTGGTCACATTTTCATTTACCGTGGATTTTGTAATGAGTTCCAGTTTCTTCTCAAAATCCTCAAGCAGGACAATTTCTTTTTTCGGAGTTCTCACAATGTTGAACCATGCCGGTGTGTTTTCGATAAGTATGGCAGAAAGATCTCCGATCAGGGCGTGGCCTCCGTTGCTACTTATCCTGTGGCTTCCTCCGAGGATGAGAGCCTTCCCGGGGAAGATCCTTGTTGAAGGATAATTTTCTGCATATATGGCGAGACAATCCCTGGAACCCCTGTAATGACAATCCTCCAATGATTCTTTTGTGACCGGGATGAATTTGCTCCTTGCAGAAGTGGTGCCTGATGATTTCGCAAACCACCTTATCCTGCCCGGCCATAAAATGTCGGATTCTCCCTTCTTCAGACGCTCCACCCAGGGAATGAAATCCTCATACGTCTGAACAGAGACTCTTGAACGGAAATCCTTTTCACCGGAAATTGAATCATAGCCATGCTTTTTACCCCATTCCGTTTCACGCGCCTTATGCAGAAGTCCGCTGAGAACAGCGGCCTGGGTTTCAGAAGGATATTTCCTGAAATGTGCTATCTGGCTAAGGCGGCGGGCATTCAGCGTTCTGAGGGCGGCAGATATGATCGGCATCAGTTGGATGATGAGGCGATAAAGATAATAAAATTGGACTGCCTGTACCTTCTCAGCCGAAAACTTCTTTCAGCACTTCAAGAGACCGGATCTTCTTTAGTCCCGGAAGGTGAATGGAGTAATATTTTACAAGGACGTCAAGTACATCATTCCTGAGGGCTCCTGTAAGGCTTATTCTGCAGATATTCTCGTAGGATGTTGAAAAGAAAGCGGCCAGGATCTCCGATATTTCTTCCCCGGCATAATTCCCGTGGTTGGGGATGGAAGGGACGAAAGATCCGTTTAGCAGGTCGAAATATTTCTCCCTGCTGCTGTTTCTCAATCCTGGTTCAAAACCCAGGAAACTGCTCAGGCCTGCCAGGAAGGCTATATGGAAATTTGCATAGTTGTCGCTGCTCCTGTCGAAGTATATCACGGATCTTTCCATGAAATCAAAAAGTTCCTTATTGGGAGTCTCCTCCTTTAGGACTGAGGCAAGAACCTCGCCGAGGAAGATGGCCACACTGCTTTTCCTCACGTTCAGGTAAATATCCGAAGGAGCATAGGAAACAGAAAATTCCTTTATAGTCTGCATTGCCCTGGAATCCTTGTAATAAACTACTATATCGAGGACTGACATTGGCTGGAAGAAAACAATGTGCTTACCTGACTTCTTGTTGCGCAGGCCCTTAATTATAAAAGACTGTCGTCCGAAGTTCCGAGTATAAAGCCAGGCCACGATACCCGAATCGGAGTATTTTATCTGCTGGAGTATTATGCCTTTGGTTTTTTCGAGCATCAGCCGGATTTTGTTCAAAAATACAACAAAATGGTATTTAAGGCAGTTGGTGTCTGTATAAGTAATTGCTATATTTACTGTCATTCATATGGCTGCCATGATCGCTTCCGACAACGAAGAGCTTGTAAAACGCATCTCAAAGCTGGCAAAGCAGAACCAGGAGCTGGAGGATCAGATTAGAAAACTTCTGAAGCAAAACGAAAAGCTTTCGAAGGAAATAGAAGAGCTTAAGGATTCTTCGGGAACGGTTAAAGCAGCTGCCGATCCGGAAAAACAGGAGAGATCGCTCAGGTTCAACATGGCGACGGTTCTCTTTGCCGACATACACGGCTTTTCAAAGCTTGTCGAGGGAATGGATTCGACAGCTATTATGGATGAGCTGGATGAGATACTGATTGAATTCGATGCCATAGTCGCCAGGTATAAGATAGAAAAGATAAAGACCATCGGCGACACCTTCATGTGTGCCGGCGGGATCCCTGACAAGAACATCACTAATCCCGTCGACGTTGTGATGGCCGCCATGGAGATGAGGAACTACCTTAACAATTATGAAACAGTAAAGCGTGGCCCCGGGAATAAGATATGGGAATTGAAGATCGGAATCCATACCGGTCCGGTAACAGCATCAATATCAGGGAAAAAGAAGATAAGCTACGATATCAAGGGCGACACGGTCAACACAGCAAGCAGGATAGAAGCAGTATCTGAGCAGGGATCAATCCTTATCTCGGTGATGACTTACGAGCTGGTTAAGGAGTTCTTCGACTGCGAATATTTCGGCAAGCTTCCGGTAAAATACAAGGACGACCTCCAGATGTTCCTGGTTAAAGGACTGAAACCCGAGTTTTCGATCGACGGAAAGGGTGTACTTCCCAATGATGCCTTCAGGATAAAGTTCGGGCTCATACAGTTCACCGACATCCAGGAGATAATTCTCGACAAGCTTGAACGCGAGCTTCCTCCTTTTCTCTTCTATCATAATGTGAAGCATACCGTGGATGTCGTTACCGAAGTTGAACTCATAGGCTGGGCTGAAGGCTGCTCAGATGAGGAGATCCTGATACTGAAGACAGCAGGGCTTTTCCATGATGTGGGACATACTGTGGCTTATGACAACCACGAATATCATGGAACCGTGATAGCCCGGGAGATGCTCCCGGCATACAACTATTCTTCTGAACAGATCGACAGGATATGTGCGATCATAATGTCAACCAAGCTGCCGCCGAAACCAACAAATCTTCTCGAGGAAATTATCTGTGATTCGGATCTCGACTACCTGGGCCGCAGCGATTTCATCCCTGTTTCAAATACCCTGTTTGAAGAGCTGAAAGCCCAGAACAAGATGGGATCGCTCAATGACTGGAACAAGCTGCAGGTGAAGTTCATTTCGGGCCACCAGTATTTTACCAAAACTGCAAGAAGCCTCAGGGAGGTCAATAAGCAGCTGCAGATCGAGAGGATACAGAGTTTAATAACGGGATAATCTTTCCCCCTTTGAAGAGCCTGTCCCGCCTGAGGCGGGAGGGTAGGGGGATGTAATGTTAAGCCCCCCAAGCCCCCCTGAAGGGGGGTTAAAACCCAATGAATACTGGAATTGGATTGAATTTAAAGTCCACATAAACTAGGTTGTGGGTAAAACTCTGGTTTATAGCCCCCCTTTAGGGGGGTTGGGGGGTCAATTTATCACCAGTATTTTAGTTACAGCCGACTTCGACCCGTCAGGACTGGCACAGAAAACAACATACACTCCTGTGGAGACCCTCTTTCCGTTGTAGGTTGTAAGATCCCAGGAGGCCTGTCCTCCTTCAGAGACAGTTTTATAGACAAGGTTCCCGCTTATATCCGTGATAGCTACCTGGGTGTCTCTGACGAGCCCGGCTATGGTAACATTTCCTGTGAAATCATCCCTTACAGGATTGGGAAAAGCATAAACGCCGGTAAATGAATTCATCCCTTCGGTTGCAGTTCCCCTCACCGACAGCACTCCCCTGGAGGTCGCAAACCAGACATTTCCTGATTTCTGGTCGACTGCGACACTGTTGATAATATTGGAAAAAAGCGGCGAATTGGATTCGTTGTAGTTTATAAGCTGCTGCATCCCGTCGGGGGAGAGAAGATAGGCACCGGAACTTGCCGTACCCAGCCATTTCCTGTTTGCCCCGTCAACAGCGATTGATGTTATAGTTTCGGTTCCAAGCATATAATCAGCGAGGCCGCTGCCGTCATTCCTTGGTATCTTTATCCGGTAGGCCCTTAAATCGTTGTCAAATATCCGGGAGGGATTATAATATATAACCGGACCTTCATCAGTGCCAACCCAGATGTTCCCTTCAAGGTCTTCAGCGATGCTGAATGCATTTGAGATTATTTTATTCTCCTGGTCCGTAACTGCCATTTTCTTCGAACGGTCATCGCCAAAATAATCAGGGGTACCGTTATCATCGAGAATAAGCAGCCCGTCGCCCCTGGGCAGTACGATCCATTTCATGCCGCCGGTAGTTATTATTATATCACCTACGGAATATACGTTTACTGTTAGCGGATTAACAATCCATGACCCGTCGGGTTTCAGGACCTTGATGCTTCCCGGAACCTCGGTCTGTGTAATCCACAGATTTCCGGATTTGTCGATTGCCATTCCGCATATTCTGACATAGGGTTTGCCGGGAATTATCGTCTGCAGCGGTGAATTGGCTTCAGTGTACTGCTTAACCAGGAGATTGTTCCTGTATTCAAGGAGCCCTCCTCCCCATGTTGAAACGAAAAAGTGGTTCAGGTCCGAAGGATCGATAATGGCTCTCAGGGGATCGGAGATTGTTGTGCTGGTGATCGGGGTCCAGGTATTTGACTCGTTTATGGAAACCTGAAGAGACTTCCAGATATTGTTCCAGGAAACATCGACCGAGCCGCCGCAGATTATTGTCTTGCCGTTCAGGGAGGTCACGCTTACTGCATCTGCCGAGACCGGACCAGGTAAGGTAAGCCGGGTAAAATCATCCTGGCCTGTTTTCATTATCAGGCCATGGGTGATATCAGCTATCCAGGTTATTCCGTCACTATGGACTGCCTGCGCCGGATCGGGGGTTCCCCAGCCGTAATTATCAACAGACCCTGTCATTGTTCCTGATGGATCAAAGTAATAGACTGCATATTCTGAAGAGATTATGAAGCCAATCCCGTTTGGTTCGAAAGACCTGTAGAACACTCCCTCATTGTATCTGAAAAGGGAGCACCCGGTATCTATTACATATACTGAATCTCCCGGAAATGACTCTCCGCTCCTGCATGCATATACCCGGTTGCCTGCCCATGCCACATGGGAATAATTTCCCTCGGGTGAGGGAAGGGATCTTTCAAGGGTCCAGTTGCCGAAATATGCAAGTCCGGGATCCGACATGTCGGCACTGAATAACCCCGAAGCAGTTGCAGCGTATATTTTTCCCCCGCCAAAAGCAATGTCGTTTACTTCGGTTGTTCCTGTTCCGTTGCCCGGCTTCCATGTGTCGTTGATCTCGTTCCTGGCAAGATCGATCAAAACTATTCCGAAACTACATGCGAGGAAAGCGAACTTTCCGTTCGTACGTATACGATTGATGCTCTTCTTTCCGGGAATATATTTTCTGCTTATGTCGGGGATATTATAGATTTTATTTTCCTTGATCAGGTCAATATTGGTTGTCTGGTAAGCAATAATATAGACGCCCGTTTCTTCCGACCAGCCAATAGTGCTGATCCCGGTTTCAGTTAGTCCGTTGACCCTGGAGAGGCGCCTGAGCTGTTGAAATTGTTTGTCGTAAACCAGGATTGAAGAGCCTGTGGAGGCATAAATCTCCTTTGTGCCGGCAGCCACAGACCAGGATGTATTATAGTTGAGATGGTCGGACCAGGTTCCAACGGGAGTCTGGGCCCGGAGCAATCCGGAAGCTGAAAGCAGAAATGATATAAGAATTAATCTTCTCATCATGGGACTAACAGTAATTGGCCCTCTTTATTGTCTTTTGTCCGCGTGGAGGACAAGGAATTCCCTGAGTTTTTCAAAGGCACGTGCCCGGTGCGATATCCTGTTCTTCTCAGCCAGTGTCATTTCCGCAAAAGTCCGGGTTTCGCCTTCCGGAACGAAAACCGGATCATAACCGAAGCCTTCACTTCCTCTTTTATCGCTTATAATACGGCCTTCTGACACACCCTCAAAAAGAAATTCCTTTCCGTCAAGGATAAGTGCAATGACAGTTCTGAATCTTGCATTCCTGTTTTCTGCCATTCCCATCATGGCCAGTGCTTTTTCGATATTTGCACTGAAGTCTTTTGATTCTCCGGCAAAGCGTGCCGAATGCACTCCGGGCAAACCGCCCAGCACATCAATTTCAAGACCGGTGTCATCAGCAAAAACATTCATTGCGGTCAGCTCATATATATGCTTTGCCTTATACATGGCATTCCCTTCCAGGGTAGCTTCATTTTCGGGAATGTCAATCTCCATGCCGATATCCTTAAGGCTCAGGAGGCTGAAACTGTCACCCAGGATATGATTGATCTCCCTCAGCTTGTGTATGTTATTTGTTGCAAAGACTAACTGAACCATGACATCGTTTCATATTGTGTGCAAAAATAGGAAAATTGATCTTTCCTTTTGAAGCATATTGATATTGTGCTACATTTGAAAACGATTATTCCGTCAGTGGATGTTAGCTTACAGAAAATCAAATAATCTATTACTGTTTCTTGTTCTGTTCACCATTGCCGGCTCCCTGAAGGCCGGTGTCTCGCAGGCTAACGAGGGAGAACCGCTGCTGAAGAGGGTTATTATCAACGGCGATTCAGTACTGAACGCAGATGGGATGCCGCTGAGGGAAATGATCATAGATTTCAGGCATCACAACATTGCTTTTGACATTGTAGGGTCGGAGTCGACTGTTTACCAGTATTATCTCGACGGTTACGATACCAAATGGAGCGACTGGCATGAACTTGGCTACAAGGAATACACCAACCTGCCTCCCGGGAGATACTTTTTCAATGTGAGATACTATACGGGCGAGACCACCGGGGAGGTTATGCTTTTTTATTTCAGGGTGCTTCCGCTCTGGTACTTCTCAACAATCGCGATCATATTGTACATTGCAGCAGCCATGCTCCTGCTATGGTTCTGGTTTGCCTTTCAGAGACTGCGCTTTGCCAGGACCCAGCACATGCTTGAACAGATAATCAACAAAAGGACTGAAGACCTTATTATTGAAAAGGAGAAATCGGATAACCTGCTGGCAAATGTTCTTCCTAAAACAACAGCCAGTGAAATAATGGAAAAGGGGAAAGCCGCCAAGATCAAGTATAATTTTGTAACTGTCCTGTTTTCCGACATCCAGGGATTTACGAAGATCGCCGAAGAAACAAATCCCGAGACCCTTATCGATGAACTCGACAAATTCTTCTTTTATTTCGACTCAGTTGTGGAGAGACTCGGGATTGAAAAGATCAAGACCATAGGAGATGCGTACATGTGTGCCGGGGGTATTCCTGAGAAAAACCGCACGAATCCCGTGGAAGTCGTACTTGCTGCCCTTGAAATGCAGGCTTATATGAACAGGGTGAAGGAGACCTCGGAGCTTGAGGGGATGAAGTACTGGGATATCAGGATAGGAATACATACTGGTACAGTTGTAGCAGGGGTTGTCGGTCACAAGAAACTTTCATACGACATATGGGGCGATACAGTGAATACTGCAAGCAGGATGGAATCATCGGGAGAGGGGGGCAAGATAAACATATCCGGAACGACATATGAATTCGTAAAGGACTTCTTTATCTGCGAACACCGCGGAAAGATGCCCGTAAAATACAAGGGTGAACTGGATATGTACTTTGTAAAAGGGATCATCCCGGAGCTAAAGGATGAAGACGGGAAACCCAACAGGAAGTTCCTCCTGAAAATGCATATGATAAGGCTCCAGGATATCGAAGAGCTGGTGATAAAGATGTTTGATGATGAAGCTCCTCCTGATCTTTATTTCCATAATTCAGCGATCGTGAAAAACATTTGTGCCCAGGCAGAGCTCCTGGCAACAGCGGAGAAGATCAACAATGAAGATTTCGTCAACCTGAAGCTGGCTGCAATTTTCCTGTTCACAGGCTATATAAATGATTATGAAAAGCCTGCCGAGGCAGCAGTTAAAATGGTCGGAGAAATCCTTCCCGGATATGGCTTCAGCCCGGATCACATGGCAGAAGTTCAGAGGCTGATACAGATTTCATTTTCGGGCAGGTATGAAACGGATACCGACAACATTCTTCATGATTCAAGATACGACTACCTGGGAAGAGTCGACTACCTGAAACTTACCGAAAAGCTGCTGAGGGAGGAATCTGAGAACGGGATCACCCATTCCAGGGAAGAATGGATTGAGATACAGAAAACCCTTCTGAAGAAGCACGGATTCCTCACAAGAACAGCCAGGATGCTCAGGAACGTAAGTGCCGAAGACCAGATTGCAGCTCTTGAACAGAGCCTCTCCTGATGGATTTTGTCAGAAATTAATTTTTAATGATGTACTTTTACCACGTTTATTTGCAAAATCATGGAACAACTCGACTGGAAGAACCTGCCTTTCGGATACATTAAAACGGATTATAACATCAGGTGCCGCTATAAGGATGGCAAATGGGGCAAACCGGAAGTTTCGTCTTCCGAATATATCGATATTCACATTGCGGCAACGGGTCTTCATTATGGACAGGAAGCCTTCGAAGGCATGAAGGCCTATATGGGGAAGGACGGTAAGATAAGGGTGTTCAGGTGGGAGGAAAATGCAAAAAGGCTTATTTCATCAGCAGAAGGAATAAAAATGGCCGTTGTGCCTGCTGAACTTTTCAGGGAAGCGATATTTCAGGCAGTGAATCTCAACAGGAGGTTTGTACCACCTGCCGGTTCCGGAGCCACCCTGTATATCAGGCCATTACTATATGGCAGCGGTCCTGAAGTAGGAGTCAAGCCTGCTTCAGAATATACATTCCTCGTTTTCGTAACTCCGGTCGGACCTTATTTCAAGGGAGGCATCAAGCCTGTCAATATGATGATATGCAGGGATGTCGACAGGGCTGCTCCGCTTGGTACAGGAACATTCAAGGTGGGAGGAAACTACGCAGCCAGCCTCAGGGCTCTTGTCAGAGCAAAGGAAAACGGATACGGCAGCACAATATTCCTCGACGCCAGGGAGAAGAAGTATATTGATGAATGCGGACCTGCAAACTTCTTCGGCATAAAGGGAAATACATATATCACACCGAAGTCGGAATCAATCCTCGGGTCAATTACCAACATGAGCCTTATCCAGCTTGCCGGAAGCATAGGCATGAAGACAGAAAGGAGAAAAGTTCCTGTAGAGGAGCTGGCCGCTTTCGAGGAAACAGGTGCCTGCGGAACAGCAGCGGTCATAAGCCCTATCGGCAAGATCGTTGATCCGGATATGAATAAGATATATGAATACTGCAGGGACGGAAAGCCGGGTCCCGCAACCATGAAGCTGTATAACAGGCTTGTGGGCATACAGAGCGGTGATGAACCCGATCAGTTCGGTTGGATGACAGTAGTGGAGTGATTGGGGTGGGTTATATGAAAAAAACGGAAACAGGTGCATCGAAGGCTAAGCTCAGGAGTTCTTATGTGACTCTTGTGGTAAGCATATCCCTTGTGCTGTTCCTGCTAGGCATCCTTGGGCTTGTGCTTATTAACGCCAGGGAGCTTTCGGATTATTTCAGGGAGAGCCTGTCGTTCTCCGTGATGCTTGATAATACGGCTAAAGAAGCAGATATCAGGATGCTCCAGAAAGACCTTGATGCAAAACCTTACGTGAAATCGACACTGTATGTTTCGAGGGAAGAAGCGGCTGTAAAAATGAAAGAAGAGCTCGGAGAGGATTTTATCAGCTTTCTGGGAGACAATCCGCTGCCCCCGACAATAGATGTTTACCTGGTGTCGAACTATACAAACTCCGACAGCGTGGCGAAAATTGAGAAATACATTTACCTGTATCCCTTCGTGAAGGATGTACTGTATCCCGAGTCGCTTCTGAGGCTCATAAATGAGAATGTCAGGAAGATCAGCATTTTCCTTCTGGTCATCAGCGCCTTCCTCTTCATCATAGCCCTGACGATAATAAACAATACTATCAGGCTCTCGGTATATTCAAAACGATTCCTGATAAGAACCATGCAGCTTGTCGGGGCAACACGCTCCTTCATACGAAAACCCTTTATTGTCCAGAGTGCCTTTCACGGAGTCATAGCTGCACTGATAGCAATGATACTTATTGTCGGACTTCTATATCTTATAGAAAAGGAATTTTTCACGATGTTTACCTTTGAAAATACAAATCTCCTGATCCTGCTGGGGGCTTTGCTGATAGTTGCAGGAGTTGTAATTAATATCGTATCGACATATTTTTCGGTAAACAGGTATTTAAGCATCCCGGAGGATAAACTTTATTATTAACTGGATATGGCCGCAAAGAACGAAAACAAGGAAAAAAAGAATTTTGCCCTCGGGCCTGAGAATTACAGGCTGCTGGCGATAGGATTTGCCATAATAGTCCTCGGATTCCTGCTTATGCTGGGGGGAAGATCGGATGATCCGAATGTTTTCAACGAGAAAATGTTCAGCTTCAGGAGGATCACGCTTGCACCGATAGTCGTCCTTGCAGGATTCGCCTTTGAGATCTGGGCCATAATGAAAAAGCCTAAGGAGAAGTGACCTGGTACGAAGCAATTATCCTTGGATTGATACAGGGTCTGACGGAATTCTTACCGGTAAGCAGTTCAGGGCATCTAGAAATAGCAAAATCGCTTTTCGGGATCAATCCGGAAGAAAACTTCTATTTTACGGTGGCCGTCCACGGAGCTACTGTGCTGAGCACGCTTGCCGTATTCTGGAAGGAGATCGTCCGCCTTATTGCAGGCACGATCAAATTCCGGATGAATGAAGAAACGGCATATGTTCTTAAGATCATTGTATCGATGATCCCCGTAGGACTTGCCGGGATACTGCTGAAGGAGCCGGTAGAAGCCTTGTTCAACGGGAACATGATCTTTGTGGGATCAATGCTGATTGTGACGGCAATACTGCTGGCGCTTGCTCACTTCATAAGGAAAAGAGAAAGAAATATCAGTTACCTGGATGCCCTGGTAATAGGCATTGCACAGGCAATAGCAGTTATCCCTGGTATATCAAGATCGGGAGCAACCATTGCAACAGGACTGATGATAGGGAACAGCAGGAATGAAATAGCAAAATTCTCTTTCCTGATGGTTCTTGTTCCCGTCATAGGTGCCAATCTGCTGGAGATCATTTCGGGGGAAGCGGTGACGGGAACCACAAGTACGGGTATCTTACTTATAGGTTTCATGGCGGCTTTTATCTCGGGGTACCTAGCCTGCCGATGGATGATCGCCCTCGTCAGAAAAAGCAGGCTTATCTGGTTTGCCATCTACTGCCTGGCAGCAGGATTACTGGCAATGATTCTGGGATAGCATGACGGAAACCCCGGGAAATATCTTTGCAGAAGGACAGGTCCTTTTATTCAACAAGCCTCTTTACTGGACCTCATTCGACCTCGTGAACAAGGTCAGGATAATGATCAGAAGCCGGCTCGGTATTAAGAAGATAAAAGTCGGCCATGCCGGTACACTGGATCCGCTTGCCACAGGACTGATGATCATCTGCACGGGAAAAGCCACAAAAAGGATAAATGAGTTTCAGGACCTTGACAAGGAATATATAGCAACGCTGCATTTCGGAATGATTACACCTTCGTACGACCTCGAAACAGAAACAGAAGGTGATTTTCCAACCGGTCACATTACAAGGGAACTTGCGGAAAAAGCACTTCAGGGCTTTCATGGAGAGCAGATGCAGATCCCTCCGCTTCATTCTGCAAAGTTCATTGACGGGAAGAGAGCTTATGAGTTTGCCAGGAAGGGTATAGATAAGGAACTTAAACCGGTAAGGATAAGCATCAGGAAAGCTGAGATTCTTCATTTTTCCATGCCGGAAATGAGGGTCAGGCTTTTGTGCAGCAAGGGGACATACATAAGGTCTTTTGCCCGGGACTTTGGGAATTCTCTCGGCAGTGGCTGTTATCTCTCGGCGCTGGAGAGGACGCAGACGGGCTCTTTCAGGCTTGAAGATGCCTATTCGCTCGAAAAATTTGATGATTCTCTGGAAGAATTGAAACAAACAGGAAAATAATACGTATAAAGGATTTCAAAAATTAGAAATATATAATCAAATATGAAATTATCGCAATTCAGGTATAACCTTCCGCAGGACCTGATAGCACTTTATCCGACTGAGAACAGGGATGAGGCGAGGCTGCTGGTTGTCAACAGGAAGACGAGGAAGCTCGAGCACAGGATATTCAAGGATATTGTGAACTACTTCAATGAAAAGGATGTACTGGTTTTCAATAACACCAAGGTTTTTCCGGCAAGGCTTTACGGGAACAAGGAAAAAACAGGTGCGGAAATAGAGGTTTTCCTGCTCAGGGAGCTGAACAAGGAACAGCGTCTCTGGGATGTGCTGGTAGATCCGGCGAGAAAGATCAGGATAGGGAACAAGCTGTACTTTGGTGAAGACGACCTGCTGGTCGCTGAAGTTATTGACAACACCACATCCAGGGGAAGGACACTGAGATTTCTCTTTGACGGGACCTATGAGGAATTCAAGCAGACGCTGTTCGGGCTTGGCGAGACTCCTCTTCCCAAATTCATCAACAGGCCTGTCGAGCCGGAGGACAATGAAAGGTACCAGACCATTTTTGCCAAGCATGAAGGCGCGGTTGCAGCTCCCACTGCGGGTCTTCATTTCAGCAGGGAGTTGCTGAAGAAGCTTGAGATCATAGGAGTTGAATTTGCCGAGATAACCCTTCATGTCGGACTTGGCAATTTCAGGAGTGTGGATGTTGAAGATCTTACCAAGCATAAGGTTGATTCGGAGAGGATCATCATTTCGGATCAGGCTGCCAAGATTGTGAACGATGCCAAGGACAACAAATACAGGGTTTGTGCTGTGGGTACAACAGTTGTAAGAACGCTGGAGAGCTCAGTTTCGACGACTGGATATCTTAAGCCTTTCAACGGATGGACGAACAAATTCATTTTTCCGCCCTATGAGTTCAAGGTCCCTGACATGATGATCAGCAATTTCCATCTGCCATATTCAACACTTCTGATGATGGTGGCTGCTTTTGCAGGGTACGACCTTTGCTTTGATGCATATAAGGTTGCTGTGAAGGAGAAGTATCGTTTCGGCACCTATGGTGATGCGATGCTTGTGATCTGATCCTCCTTCGCTAAAGCTTCGGAGGACAAAGGGCACAACGGCGCAGCGGCTCAATGGCGCAACGACTCAGACCACCTTCGCCAAGGCTTTGGTTGTCAAACGGCGCAGCGGCACCGCAGTAAAAGGGCGAAGGCCGTTGAGACGGATTCCCCTCCAGGGGGGGTTAGGGGTGGGTTAACTAAAACTAAACAGAATAAATACAGCCGGATGAACACTCACATCCGGTTTTGTATTTTAAAAAGTATTGCCTGTTGCCTGTTCCGGCCATGTGGTCAAAATAAATCGGCATTTCTCCAAATAATTAATATCTTTAATTCGTTTTGCAAAAAGGCTGTAAAAAATGCAACCTTGGTGGTTATAAAGTAGTCTTGAATGACAGAAACGTATCCGTCCGGGTTTTTAGGAGGACGGGTTATGAAGATAGATATTGATAGCATTCGGTTTTAAAAAAAAGAGGAGAAGACCGGAAGTAATTTTTTTGTTTATACCCAAACCCAGGCTTGATCTTTTCTTTCCCACATATTGAATTGATTGACAGGGCTCAACGCTGGCTGAGAGG
>JALONU010000043.1 GCA_025454775.1 Bacteroidales bacterium | reverse complement strand
TCCTCTCAGAAGCGGGTTAGACTCGTTTGGGAGCCTGTAGACAGCTCCGTTCACCGCTGTATTTATCAGCACGATACTGTAACGCTCCATCACGGCAAGCCATTTTCCGTCGGGTGAAAGAGCTGCATCCAGGGCATGGTTCTCCAGCGATTGAATCCCGAAGGTTATAGTATTGCCGGTCGGTTGTATAATCCTGTTATATGGCAGTTGTATCTGCCTCGGACTGGTTATTACCTGTTCTGACGGTAACTGAGCCTGGATAAGTGTTGATGACAGAAAAAAGAGGAATGCTGTATAATTCTTCATAGTAAGATAATTTATTCTGAAGTGTTTATAATTCATCGCCCATAAAAAAAAGAGACTGAAATATTTCAGTCTCGGTAGTTTTTCAGAACGGGAGGTCACTAAGCTCTTCGATGTCGGGAGGAAGATCTTCAAGAACCTTGTCGGGGCCTGCATTCTGTTCGCGGCCCTGTGAGGATACTTTCTCAATCTTCCAGGCATCGAGGTTTGTGAAATAATTAACACGGCCGTCGCGTTCCCATCTGTTTCCCTTCAGGTTGAAGTATATCTTCACTTCCTCGTTGAGAAAAGATTCGTTGATGAGGTCGCATTTGTCCTGCACAAGCTGGAACTTGATGTAATCTACAAATACGGCACTTCCTCCCGATTCCTTTTTCTCGATGACAAACTCACGCTTTCTGAACTTGTCACTGACCTGGTTAACAGGCAGGATGTCAATAATTTTTCCTGTTACTTCAAAAGCCATATCTATTCTTCCTCAATGATGACGATTTTTTCTATCCTGTCGCCCTGGCGGATCTTATCAATAATATCAAGACCTTCATAGACTTTCCCGAAGCATGTGTGCTGCCTGTCGAGATGCTTTGTATTAGTCCTGCCATGGCAGATAAAGAACTGTGAGCCTCCGGTATTCCTTCCTGCGTGGGCCATTGAGAGCACACCCTTGTCGTGATACTGGTTGCCGCCGGTAAGTTCACAATTGATTTTGTATCCAGGGCCTCCTGTCCCAACCCTCGGATCGGACATATCCTTCGAGAACGGGCAGCCACCCTGGATGACAAAGTCAGGGATGACCCTATGGAATGCAAGCCCATTGTAAAAACCTTTCCTGGAAAGGTTCACGAAATTATCTACAGTTCCGGGGGCGTCCTCCTCAAAGAAGTTAACCTTCATAAGCCCTCTGGCTGTATGTATCTCAGCTTTTCTCATTACTCAACTATGTCGAGAAGCTCTATTTCGAAAATAAGGGTGGAGAAAGGTTTTATGGCTTCGCCGGCACCATTTGCGCCATAGGCAAGTTCAGCAGGAAGGTAGACCTTGAATTTTGAGCCTACAGGCATGAGCTGAACAGCTTCAGTCCATCCGGGGATAACGCTTGCCAGGGGAAATTGTGCTGGTTCTTTTCCCACAGAGGAATCGAAGACAGTTCCGTCGATGGTTGTACCTGTGTAATGCACCTTGACAGTGCTGTTTGCAGTCGGCTTTTCACCTGTCCCCATTTTTATCACCTCGTACTGAATTCCGCTTTCGGTGACATTGACGCCGGCCTTAGCCTTATTGTCGGTAAGGAATTTTTCATTTTCCTTTATGTAATCCATATAAAGTGTTTTGTTGGTTTCAGCCTGCTTCGCCGCCATGTCGGCTTCACGCTTACTGATATATGCCATTACTGTTGCATTTGCCTCTTCTGCAGTCATTTCTGTTTTATCATCTTTTGAATCTAACATAGCTTTTGCAAATAGCATAGGATTAAGATCGATGCTGTCTAATGCATTAATTAAGTTCATATATTCCAACACTCCAATAGCGTATGAAATGGAGTCCATTTCAGTTTTCATTTTCGAGCCCTGAACTGCATTTTTAGCGCATGATCCCAGAACCAATGTGACGATAACAGCCAGAACAACTATACCCTTGATTTTCATGTTAACTTATTTTAGTTAAAATTCCCCGCAAAGATAATATTTTGGGTACAGTAAAAAAGCTTTTAGTGTTATTTTTAAATTTTTACAGCCCTCATCACATGTCTCTTTCCCGGAGGCCCGGGAAGAAGCTCCGTGCTGAAGCCGGCATCCCTCAGGTTCCTCCTTACCTGTCCTTTGGCTGAATATGTCACGAGTATACCTCCGCTGACGGTCATTGAAGCTATCTTAATGAAAATCTCCGGGCTCCACATTTCCGGCTGTTTGTCGGGACCAAAGGCATCAAAATATACCAGGTCATATGTCCCTTCAAAATTGTCTGTCGCAAGGTCGCCGTTGATCTTTCTGATAGTGAAATTACGGCATATTCCATGACTTTCGCCCCAGGGTGCCCCTGAAATAAGTTCAGACAGATACCGGCCGTCGGTTCCGGCATAACTTCCGTGATTCATCTGCTTCAGGATGTCCCTCCCGAGAGGAAATTTTTCAACAGACGTATAGTGAATTTCCCTGGTCCCCTTCAACGCTTCAGCAGCGGTAAGCAGTGCATTCAGTCCCGTTCCGAATCCGACTTCGAAGATGCGAAGCGGCGCTGTGGTGCAGAAATGAAATCCGTAGTTGATGAATATATGTCTTGATTCCTGCACGGCACCGTTCACTGAATGGTAATGCTCATCCAGTTCAGGAACATATATCGTATGTGAACCATCCCTGGTGTATATCAGACTAATTTCCGGCTTATTTGAATTATCGGTTTGTGGATGCATTTCAGGTTATATGTTTCAGGTTCCATGTTTCAGGTTGCAGGTTCCCGGTGCTTCGGTCTTCGAATAATCTGACCCCCCAACCCCCCTAAAGGGGGGCTATAGACCTGATACTGGGCCGTTTGGGGTTGATTGCCGTCCCCATGCTTCGGTTGGAATCTTCGTTTGCTACAGATTATATAATATGTACTGTCATTGCGAGGAGCGAAGCGACGAAGCAATCCTTAAATCCTTATTCCTAAAACTAAAACATCATCCACCTGTTCATAACCTTCCATCCATTCCATGAATTCAGAATCGAGTATTTCCTTCTGCTCCGTCATTGGTTTTGAGGAGTTTTTAAGTAGAAGTTCCTGGAAGGGTTTGTACATGTATTTTCTGCCTTTCGGCCCTCCGAACTGGTCGGCATATCCGTCGGAGAACAGGTAAAGGCAGTCTCCCTTCCTTAATTCCACAACCTTGTTGGTAAATGGCGTATATGAGATGAAGTGTATTCCTATGGGCATGCGGTCGGGCATATATTTCAGCAGCTTCCCGTCCCTTACCAGGTAGAGCGGATTATTGGCCCCGGCATAATCCAGACTGCCGCGGTTAATGTCGAGCATTACGAGGGATATGTCCATGCCGTCTCGTGCCTCACCTGCACTGCCCTTCTGCCGCAGGGTATTTATTATCTCATCGCGGAGGATGTTGAGTATACCCGCAGCATCGCGGATCTCCCTGGTATTCACTATTTCTTCAAGGAAGGCATGTCCGAGCATGCTCATGAAGGCGCCAGGCACCCCATGACCGGTGCAGTCCGCTGCGGCGATTATTGTCATACTGCCTTTTCTTACACCCCAGTAGAAGTCTCCGCTGACGATATCCTTCGGCCTGAAGAGGATGAAGTTCTCAAGCCCCCACTCATCCATAAAGTTTTCAGGGGGAAGAACTGCAGTCTGGATCCTCCTGGCATACTGAATGCTGTCAGTAATCGACTGGTTTTTCTGCTCGATTATCTCCTTCTGTTTCAGAACCTCTTCATTTGTTGCGGCCAGGTCTGCATTTATCTTTTCTATCTGCCGTTTGCTTTCCGCCAGGCGCTGGTTCTGTTTCCTGGTAGAAATAAGTCCGAACAGTATCATCACGGCCACCAGCACCATGAGCGCTCCCAGGATCACAGCCATGTTTCTTATCTGCCTGGCTTTCTGGGCCCGTTCTGTTTCCTGGTTCTTCTGTGTCTCAAGCAGCTGATTAAGTGTTGTCAGCCTTTCGGCATCCAGGTCTTTCTGCCTGAGGGCCAGGCTGTCATACTCCTGCTGCTGCCTGAGGGCAAGTATATCCTGCTCCCTTCTGTTAAGCTCCGACTGTTCCCTTTCGAGGGCGAGTGAAGTGTTCAGCCTGTCTATTTCTGACCTGTCGAGTTCCTGTCGTGTAAGCAGAAGGTTGATCTCCATTTCCCTTCGGACAGTCTCTGCCCTGAGGTTTTTAAGCTCAAGATCGCGTATTTCCTCTGAGGCTATCTCATCTTTTAATCTCTGTTCAAGAGCTTCGTACGATGCAATTTTATCTTCTTTTTGTTTTTCGGCTATCCGGTTCTCAAAGTTCAGTGAATCCCTCAGGTTAAGATACTTTTCATAATAATCGAGGGCATTGATAAAGTCGTTTCCGTTCTCCAGCACATCAGAGTAGTCGCGGTAACACAGGTAGAGCTGTTCCACGCTTCCGGATGCTTTGGCTGATCCAATGCATTCGAGGCAGTATACTTCTGCCTGGTGCATGTCGCCCTTCCTGAAATGGTATGAAGCAATTATCCTCTGTATCCTTGCCGCTTCGTACAGTCTGCCGGAACTTTCGGCATATCCGAGAGCCTTGTTGAAAGAAGATAGCATCTCAGCTTCGTTGCCAAGATTCTGCATACAGACAGCCCTGTTCGACCATGCATCTGTAAGAAGATGATCGCTGTTTCCATCGGATCCTGAGTTCTGGATTGCCTTATTAAAGGATTCCAGTGCTCCGGAAACATCCTTCTTCCTGAACAGGATGAACCCGATCTGGTTGCATGTCGACGCGATACTTTTTCTGTCGTTGATATCTGTGAAATGCACCAGGGTGCTCTCGTACTCTGCTGATGCCTTATTATAATCACCAAGGTTTGTATAGAGTATTCCCAGCCTGTTACGGCAGCGGAGCATTCCTTCACTGTCTTCATTCTTACCGTAGTAATCCCGGGCTTTCAGGTACCACGAAGCCGCAAGCGAATCCAGGCCCAGGCGATAATATGAATCGCCGGCCTTCTCTGCAGCAGATGCCCTTTCTGCATTGTTTGTCTCACCGTACATGCTGAATTCAAGTTCGTGGTACAGTGCAGATTTTTTATATACTTCCCTGCCCGAATATCCGCGTGCTATGGCATTGAGTATTCTTGCTTCATCATTCCTGCTTTCCTGTTTTGAGAAGGCAGCCAGCGCCTTCAGATAATATCTCAGGGTGTTTTCCCAGTCTGACTTTTTTCCCCAGGCAGATGCCATTTGTTCGTAATAGACTGCCGTGTCACGCTTCTCCCTGAGGCCCTGTTCCCCGGGAATTGTATCCTGGGCTCCTGCTCTCCCCGGCCAAAGAACAGGGATCAGCACTATCGGAATGAATAGCAGTCTGATTCTCATCAGTTCAGTGTATAGGTGAGACCAAACAGGATGCTCCTGCCGGTCTGAGGGTTATAGGGAAGTCCGGTCTTGAGGCCTGAGTAGGCAGGGCCCCCGTACCTTTCATCAAAGATGTTGTTGATCTTCACGAATCCGTTGAGGTTGGCTCCAAAGCTGTAATTGGATACGAAGTCCATGCTGTAGAATCCATCATAATCCTCAATGATCTCATTGTATATTTCCTTAATGGGCATAAGCACCCTCAGCCAGCTCGATTCCCAGATGCTTGATACCTGCATATAAAGATTTTTTGCCGGTCTGGCGGAGATCCGGAGCTGACCGTAATGATTTGGATTCAGGGAAAGATTGCTCAGGTAGTCGGTCGCAATCTGCAGGATGTCAGGCGCTTTGTCGCTATACCAGGCAAGGGTTAGGCTGAGCTCCACATCGAGATGGATCTTTTTTATCAGGTCGTTTTTCAGGAAAGTGCTCTGCAGGCCAAAAAGCCTGGATACCGATTCAAAACTGTTAGCCCTTACCAGGACCGAATCGAATCCCGGCATCGTCATGGCCAGGGGAAGGCCCAAACCTGCTGCCGGCACCTTGAGGTCGACGATAGGATCATTTATTACATTGTAATAGAGTGATATATTGGTATTCAGACCTCTTTTTGACTTCCTGAGCAATCCAAGTTCCACCGACATGAATTTTTCAGGTACAAGTTCCGGGTTAGGCACAGCTATGTAAACCAGGCTGTCGTTCCCGGAACCGGCCCTGAAAGCCGCTGACTGCCATGAGACAGATGCCGGAGGTGCCTTGTAGGCGAATCCAACAGAGGCACGAATTCTTGTTTTTGGATTCAGTATAAAGAGGCCTGCAAGGCGCGGATTTACGCTTAATCCGTAATTTGAATTGTTGTCAACCCTGATACCCCCCATGAACCTGAATTTGCTCAGCGAATAATAAGCCTGTGCAAAAGCTGAGAAGTTGTGATATAGAACAGGATTGAATCCGAAATTTCCGCTTAGTGTATCAAGAAGGTCGATTTTTGTGCTGAAATAGCTGTATTTCTTAGGATTAAATGGTGCATCCAGGAAATTGGTCTGCGGCAGAGTGCCGGAATACTGGTAAGTAATGCCCGACATGATCTCAAGCTTTGGTCCGGTCATTATGGTGAAGAGCTGTTCGATCAGCAGGTCACGGCTCGCGGCATACCTGTACATCCTGTCGGTGTAATCGCTGAATGTGATCCCGAAGCTTGAGTTGTTGTCCATCCTGTATACCAGGCTCGAGACGTTTGTTGTCGTGGAGAGCTTCGGTGACCATTGCCGGTTGTAGCTTATTGTTGTCGACCTGATGTTTTCACCCCAGAAGTTCTGCGGATTGTTGTACTTGTAAAGCCAGGGTGTCTGCCCCAGGGAGCTGTGTGTCCTTCTGTACATGTTGTTGAACGCCAGCGACACTCCCCTGAATTTAAGATTGAATCCCAGGTTGTTCGCAGATGCCGGAAGTTCTTCTATCTGAGGCATTTCAAGAGATCCCTCATATTGAGGCAGATAGTTATCCCTGATGAATTCAACAGGATCGACACCTTCTGACCGAAGCAGCGATTCGTTAATTTGACGAGACTGGTAAACAGTTCCTCCGATGCTGAAAGTCCGGCCTGATTCCTGAAGGTACTGAAGAGGATTGTAAATTTTACCATATCCTTTTTCTACGTTCAGGTCGCTTACCTCGCTGAGCCCTCCGTAAAAACTGTACTGAAGAATGTTCTTGTTCCTGCCTGTCTTGCCACCCACCATGAAATTTCCATTCCGGTATTCAGTCTGACCGAGTCCCATGTCGCCCATAACAAAAGTTCCTTTTTCAGCTTCCCTGGTGATTATGTTGATCACACCCGATACGGCATCTGCACCGTAAACCGCCGCTGCCGGGCCGTAGATGATCTCTATCCTCTCCGCCTGGCGCACCGGAAGCTGTGCACCGATTGGCATGCCGACAGTTGCGCCGGGCTTTATGGGAAGACCATTGACAAGTATCATCGTGTAGAGATTGCCTACCAGTCCACGGAGCTTGAAGCTCTCTCCGAGCTCCCCGGTGCCGGGCTGTGATACAAGCATGCCCGGCAGGTTCCTGATAATGTCAATGAGCGAATTATAGTGATTCCTGATAATTTCTTCCCGTGTCACTACGTAGATGGTTATCGGCAAGTCACCTATCTTCTTGGAGCTCCTGCTCGCTGAGATTACATTCATTTCAAGGGTGTCCTCACTGAATGCAAGATCCGTGACACCAAGCTTATGTTCAACAGCATTTTCCTGACAGTATAGGACGGTACATCCTGACAGGAACAGTGATGATATGAGTAACTTCCCCCTCATGTGCGAATCAGAGGAATAAAAGTATTAAAAATTAATGTTATTTTTATTGCCTGATCAGAGTGTTTATAAACCATCAAAAAATCAATTATATGAAAAACAGGCAGTCAAGAAGAGATTTTCTGAAGCTTACCGCAGCCGGAGCCATCGGTGCCGCTTTCGTTTCTCAGTATGGATGCAAAAGCGTTCCGAAGATCGGGCTTCAGCTCTATACGATCAGAGATGCAATGGTTGCTGACCCTGCAGGCTCCCTGAAGATAGTCGCAGAAACAGGATATAAGTTTGTAGAGCTTGCCGACTATGCTAACAGGAAGTTCTACAACTATGCGCCTGCAGAATTCCTTAAGATGGTCAGGGATCTGGGCATGGAGATCATTAGCAGCCATACCCAGGTGGAAGGTGTAGGGGTAACTCTCGACAACGCAAAAATAATGGCCGAAGACCATGCAACCCTTGGAGTTAAATATTGCCTTCAGCCATGGATAGTTGAAGAGATGCGCACTTCAATCGCCAGTTACCAGAGAATGGCTGAGAACTGGAACAAGATAGGGGAGGTGATGAAGGAATACGGTATTCAGTTTGGTTATCATAATCACAATTTCGAATTTGCCACGGTAGAAGGAAAGGTACCTTATTTTGATGTGATGCTCGCTGAACTCGATCCAAAACTGGTTACCATGGAGCTAGATATGTTCTGGACTACCAAAGCCGGACACAATCCCGTAGACCTGTTCAATAAATATCCCGGCAGGTTCAGGCTTTTCCACCTTAAAGACGCCTATACCAGAGAGGCTCCGTTCTATGATGTCATCAAAACCGACATAGCCCCGGTGGGAGAAGGAGTTATCGATTTCAAGGCCATTATCGCAGCAAAGGATGTTGCCGGAATGGAATATATGATCGTTGAGCAGGACGACAGCAGGGACAATACGATCATGAAGGATATCAAAACCAGCTTCGTAAACCTCACCACCAAGATACTCGTTTAGCTGGTTTTAGTCCCCCCCTTGGGGGGGATTAGGGGTGTCTCCCTCCCCCCCTCGGGGGGGTGGGGGGGTAACTTCACCACCCTGAATCATACCACGATCTGACGTCGGTCACTATCATTCCACCGAGTGCTGCCGCTTCCAGGCCAAGATCGCCGTCCTCAAATACTTCGCAGAAGCGGGGCTCCACGTTCATGAGCTCCGCACACTTAAGGAATGTTTCAGGGTGGGGTTTGAAATTATCGACATCGTTAGCTGTTACTATTATCTCAAAATACTTACGGAGGCCGGTGATCTCGAGAGTTCTGAGGACAGCCTTCCTGTGACCGCCGGTTCCGACCGACATAGGCAGCTTTCCGTGGTACTTCCTGACAATATCAGCGACAGGTTCTATAGGTTTGACGTTATGCTGAACACTCTGGAAGAGCTCCAGTTTCTCCTGTATTATCTGCTCAGCGGTGACCTTTCCTTCAAGCCCTGATTTCCTTATAATCTCGGAGGCTATTATCCAGCCTGGAGTACCCATATGTTTCCTGAGTAACCCGGCATCGATATCGGCGCCGTGTTTCCTGCATGCTTCCTTCCAGCTCATATAGTGGTAGGGCATTGTATCAGCGAGTGTGCCGTCAAGATCAAAAATGAGGCCTTTTACGCCCGGTTTGATGTCATATTTCATTGTTGACTCTGAAGTCGGCAAATATAGCAAAAAAAAGACCCCGCCGCAGCGGGGTCAACGAATGATCATAATGTTTACTTTTTATATGCAGACAGGTACTCCTTCACCTGCCGGTAAACATTCTCTCCTGTAAAGCCGAGCTTCTCATCAAGAACCTTGTAGGGAGCTGAATATCCGAAGCTGTTTACTCCCCATACTTTGCCCTTCAGTCCTACAAGGCCCTGAAGGGTAACGGAAAGACCTGCGGTCAGTCCGAACACAGGTACCTCACCCGGAAGAACAGAATTCCGGTACGATTCAGGTTCATTTCTGAAGAGTCCCTCTGATGGTGCGGACACGATGCGTACCTTCAGGTTGTCTTTTTTCAGCAGTTCTGCTCCTTCAGCAAGTGTGGAAACCTCGGAGCCGCTTGCTACAAGTATAACATCGGGGTTTCCTTCACAATCCACGACAATGTATGCCCCGTGAGCTGATTTCAGGGCATCGGCATAACGGTCACCTCCGGCTGATGGAAGATCCTTGATATTTTGGCGCGACAGTATCAATGCTGTCGGTGTTTTATCGTTTTCGAGCGCCAGCTTCCATGCAACATTTGTTTCGATGGCGTCGGCAGGCCTCAATACGAGCATACTGTTTTCCCCGTGATGGTTTTTGAGGTGCTCCATGAGCCTTATTTGTGCTTCCTGTTCCACCGGCTGATGCGTGGGGCCGTCTTCTCCCACGCGGAATGCATCGTGAGTCCATATATACTTGACAGGCAGCTTCATAAGGCAGGCAAGCCTTACTGCAGGCTTCATGTAGTCGGAGAAAACGAAGAAGGTCCCGCATGCTGGTATAACGCCTCCGTGAAGAGCCATCCCATTCATCACGGCAGCCATAGTCAGCTCGGTTACACCGGCCTGGAGGAAGGCTCCCGTAAAATCACCTTTTTTGAAAGCTTTCGTGTTTTTAAGGAACCCGTCGGTTTTATCAGAGTTGGAAAGGTCGGCTGAAGCAACAATCATGTTTTCAACTTGCTTCGCGAGCACACCCAGAACAACCGACGATGCTGCCCTTGTGGCCGAACCTTCCTTCTGGCTTATAGATCTGAAATCTATCCCCGCTGTTTTACCGGAGTAGAAAAGCTGAAGTTTCTGATCCAGTTCCTTGTTTGCCGATGCCCAATCTGCTTTGCTACGCTTCCAGGCTGCTGCCTGATGGCGTTTTTCATCAAGGACTTTTTTATAGAGTTCCCTGACTTCTCCGAATATTTTAAATGGATCGGAAGGGTCGCCTCCCAGGTTCACAAGTGACTTTGTGAATGAGCCTCCGGCTTCGCTCACAGGCATCCCGTGTGTGGAAGTTTTTCTTTCGAAGCTTTTTCCATCGTTGTCCAGGAGCCCCTTGCCCATGATTGTTTTTCCTATTATCAGGGTAGGCCTATCCCTGGAAACGACAGCGGTCTTCAGTGCTTTACGGATCTGGTCATGATCGTTCCCGTTTATTGTCATCACGTCCCATCCCCAGGCCTTGTACTTCATAGCAGTGTCTTCGCATGTGACAGCGCTGGTTTCAGTGCTGAGCTGAATATCATTGGAGTCGTAGAACATTACCAGGTTGTTAAGACCCAGATAACCTGCCAGGCGGCCTGCTCCCTGTGAGATCTCCTCCTGTATGCCTCCGTCGGAAATGAATGCATATGTTTTGTGTGAGAAAAGTTCGCCGAACCTTGCTGCCAGGAATCTTTCGGCGATAGCTGCTCCAACTGCCATTGTATGGCCCTGTCCAAGGGGACCTGAAGTGTTTTCGATACCCCTGGTCACATCCAGTTCCGGATGACCCGGAGTCGGGCTTCCCCACTGGCGGAATTGTTTGAGCTCGTCAACCCTGAAATGTCCTGTAAGGGTAAGAAGCGAGTAAAGCATTGGAGACATATGCCCGGGATCGAGGAAGAACCTGTCGCGGTTGATCCATCCGGGATCATCGGGATCAAAGTTCAGGAATTCCGAAAAAAGGATATGGATAAAATCGGCGCCTCCCATTGCTCCCCCGGGATGTCCTGATTTTGACTGCTCCACCATCGACATTGCCAGTATGCGGATATTGTCAGCTGCCAGCATGTTAACGTCTTTACTCATATTGATAGCTTACTTTTAAATTAATACAGTGATGGCAAAAATAGGATTATTTGCCGATAAAAAAAACGGACCAAAACGAAACAGGGACGTTCTTTCAGACGTCCCTGCCGGTATTATGCTGTAACAGCATTCAGAGGTATTTCCTGTCTTCTTCGGGAATGTCAAAGTATTTATCGTACCTTGCTGCATCCGGGCCGGTGATCTCCATATTATCCTCGCCTATCTTGAAAGTACATTTTTCACCGCCTATATCGGAGAAGTATACATCATACTGTTTCCCGTCTTCTTCCACCCTGATTATTCTTACAAGGTGGTTGTATTTTGCACTGTTAAGCTGTGAGTGGCAGATCGGACAGGTGTAGGTGTATTCGGCACCTTCCTCGATCCTGAACGGTGGGTGGGTCGTTGTCGTGTAGTTACCAAGCTCAGGGTCAAGCAGGACCAGCCCTCTCTGTGAGCTGTTCATTTTCGAAGCTGCAAGAATGATGGACGTTTTTACCTTCAGGTGTCCCTTGCACATTTTGCACAAATAATCGACTGGCATAATTACCTCCTCTTGTTTATAAGGTTAATAATCTCATCGGAAATGATCCTAACAAGATACGAAATATTTTCACCAAAATCAATACTCACAGGCTGAATCCCGAGAACATATACCTCTGAGCTGAAGAGCTGAGATATATTCTTAAGTGATATGTTATGGGTGTTGAAGGTGATGTCAGTTAGCTGCTCAACCGGCAGTAGAATAGCGCTTCCCGGGGGCGACCCGGTATCCATGCTGTCGATAAGAACAAGAATAGCAGGGTTAATTGAATTGATCTTGCCAATGTAGTTTTCGATGCTTGCTTCTACAGTCAGGGTGTCAACATTTCCTGACTTCCTTATCCTCCTGCTAATATATACACCAGCACCATCATCTTTTCTGAGTACATTGCCAATGCCGACAAAAAGAATACTCCTGTCAGTCTGAGACAACAGTTCTTTGAGCTTTTCAAGCATAGATTTCAGAGGTATTTTACAAGGACGAGCCTCAGACAGTTCGGGCACAGGATGTTAAACATGTCTTTTCTCTTCAGGTCATCGCGGATTTCGACGTCGACGTCCTTATCTTCTGACAGCTTCAGCTTTTCGTTCAGCACATTCAGGTTGAGTACCGATGAGAAAGCTTTTGGCCCTATTTTCCTGTGAATGAATTGCAGGTGTTCTCTTGTTGTTATGACAGCGCCGCAGTTTTTACATATAAGGAGCTCTTTTTCCTGGAATTCAACTGCCTGTGCCCTGTCGAATGAAGCCATATCGAAGATCTTGTCGGAGAGGATAACTCCCTTTCCCGTTATGCAGTGATCCTGACATTGTCCGCAGAATATGCATTTGCCATAATCCCTTCTTATCGTACGGCTTTTCTTCACCGGGTCATCGGTAAATGTTATGGCATGTGGCGGACAGACATTGGCACAGGTTTCGCATCCGACGCAGTTCTCGTTGTCAACAACCGGTTTTCCCCTGAATTTCTCGAAGGGAACATGTTCCACGCCGGGATATTTCGTTGTATAGGCGGGAGTAAGGAGCGAGGTTACCGCCTCTTTCAGTTCTCTAAGCTTTGGGTATCTCATTTTACTGCTTCCTTATAGTCATCCTTAACGCTCTTGTCGCTCATCTTTACTCCAAAGTGGTAGGTTCCCCTCACAAGTGCATGCGCTGCCACGGTTGCACTGAAGAACAGGAGAGGAATGGCAATAAGTGCCTTGATTCCTGCATCCGTTATTCCGAAATGGATGAGCACTCCCAGCAGAATGCTGCAACATCCCAGGGTGACGCATTTTGTTGCTGCCTGCAGCCTGTTGTAGACGTCGGGCAGCCTTAAAAGGCCGATGCACCCGAACAGGTTGAACAGAACTCCTATGCTTATTACGATTAGTGCTGCCATATCACTGGTTTAATTTTTTGCCGCTGAGGTATTTGGCCAGCGTCAGAGTACCGATGAAACTCAGGATTATCCATGCAATGCCTATATCCAGAATGAAGGTCTTGCCTGTTTGTACAGAAATGATCGCGCATATCCCCACTACAAGAATGCCGAAGATGTCAATGGCAACCATCCTGTCGGGTATGGTCGGTCCTTTTATGATCCTGAACAGACATAGTCCGCTCAGGGCTATCTGGATATAAAGCAGTATTTCAAGCCAGGTATTCATTCAACGAACTTTTTAATGTATCTTTCAAATGCCCCCGTGATCATTTTCGTATATACTTCCGGATCCTGCGAACGGATGTAGATCCAGTGTATGTACAAATCATCTCCTATGATGTCGACTGTAAGGGTGCCGGGTGTCATAGTGATGGAGTTTGCCAGCAGCATCTTTGCGAATTCTGATTTCAGAACGGTCTTTATCTTTACAATTCCCGGTTTAATCGGCATCTTTGGATGAAGGACCCTGTAAGCTACATCGAAGTTTGCCTTTATGCACGACCATATAAAGACAAACAGGTATACGAGAAACCAGAACCAGCGCCTGGGATCGACAAGTTTTCCTACGCTGCTGAAATAATACCGCGCAAAAATAAGGGTGCAGATAAGCGAGGCGGCTGAGCCTGCAATAACGTTAGGAACGGTGATCCGGAACGTTATCAGAAGCCAGAATGCAAGACCTAATATAAAGAATGCCACATATTTCATATCACATCCCTAAAATGGTTGAAGTATATAACTGAGGATCGGTCAGCACCTTGATGGCAGGTGTGAGAAACATATCCCTTATCTGCGGAATTGCCAGCAGGCTGAGCAGTACACAAAGTAATCCGAGTATCACCATGCTGAATACCATCGGGAAAGGCACTTCACGAATCTCCTGTTCCCGGCCCACTACTGCCTTGTTGTAGAAGGCATATCTCTGGAACTTGAGAAATGAAGCCAGTGTGATTATACTCACTATCACCGCAATAAGTGCAAGCAGGTAGAACTTGCCCAGTATTGCTGCAATAATAATTATCAGCTTGCTGAAGAAACCGTTGAAGGGAGGTATACCTGATATTGACATGGAAGCGATAAAGGAGGTTGAAGAGGTTGCCGGCATCAATCCCGACAGGCCACCCATTTCCTTAAGATTTCTTGTTCCCGTCCTGTACTCAATTGCTCCGGCATTCAGGAAAAGAAGGCTCTTGAATGCAGCATGGTTTATCAGGTGGAAGATCCCCCCGGATATTGCCAGTGTTGCAACTTCCGGTTTAGTTCCCCTGGCAAGAAGAATCATCCCGATACCGACCGACAGGATTACGTAACCCATCTGGCTGATGCTGTGATAGGCCAGAAGCCTTTTAATATCCCACTGCCCTATTGCAAGGAACACACCTATGACCATCGACAGCGCGCCAAGCGTTGTAATGAGTACCGCGATCTCGCTGCTGATGATGAACATGTTGAAGAAGATCCTTATGAGCACATATATGCCCGCAGCTTTTATCAATACACCGGAAAGCATTGCCGAGATGGGAGAGGGTGCTGACGAGTGTGCATCGGGAAGCCAGGCGTGAAATGGGATGACAGCTGCTTTCAGACCGAAGCCGCTCAGAAGCAGCAGCTGGATCACCGTATAATGAATTTTGTCAGGGTTGCTGCCCATGGCAATCTTTATATCGGCTATGTTGAGGGTTTTTGCCTTCCAGTAGATAAGACCAATGCCGAACAGAATCAGAAGAGAGGCAAGCCCCCCGAGGACCTGGTATTTAAAGGTTGCCTCAAGCTGTTCCCTTTCAACGCCGAATGCAACCAGGGCATACGAAGCGATTGAGGCTATTTCAAGGAAAACAAAGATGTTGAAAAGATCTCCGCTAAGGACAACACCATTCATACCTGCCACCATCAGGCAGAACAGTGAATAAAAATAGTTCTCTGAAGTATACTGACTAATATAGGTAACAGAATATATCAAAGCCAGGAATCCGACAATATTGATGATGCAGAGCACCAGTGCAGTGAAATTGTCCATAACCATATAGATGCCTATCGGGATGCCGTTCACCGGTTCCCAGCCTCCGACTTTGTATGCCAGGACTTCACCATTTATTGTTGCGGCTGCGAAAATACTTACCGCGGCCAGGCAGAGGAGTACGAGCAGGCCTGTATACCTGCCGGCATCGCGAAGAAACCTGCCGAGGATTATTGTCAGAAATGCTCCTGCAAGAGGTACAGCTATAAACAAGGGTATCAGCGGGTTCATCTTTAGCCTCTTAGGTTTTTAATTTCTCTGATATCGAGTGTTTTATATTTCCTGTAGATCCTTATTATCACGGACATCAGCATGGCTGTGGTTGCAAGACCTATTACAATTGCCGTGAGCACCATTGCCTGGGGCAGGGGATCGACATAAAGCGCATCAGGTTTTGCAGGATCGATAATAGGTGCTGACCCACCCTCCACATAACCGATCAAGGCAAGGAAAAGAAAAACACTGAATTCCATTACCGACAGCGAAATGACTATCTTGACAAGATTTCTCCTGGTAATGGCTCCGTAAAGTCCTACCAGGAAAAGAATGAAACACAGGATGTAAACTGTCATTTTGTTATTTCTTCCTTAAATATTACAAGCGCCAGGAAAATCGTAAGTATCGATGCGGCCACCTCGATCCCTACAAATATGTTGTACAGCGGGATCACTCCTGCACTTACCAGCTCTCCGACTTTTCCGGCCGGAAGCCAGTTGTCGAAGAAAATCCGTGCACCGACAATCATGCCCGCCAGTGCTATCAGGAGCACCGCAAGTATTGCCAGGTTCTCTGTAAGGGTTGTCCCTGTTTCCTCCCTGGTCAGGTTCATGAATTCGCTTCCGAAAGCCAGGATAAGCAGGATGAATGATCCTGCGATGATCACTCCTCCGGCAAACCCACCTCCCGGGGTCAGATGCCCGTGGAGGATCACATATATCCCGTAAAGAAAAACAATGCCGGCCAGGAGCTGCGTTGTCTTCTTTACTATGAGCGTCATCCCTTTCATTTTTCGTCTTTTATTTATTCGGTCTATATTTCTGACCCACCCCTTGCCCCTCCCAGGAGGGGATCTTAACAGTCAACTCTTCCGTCTTCAATCTGCCCTCTTCACTTCTTACTTCTTGCCTCTGATCCTGAGAATGGTAATCACTCCGAGAACTGCAGTGACAAGCACTGTCGCTTCCCCAAGGGTATCATAGCCCCTGAAGTCAAATACTACACCTGTTACCAGGTTGGCGCTTCCTGTTTTCGCGGCTGCCCCGTTAATGTAATGTTCAGCCATCCTCAGCGATCCCTCACCGAATGCGTCCATAGAACCTGTGGCAAGATTCAGGAAGTACAATATTACACCTGCAGTCAGAACGGCGGTGGCAATGTTAACATATCCCTGTTTGTCAGGTAAGGTGAACGGTTCCTGACGGGTACTGTCGAGAACTACGGCAACCATCAGCACAAGCGATATTGTTTCGACCACTATCTGTACAATTGCCAGGTCAGGAGCCTTTAAAAGGAGGAAGCAAATAACGAGGCCGTAACCCACAATGCCGCACGAGATAACTGCAGAAAGCAGGTCCCTGGCGTGGATTGCAAAGACAGCCCCGAGGATCATAAAGACAAGAATCAAAGAAACAGCTGCTTCCATAATGGTAGCGTAATTATATCATAATCAACAACATGATTATCAATCCTGCAAATATCCAGATTATGTATCCGGAAAGTACACCGTTATGAGCAAGGCTGAGACGGTGACTGCACCACAGCACCGCTTCCTTCGACAGGTCATAGATGTCGAACCACTTTGCCTTTGCCTTTTCGTAAACTGCCGACAGGAACCTGAATTCGGTGAAAGTCTTGTAGAATTCCGGAGTTGGATATGCGGCAACGTCATGGAACTTCTCCCCGCCGATGTAATTATCGGCCCTGCGGAACTTCTTAATATCAGCAGCAAGATATACGATGATGCCTGCAACGATTGAGACAAGCACCATTATCGAAACCAGTCCGGAATTCCAGAAACCCTTAAATACAAAGTCGCCGGTAACAGGCATGAGGAGTCCGGGAATCACGAAGTTCGTTGCAAAGACACCGAGGAAAATACACGCCAGGGCCAGAAGTGCAACGGGAATCCACATAGGCCAGGGGACTTCCTTTACATTCAGGAGTTCTGCACGGCGCCTGCCAAGGAAAATTCCTCCTATTAGTTTTATGAAGCTTGCCAGCGTCAGCGCAGATCCGAACACTGCCAGGGCGAGCCATATGATCCACAGCTTGTTAGGAATGCCGGCTCCTCCTCCGAAATCGATTATTGCCTGGTAGATCATCCACTTTGATGCAAATCCGTTCAGGGGAGGTATTCCAGATATCGACATTGCAAATATCAGGGCTGATATGAACGTAACAGGCATTGCTTTTGACAAACCGCCCAGGTCATCTATTTCGGATTTTCCCGTTCTGTGCTCTATTGATCCTGCAGAAAGGAACAATCCGCTTTTATAAAGCGCATGGTTAACCATATGGAACAGACCGGCTGCCATTCCGATCACCGAGCCGAGACTTAACCCGAGTACCATATATCCAACCTGGGAAACGGCGTGATATCCGAGAAGTTTCTTGTAATTATGCTGAATGAGTGCCATCATCACTGCTGTGATGATCGTGGCAACCCCAAGTGTAAGAAGCAGCAATGTCATCCATTCACCGGGTATGAACATACCGTTGATTATCCTGGCAAGGAAGTAGATGCCCAGGAGC
>JALONU010000199.1 GCA_025454775.1 Bacteroidales bacterium | reverse complement strand
GTGGTGCCACCAGGAATCGAACCGGGGACACACGGATTTTCAGTCCGTTGCTCTACCGACTGAGCTATGGCACCTCCTTTTCGGACTGCAAATATATATTTCAAATTTGAGTAAGCAAAAGATTATCTGCAAAAATTCACTTCCGCATTAATAATGAGATTATTATCTGGCTTGTTAGCATCGACTTCTTTGTACTTCAGTTAAGGATGGCGCCCACCCTCGCACTTACTCTGAATCAATATCTCATGATCAAGATTTACCGGAATTTCAATTATTATACTTAAAAAACCCTTAATTTGGATCAGAAATCACCATGATAACTGCCAGAAACCTTATATTTCAAAGAAATTGGTCCGGAGAAAAATTCTCTTATATAAAATATACAAACATTAAAGTATGAAACCAAATTCAATTCCCAAAGGAACTTTAACTGCCTTCCTGTCGGTGATTGCACTGACCACGGTAATGATACTTACGAGTAATTGCGGCGGAAGCAGCAGAGTCAAAGCTTTAACTGCAGCCGATTCCCTTAAAGGTCTGAAAGATTTTTACATCGATTATTTTCCTGTAGGAGTGGCTGTGTCACCAAGGTCCCTACAGGGAGAACAGGGCGAATTCATCAAAAAGCATTTCAACAGCCTGACAGCTGAAAATGTTATGAAACCAGCCCTGCTGCAGCCTGAAGAAGGAAAGTTTCAGTGGGAAGAAGCAGACAGGATTGTTGAGTTCGCACAGGCAAACGGGATGAAGGTTCGCGGCCATACTCTCTGCTGGCATAACCAGACAGGGGAATGGATGTTTAAGGATTCCTCAGGGAATCAGGCCTCTAAGGAGCTTGTCCTGGCCAGACTGAAAGAACATATCACACAGGTTGTTACCCGTTACCAGGGTAAGATCTATGCATGGGATGTACTGAATGAAGCTATTGATAACGCCGACCCTTCAAAGGGATACAGGGTGACACCATGGTACACAATATGCGGCGAGGAATTTATTGCAAAGGCATTTCAGTGGGCTCATGAGGCCGATCCTGAAGCAGTTCTTTTCTATAATGACTTCAACACAGAGAACCCTGTGAAGAGGGAAAAAATCTATGAAATGGTCAGAAAGATGCTTGACCAGGGTGTCCCCATACACGGAGTGGGACTTCAGGGTCATTGGAATATTGGCGGTCCAAGACATACAGGACAGTTGCACCAGCCGGGGGAGGGTGATTTTGATATCCCCGGCTCATCAGAAGATGCCATAAGGGAGTCTATCGACAAATTTGCTTCTCTCGGACTGGTAGTACAGATAACAGAGCTTGATGTATCTATCTATAAATCAAAAGCTGACACAATTAACCCGGGATTCACACCTGAAAGAGAACAGCAGCAGATAGATTTTTACAAAATGGCATTTGATGTTTTCAGGGAAAAGAAAGACGTGGTCACCGGGGTGACATTCTGGAATGTTTCAGACAGGGTCTCCTGGCTGGATAACCGCACACCGAGAAGGAAGCACTACCCTCTTCTGTTTGATGCTGACATGAAACCCAAGAAAGTATTCTGGGAAGTCGTGAAATTTTGATTATTATAACAACAGAGACTGACTGAACTGCCTGACACAGATGCACATCTTCACCCACACCCTCAGCAACGGAATACGCATGGCTCACCACCGCACCGAAGGAATGGTGGCGCATTGCGGGCTAATCATAAACACCGGCTCACGCAACGAATCGGAAAAGGAACACGGCATCGCCCACTTCATTGAACACATGCTCTTCAAGGGCACAATAAGGCATAAAGCATTTTATATCCTCACCCGGCTCGATGAACTCGGAGGCGAACTGAACGCCTATACCACCAAGGAGGAAACAGCTGTCCACGCATCGGTGCTGAAAGAGGATTTCGAGAAAGCTGCTGGCATGATCAGCGACATAGCTTTCAACTCTGTCTTCCCCGAAAATGAAATAGAGAAGGAAAAAGAAGTGATAATCGACGAGATAAACTCATACCTCGACAATCCCGCCGAACAGATATTCGACGACTTCGAAGAACTTATCTTCCCCGGGCAGCCGCTCGGCAGGAACATTCTCGGTACTCCCGAAACCGTCAGATCATTCACCCGCAAGGACCTCCATAATTTCATAAGCAGAACCTATGATACCAGTAAGATGGTTTTCTGCTCTGTCGGCAACATAAGCGACGACAAAGTGAAAAGTATCTTCGAGAAATATTTTTCCGGTTATACCACAACCGCCGGGAAGAACGGGAGGATAAGGAATTACAGTTACACTCCTTCATCAGTGACAAAACATAGGAAGACTTATCAGAACCACTGTATGATCGGCAGCACTGCCTACCCTGTGATGGACAGAAGAAGATTAGGTCTCTACCTGCTTAACAATATCCTCGGCGGACAGGGTATGAACTCCAGGCTTAACCTGTCCCTCCGCGAAAAGAGAGGCCTGGCATACAATGTCGAGTCGAATTACAGCGCCTATAGAGATGCCGGTATCTTCTCGATATATTTCGGAACCGACGGCCAGAACCTCGAAAAGAGCATTGCACTAACGTATTCGGAACTGAAAAGACTCAGGCAGAACAGGTTGTCTGCGGTCCAGATTGGCAAGGCAAAAAACCAGGTAAAAGGTTATTTGGCAAGAGGCTACGAACACCATGAAAGCCTCATGCTCAGCATGGGAAAAAGCCTCCTGGCGCTCGGCAGTATAGATCCGCCTGAAGAAACGTGCCGGAAAATAGATGCCATAACATCGTCGCAGATACTGGAAATCGCAAACGAGGTTTTCGAACCATCCATGCTTTCAATGCTGATATACAAATAACAATGAATAAATGGATTGAACAGTACATCAGGGACTATTCCTCACCCGAGGATCCTGTGCTCGACGACCTGTACAGGCAGACACATACCGGGTTTGTTAATCCCAACATGTCTACAGGCCATCTGCAGGGGAAATTCCTGGAGTTCCTGTCGCGGATGATAAAACCCTCTGCTGTCCTGGAGATCGGAACATTTACAGGCTACTCAGCCATATGCCTTGCAAGGGGAGTTAAACCAGGCGGGAAGCTATACACTGTCGAGGTCAACGATGAGATGAGGGAATTTGCACATTCCTTTTTCGTAAAGGCCGGGCTTGACGATACGATAATTCAACTTACGGGGAGGGCCCAGGATCTGGTCCCCCCTCTCGACCAGGTTTTTGACCTTGTTTACATCGACGGAGACAAGCGCGAGTACAAGGAATACTATAATATTATTATACGTAAAACACGGCCCGGAGGTTTCATAATTGCCGATAATATTTTATGGGGGGAAAAAGTGCTCGAGAAGAATTCAAAAGACCCTCAGACCCGCGGCATCATTGAATTCAACGACATGATCAGGGAACAGAAGGATATAGAAAAGGTAATAGTCCCGGTCAGGGACGGATTATTGCTGATAAGAAAATTATGACAAGACCTGCAAGATCCCGCAAAGCGGGACTTCGTCGCTGTGCTCCTCAGCCTGCAAGACCTGCAAGACCTGCAAGACCAAAAAATATATGGTACAGTTTTTGATCAGAATGCATAAAATCACTGAAATGAAAAATCTGATCACCAGTTTCTTGTCGGTGCTGCTGTTTCTTAATGCAGGTGCCCAGAACCAGGGACAGGCCGTTCTGGAAGACCTTGAAAAGAAAGAACCTGCTGGTCAGGAGTTCAGGCTGACTGCAACCATCACTTCCGCTACAAGGATCTTCAGCGACAAGAATGACCTCACCTCGGTAATAATGGTAATACCCAAAGGTTCTGTTGTTGAGGTAATAGGTTCCGACAGCACATATTTTCATGTTCTGTTCGAGGACAACGACGGTTATATCTACCGTCGCCATGCTGAGATTGATAAGACCGCAGATGCTCCGCAGACCGTAATTCAGAAACCAGAACCCGCAGCCAGGCAGCCTAAGCCTCAGCAGCAGAGCAGGTTCTCATACCTCGAGGGGAAATACGGGACGGCTATGGCGGCAAAAATGGCAGCCGGAAAGATCTGGAAGGGCATGAATGCCGAGATGATCCGCGACAGCTGGGGCAGCCCTCAGAAAGTCAACAGGGTGATAAGCGGAAACACCGTCAAGGAAGAGATGTTATATAAAAGCTCGTGGCTCTACCTCGAGAACGACAGGCTCATAGAATGGGGGCCTTTAAAATAAATCATCCGGAACCACAATGAACAGCCAAAGAAGCCTGGTGCGTATCCTCGGAATGGGTTACGTGATCATCTTTGTGGTTGCAAACATTGTGGGATCAGGAGTTTTCAAGAAGATCGCCCCCATGGCAGCCGAACTCCAGTCGCCGGGGTGGATCATTATCGTATGGGCCGCCGGAGGTGTAATAACCATGCTCGGAGCGCTCAGCAATGCAGAAGTTGCAGGACTTCTTGCAAACACTGGCGGAGATTATGTTTACCTCAGCAAGATCTACAACAGGTTCTTCGGTTTTATCTTCGGGTGGACCTTCTTCACGGTGATACAGACTGCCGCTATCTCGTCGGTAGCATATGTGTTTACCCAGTCGCTTAACAGCATTATTGAAATACCGGAAGTACTTCCTTCTCTTGCCGGTTTTTCCATCGGAGGGATCTTCTTCCCATTCCAGGATTTCGGTATCAAGCTGGTTACAATAGGACTGATAGTTATACTTACAGCAATCAATATCGCAGGCTTAAGGAGCGGGGCAGGTTTAGGGAAAGCCCTTTTCTACATGATAATGGCAGGCCTGCTGATCATAGTTGTTTTCGGACTTGCAAGTCCACATGCGGAAGCTCCTTCCGCTATCAACACAGCGGTAACACCGGCAAAGCATGTGAGCGTCTCGGTTTTCTTCACTGCAATGCTCTCGGCGTTCTGGGCTTACCAGGGCTGGAGCTCAGTGGGTTTCATCGGAGGAGAAATAAAAAATGCAAACAAGAATATACCACGGGGGATAATTCTCGGTACCATCCTTGTAGTGATTATATACCTGCTGGTCAATTTCACTTATCTCTCCCTCCTGTCTGTCAGTGACCTGATCCGGATCGATGATTCCGGCAACCAGATAGCCGGGGTTGAAGCTGTCAGGACTTTCTGGGGCAGCGGAGGAGCGCTGTTCATCTCGGTTCTCATTCTTCTTTCTACACTGGGTTGTACGAATGCAAGCATCCTTACAGGTGCACGCCCATACTTTGCGATGGCAGAAGAAGGTCTTTTCTTCAGGGGTATAAGCAGGATAAACAGTAAGAACGTCCCGGGAAACTCACTCCTTCTTCAGGGCATATGGTCGTCGGTCCTCGTACTGTCAGGCACCTTCGACCAGCTTACAGACATGACAGTCTTTGCGATCTTTATCTTCTACGGGGCCACCGCCCTCGGGGTGATCATCCTGCGGCGGAAAATGCCTGATGCTCCCAGGCCATACAAGGTATGGGGATATCCCTTCATCCCTGCTGTTTATGTTCTGTTCTGCACGGGATTGATAATAAACACAATCATCACACGGCCCAGGGAAGCCGGCATCGGGCTCGCACTGATAC
>JALONU010000042.1 GCA_025454775.1 Bacteroidales bacterium | reverse complement strand
GGGGCACTCCTAGGACCTTCAATAATGCCGGGCGGATCGAAGGCAGCCTGGCCTTCCGTGAAACCTATTTTCCAGGCCATTGCTGCAAAGGTGGAGGACGGATCCCCATGCTGCGACTGGGTAGGCGAAAATGGAGCCGGGCATTTCGTGAAAATGGTCCACAACGGTATTGAATACGGCGATATGCAGCTTATCTGTGAAGCATACCAGGTCATGAAGGAACTTCTCGGGATGAGCGCCGACGAAATGCATCTCGTTTTCAGGGAGTGGAACGAAGGAGAGCTTGACAGTTATCTCATAGAGATCACAAGGGATATACTCGCATACAAGGATACTGACGGGAAGCCCCTCGTTGACAGGATACTGGATACAGCAGGACAAAAGGGAACCGGGAAATGGACGGGAGTAGCTGCCCTCGACCTTGGCATACCTCTCACACTTATCGGTGAAGCAGTGTTCGCCCGCTGCCTGTCGGCAGTAAAGGATGAAAGAGTTGCCGCCTCGAAGGTGCTCCGGGGACCAAAACCCGCATTCAATGGCGACAGGAAGAATTTCATCAACGATCTGAGGGATGCACTCTATGCTTCCAAGATAGTTTCCTATGCCCAGGGATATGCACTGATGAGGGCTGCAGCAGTTGAATACAAATGGGATCTCAATTACGGAGGGATAGCACTGATGTGGCGCGGAGGCTGCATAATCAGGTCTGCATTCCTGGGAAAGATTAAGGAAGCGTTTGACAACAACCTGTCAATCACCAACCTCCTTCTCGATCCCTTCTTCAGGGACAAGGTGGAGAAAGCGCAGGCAGGATGGAGGAACGTTGTTGCAGCAGCTGTTTCCAACGGCATCCCTGTACCTGCAATTTCTTCTGCACTTGGCTACTTCGATGGTTACCGCTGCGAGAGACTGCCGGCAAACCTGCTCCAGGCACAAAGAGACTATTTCGGCGCACATGCATACGAAAGGACCGACCGGCCCAGGGGAGAGTTCTTCCACACAAACTGGACAGGAAGAGGAGGGACAACAGCATCGACCACTTATAATGTATAATTCCCTAACAACTATAAGATTATGACTGATCAAACGAAAATGACCAATTACAGATGGACCGTCTGTGCGCTCATCTTCTTTGCGACCACCATCAACTATCTCGACAGGCAGGTAATAGGGATCCTGAAACCTCTGCTGGAGTCGGATCTTGGCATAGGAGAAAAAGCATATTCACACATAATCATGGCATTCCAGATATGCTATGGTGTCGGGATGGTGATCGCCGGGCGTCTGATTGACAAATTCGGGACCAAGATCGGATATTTTACGGCAGTTCTGCTGTGGAGTATTGCAGCTATGGGACACGCCCTTGCCAAAGGAACTCTCGGGTTCGGGTTCTGGAGAGGCTTCCTGGGTGTAAGCGAAGCAGGAAACTTTCCGGCATCCATCAAGGCTATAGCAGAATGGTTCCCCAAAAAGGAAAGGGCCCTGGCCACAGGCATATTCAACTCCGGCACGAACGTCGGAGCCATCGTGGCACCTCTCGCCATACCTGCCATCGTAGCTACCTGGGGCTGGCAGATGGCATTCATACTTACCGGTGCGACCGGATTCATATGGCTGATATTCTGGTTCATTCTCTATGAAGTTCCCGAGAAGCAGAAGCGGGTTTCTTCTGCAGAGATCGCCTACATTAACAGTGATGTTGAAGAACAGAACGAGACCAAGGAGAAGGTGGCATGGTCAAAGCTTCTCAAGTACCGCCAGACATGGCTTTTCTTCATCGGCAAAGGGCTGACTGATCCCATTTGGTGGTTTTACCTGTTCTGGATACCCGGCTGGCTGGCAACCGTCAGGGGAACCGGGCTCGACGTAAAAGCTTTCGGACTCCCGCTTGCATTCATCTATACAATGACGACGGTAGGAAGTATCGGAGGAGGATGGGTGTCAGGATTTATGATCAAGAAAGGGATGACACCATTCAGGGCAAGGAGGGTGTCAATGCTGATCTTTGCCGCACTGGTAGTGCCGATAGTATTTGCATCATCTCCTTCAATAGGCAACTGGGGAGCAGTCAGCCTTATAGCATTGGCTGCAGCATCTCACCAGGCCTGGTCGGCAAACATCTTCACGACAGTATCTGATGCATTTCCGAAAAAAGCGGTCAGCTCAGTGACAGGCATCGGCGGCATGGCAGGTGCTCTTGGCGGTGCATTCATTTCCTACATAGCCGGCGGGATACTCGAACATTTCAAGAAGCTGGGGACTATAGAGACCGGGTATGTTGTGATGTTTACCATTGCAGCCAGCGCATACCTTGTGGCATGGATTATAATGTTCGTATTCAGACCGAAAAACCCAAGGGTTGAACTAGACTGAAGATGCCTTCCAGAAGAGCACGGATCAAGGATATTGCCGAACTCGCAGGAGTATCAATAGGAACCGTAGACAGGGTCCTTCATGACAGAGGCGAGGTGGCGGAAAAAACACGGGATAATATACTCCAGATCGTAAAAGACCTGGAGTATTCTCCCAACGTCATTGCCCGCGCACTGAAGTCGAGAAAAAAGTTCAGGTTCGTTTCACTGCTGCCTGAACCAACCGACGACAGCGCATTCTGGATAAAACACCCGGAGGGCATAATGAAGGCAATGAATGAGCTTGAACCATTCCCCATTGCATTCAGCCAGGTCACATTCGATCTGCTGGATGAAAAGGACTTCCAAAAAAAATCGGAGAAGGTTTTCGATCTGGATCCTGACGGTGTAATACTGGCTCCTATCTTCAAAACACAGGCAACCGCATTCTGCAACAAACTGACTAAAAATGGAATTCCCTTTGTTTTCATCGACGGTTACCTCGAGGATACGGATTTTCTGTCATACACGGGCGAAGATATTTTCCAGAGCGGAAGGGTAGCCGGACAACTTGTCGACATGGTTACACCGGCAGATAAGGATATCCTTATTATAAACATTGCGAGGAACCTCATGAACGTCCACCATCTGAACAAGAGGATGCAGGGCTTTATGAGTTACTTCCCGCATTCGGGAAGGAACAAGGGCGATCTGATAAGCATGAATATCGAGGATCCAGTCCCCCTGGCCATCACCGCAGAACTGAAAAGAGTGCTCCGGATAAATCCCGGTATAGGAGCAATATTTGTCACTGGTTCCAAATCCTATAAGATCGCCGACTGTCTTGAATCAGAGGGGATAAACTCGGTTAATCTCATCGGGTATGATCTTCTCGACAGGAATGTCTATCACCTGAAATCGGGCAGGATAAGATTCCTCATCGGGCAGAGGCCTGACGAACAGACTTACAAGGGCGTCAGGAAGTTGTTCGACTATCTTTCTATGGACAAGGTACCGGATAAAATGGAATATCTTCCGGTGGATGTCGTTACATCGGAAAACGTTCAGTTTTTTATTTAACAATTATTATTCAGGAAAACACCTTCTAGAATGAAGACATTAGGAAAATATTCTATCGGAATGGGCGACAGGTTCGGCCATCAGGGCGCTGCCCAGCTGAAAGCAATAATGGAAGCCGGAATACATGGAATTGACATAACACCTGTCTGGAATAAATCCAACAGGGAACATAATACAATCGGCACGCAACCCGGGGACGTCCGGCTTGAGGCTGATACCGTCACAGGGAAAGCCGGATTCAAAAAGCCCTATTTTGTGGATGCTGATCACATAAATATGGATACCGTGGACAGGTTTATCGAGAGCTCCGACTTTTTTACCATCGACGTCGCATCCTATATAGGCAAGAAAGCTGAAGACGATGAGATAGAAACCTTCATGGAAGGGGCGACAAAATATATAGGAGAACTCAGGATCCCGGGAATAAGGAAGCCTCTGAAGGTCTCTGAACAGAAAATAAAGGATATCGCCGGCAAGTATCTTTTTGCTGCAATCAAGGCGTGGGAAATATTCAGGAAGATCGAGAAGACGAAGGGGCAGGGAAATTTTGTAACCGAAGTTTCCATGGATGAGGTGCCCGATCCCCAGACTCCCATTGAGCTCTTCTTCATTCTCAAGATGCTTGGAGAAGAGAACATCCCCGTCCAGACTATAGCTCCGAAGTTCTCGGGCCGTTTTAATAAGGGAGTTGACTATGTTGGCGATCCTGACCAGTTTGCTGAGGAATTTGAAGCAGATCTCATGGTCATCGACTTTGCCATAAAGGAGTTCGGACTGCCGGCCAACCTTAAGATCAGCGTACATTCAGGCTCCGACAAGTTCACTATCTATCCCGTCATACGGAGGATCCTGGAAGAACATAACAAGGGCATACATCTCAAAACCGCAGGTACAACGTGGCTTGAGGAAGTGATAGGACTTGCGGAAGCAGGAGGCAATGCACTTGATTTCGTTAAGGATATTTATTCAAAATCGCTTGAAAAAATCGACGAACTCTGCGCTCCGTATGCAGATGTGATCGACATCAATATCTCAAAACTGCCTTCGAAGGAGGATGTAAAGCCTTGGGACAGCAGGAAGTTTGCAGAATCACTCAGGCATGTTCCCGGCAATAAGAATTATAATCCCAATATGAGGCAGCTTGTACATGTGGCTTACAAGCTCGCTGCCCTGAAGATGGATGAATACTACAGGCTGCTTGAAGCCAACGATATGATAGTCGGGCAGTGTGTCTATGAAAATATGTACCAGAGACACATAAGCAGGCTGTTCGGTATAAAATAAACAGTCATTTACTGATCAGCTCTGCCAGGCTTATCTTCTCAAAAGTGAGCTGTGCCTGGCTGCCTTCATAGAGAATACCTATTGTATTTTCATCAATGGAGGTAAGGCATGAATAACCGTTCGACCTGAGTTCATCGAGCATTAGCCGGTTCGCTGAAAGCCAGGTCAATCCATCATCAAAGCTTACCTTGATTGTCATCCTTGTACGGGAATTTCTCGAATCGGGATTCGAGAACAACAATATGCTTTTCCTAAGGCCGTCGCTGGTATAATAGTGCCTGTGGAGGCTTCCCATACAAGTAGGCTCTATCAGCGCATTCCTCGAAGTAGAATGTTCTGTCCATGTATTTCCAAGATCTTTTGTCACAGCAACTGCCCGTCCATTGCCGGGAGTCATGTTGTTCCTGTTCCCGTTATGCCTCATATTGAGCATGATGGATCCGTCTGAAAGCTGAACGGCCATGCATTCTGTTGTATTCTGAAAGGCAGGGCTGCCTGTTGCCCATGTTACTCCCCCATCGCGGCTCCAGCTGATGCATGAAAAAGGCTGACCGCTTTCATCCCTGCCCTGTGTCGGCATGACCAACGTTCCATCAGTCAAAGTAATACCATGACCCGGTGCCGGTGCCCAAAGCCACCATTCCTTCCTCTTGCCCTGTTTTGTAATATTAACAGGCTCTGACCAGGTGACCCCGTCGTCGGTACTTTTAACGAGGAGAAACTGTGAAGTCTCCTTTATCCCGAAGCCCGGCTGTGAACCCTTGTTCCTCCACTGATGCTCCCATGCATCGGATGTATCAGAAAGCCCTTCAATCCATCTTCCGTTCCTGTCGAGCACACCATGCATCCACAGCCCGGCGATGAAGATGTCACCAGTAATATCGTCGGCAAGTATACAGGCATCGCTTACCCCGTTGAATTTTTCGGGAAGTCCGCCCCAGTCTGCCACATCCAGGGCGATTTTCATTGGCTCCCAGGTATTTCCGCCATCAATGCTTCGGCTAACGCCGATATCTATATCACCCTGCAGATCCCTGCTGCTCTGCCTCCTTACATCATATATTGCGAGCAAGGTTCCCTTGCGGGTGGTCGTCAGTCCGGGTATCCGGTAAGTATGAACGCTGTCGTCCAGATGCTGGCGGAGTGCAACACCGATGCGCTGAATGACGGGTTTATACGGGGTGTCGGGTATCAACCTGCCGGCAGACGTCCTGACTGAAAGACAGGAAATTGAAATCCTGTGAAGGAGATCCGCCATTTCATCCATCTCTGCAGAAACCCACATGCTAACGGTATCACGAACCTCAAATGTCCCGCTGAAGACCACTGAATTCGCTGGTTTCCTGTCATTACCGACCTGCCTGGCACTGTTGAAATCCTTGTTTTTTTCAGCCATGTACAGTCTCAATGCCTTCAGATCCCTGAGATCGGTAGTGCCGTCAAGACTGACCGAGACCTCCCTGATCTTTATACCGCTCGTATCGGAAGGCATGAGCAGGATCTGCAGAACCGGATTATCGGCTTTGCCGATGAGGACGGGAACATGGTACTGACGCACTTCCATGTCAATCTGTACTTTGTCGGAACAGGCAGGAGCCAGACCTCCGGCAACGCAGAAAAAGATAATTGCCCTTCTCATATCTCTATTCACTCCATCCGGGAAGTGAGACAGTCGCCTGGTAATTTGAATAATTATAAAGAGGATTCCGTATCGGCTTGTAAAGTCTCCCGCTCCTTGGATTGTCGCTTTGCGTATAGACCCAGATCGTATTCTGGTCCCATACCACAATTTCATCCCGGCAATCCCCGGTTATATCGAGGGTGGCATTACACATGTCAGGGTGACCGTCGTCAGGGAATACCAGGACTTTTCTTCCCAGACCATCGAAGACCCCTCCTTCCGATACAGAAGGATTGTGTACGAAATACTCCTCACCGTTTCCACTCCAGTTCAGCGGAAGGCACATGCTTCCATACTGGTTTGGTTCAAAATCGTGATATATGCTTCCTGCTGCATCATACATATGGATTATGCCCTGGCTTCCCCAGAAATTTATTGATACGGTCTCGAGGCCCGGCATATCGTTCCTGAAATCTGCCACAGCCGGGTTTTGTACATGACCGTTGAGAATATGTTTCAGTATCCGTCCATCCGTGCTCACCCTTATATAGCCTGCATTGCTTGCAGAATACATTATCTCGGGTTTTGCAGAAGGCTCACCCGTAAAATTAACAACGGCAACACCATCGGAGTGATCACCGATCTTGTCATCCAGGCTCCAGAGAAGCTTCCCGTCGTGGTCGTAAAGCGAATACCCTATGGCAAGCTCATCCTTTCCATCGCCGTCAGTATCAAAGGCATAAGGGTAATGTCCCGTTTTACAGCTTCCTTCCCAGATAACCTTCAGCCTGCTGTCCATCACCCAGAAATTGTTGTACCGGTCTTTCGTCAGGATATTCGAATCCCATCCCATGCCCTCAGAGTCAAAGAAGAAAAGACAATCTCCCAGGATCTTCCTGAATTTGTCGTTCTCGATCTTCGAGTCGGGAAGAGCAGCTTTATATAATGTCTTCCCGGTTGCGGCATCAGCAACGATGATCTCGAAATTCATAGTATAAATAACCTCGTTCTTACCATTGTTGTCGAGGTCGTGGATCTGGAATCCCACATCGTTTGTAAGGGTATATTTTTCGGGGTCAGGGTTTCCAATCTGCCAGAGTCTTTCACCATCGAATGTCATTGCCGTGATGCAGCTCAGCTCGCTGTGACTGTCGCGCGGGCCGTGATGAAGGATCTGTCCGATCAGTACATCCATATCCCCGTCATTGTCAAGGTCGCCGAACCTGAGATTACGGCCTGCGCCAAAACCCTTTGTATCGATCTTTTTCCAGACGGCCATAGCCGGGTTTCCTTCAATGAGCTTCCGAGACTCCAGCCGGTATTCTTCATTCCTACCTTCAGTAAATTCTATCTCCTCCCGGCTCGAAAGAACTTCAACCGAATAATAGCGGGCTCTGCCATTTGAAACAAGCCCGATCTTGCCCGTCCTGAAAGTATCATCGGTTGCGTCGAGGGAAACATCATCATTCAGCCTGGCCCTGATTGAGTTTCCCATAACAGTGACTGAGGCTGTCAGAACTTCGCCCGGAGACAGTATGAACGGCTTTTCTGCCAGGACAACCTGCTTCAGCTCATTGAAAGTATCTGAATGACAAAATTTTGAAATATAAGCGGATGAGTCCTTTATTCCGAAGAAGTAGAAGCATCTGTCGTTCCTGTACCTGAATGCCACACCTGTATATTCATCGTCGTTTTCAGGTTCAAATTTTACAGACAGGGTGTAATTTCTCCATAATGAATCGCCCGCAATGATCATAGGATGCGTCCATTGCTGGTTCCTGTTGTTAAGGTAAGTCTGATACAATGCTTTTTGCCCGGGGGCAAGTGGCCTGACCTGCCAGGCTCTCCCCCATGCATCTCCTGATGCAAAACTGCTAACCACCCAGTTTCCCCTGGGACCCGCTTCCGGGAGATAATGATATTCGGTATGTGCCCCGATCGGGGCTGTGAACAGACCCGTATCAAGAGCCGAGAAGTCGTCCCTGAGTATTACAAGGTCAAAATTCTTTTTAGTACAACAGGTTAGTAATGAAACTAGTAAAAATATGAAGATGATCCGGAACATGATCGTACTTTTTTTATTACACAGAGGAAATCCGGAGAACCACTGAGTACCACCGAGGTATACCTCTTATAATCCTGGCACTATTTATCCAGTTCGATGGCAGCCAGTATGAAGGGCGCAACACCCTTTGTATCGTTGTCGAACCGTTTTTCGTTGATATAGTATTCGTAAGATCCGTCCCTGTAAGGATTGCCTCCCAGCCCGCATCCTCCGCAGATATTGTGTATTGTTACCATACCTTTTTCGTCCACAGTCACCAGTTCACGGATGAAATCATCGAAGGCATCAACGGCCACTTCCCTGTATTTGCTGTCGAGATATCCCAGCCTTGCACCCTTGGCAAATACATAAATGTACATTGCAGATCCCGAGCCTTCGAGGTAGTTACCTTCCCTTCCGCCATGATTCAGAACCTGGAACCAGATACCCGATTTCGGATCACGCACTTTAAGAAGGGCGGAGCAAGTATTCTGAAGGATGCTTATCAGTTCATCCCTATCGGGATGGGTGGCAGGAAGATAGTCGAGAATGTCGAGGATTGCCATTGCGTACCATCCCATTGCACGGCTCCACGGATACAGGGATTTGCCTGTAGCGGGGTCACACCATTTCTGGGTTTTGCTTTCATCCCACGCATGCATCAGCAGTCCCGACTCCGGATCGAGAGTTTTCTCATAGATCATTCTGGTCTGGGCAGTCGCTGCATCGAACCATTCCGGTGCATTGAACTCCCTGGCATACTGAACCATATATGTCGATCCCATGAAGATCCCGTCGAGCCACATCTGCCAGGGGTAGATCTGTTTATGCCAGTAGCCGCCGGAGTTGGTTTTAGGATGTGTTTTCAGCTGCTCTATAAAATTATCCAGCGCGATCCTGTATTTCGGATCAGGGTTCCTTTTATAAACGGCAAGTACATTCCTTCCGGGGAATATCCTGTCGAGGTTATATTCCTTAAGCCTGTAATCGGTAACAGAACCATCCGGATGCACGAAATAATTAACCCAGTCTTCCATATACTTCGAGTACCCGGGATCCAGGTTTCCAAGTCGGTCAATGGCCATACCCAGGAAAGCAACATCATATGCCCACTTTGGCCTTCCGGCGACATAGCGCGTAAGGCTATCGGCCTGGGCTATAACGGTATTTGCCATCCTCACAGACCAAAGCATTTCCGTATGCCCGTTTTTCTTTTTTGGCGGCTGTCCACAGCAAACCACAAAAAATGACAGTGAAAGAAGGAATAATACTTTTTTCATTTTTATTTTTTTGTTGATGTTAAATGTCCGTTTCAGCAGCCCCTTAAATCTACTCCAGGGTTTTTACACCCGTTACAGGTTTTGGTTCAAGCATGTGAAGATCAAAAATAATTATCTCATTCAGTCCCAGCTTCAGGAATGATGCAGGGCAATACAATCTTTTCTGGGGTCCGATCTCCCAGTAACGGCCCAGGTTATGCCCGTTCACCCAAACTATCCCTTTCCTGTAGTTTGTCAGGTCGAAGTAAGTGTCGACAGGCTCAATCAGGGAGAAGTTGGCTTTGAAGAAGACACCCGGCTTGTTTACTACCCTGCCTGAGGATCTCAGGTCGTAGATGTATTTCCAGTCCATCGGCAGTTTGAAGATCTTCCAGTTCATCAGTGTCATCCCGTTCAGTGTAACCCTGTCGGTGATACCTTTCCTGTCAATAAGGTGCTGGGCGAAGTTTATGCGTCCCATTCCTTCCACAAGGATCTCGAGCACAGGATTTGCAGTTTTGCCCGCCGGAAGGTCTATTGAATTCAGGCCTTCCCTCCTGTCGAGGCGACCGATATAGTCTCCGTCGAGGAAGACGGTTGCATAATCGTGAACATCGGTAACTGTCAGCTTCCCTTTCTTGTGCCCGATTAGCTCCGTCCTGTAAAGTATGAATCCGTAATCCTGACCGTATGCCTCAAACGATTTTGGCGTTACAGAGGCCACAGGTTCCGGGAGGTTATCCCAGACGGATGTGAACCTGGCCGGGAAAAGCATGGGTATTTCAATTGCCGGTATCGGTTCCGGAACAGGAGGAAGCTTCTTTCCCTTCGGAAGATAAGAGCCAATAAGGTTTCTCAAAGCCACGTACTTCTGTGTAGGCTGACCCTGTTCATTTATGGGAGCATCGTAATCATAGCTGGTTACGTCGGGTTCATAGCCTTTACCTCCTGAATTGGCTCCGGCCGTGAATCCAAAGTTGGTGCCTCCGTGGATTACATAGAAATTGAAAGATTTCCTGTTGTCCATCAGGAATTTAACTTCCTTCAGAAGGGCCGATGTGTCAGGCTTTGCCCACTGTTCTCCCCAGTGTGTCAGCCAGCCCGGGTATGTCTCGCTGCTGAAAACAGGCACACCGGGATTCATTTTTGCAGCCAGTTCGAAATCTTCCGTAGAGCTTCCCGAGTCGAGACCCACTGCGCTGCCAGGAAGTGTTCCTGCCTCAAGCATGTATGTTGTCGGGCCGTCTCCGGTGAAAGTCGGTATGTCTATGCCGTTGGCGCTCCAGACTTCCTTAAGTCTCATGAGGTAATTCCTGTCGTTGGCAAAGCTGCCATATTCATTTTCTATCTGAAGCATAATAATGGGACCTCCCCTGGTGATGAGCCAGGGCCTTAGCTCTTCAGCAAGCCTCGTTATATAACGCTCAGCAGCAGCCATATAGCGCGGATCCATACATCTCAGCCTTATGTCCGGTATCCTGAGAAGATATGGGGGAATGCCTCCCAGTTCCCATTCTGCGCATACATAAGGGCCCGGGCGGATGATCATCCACATATCCTCTTCCTGGACTGCCTTTATGAAAGCTGTGAGGTTCCTGTTGCCTGTGGCAAAGTCGAAAACACCTTCTTCGGCTTCATGGTAGTTCCAGAAGATATAGGCGGAAATTGTATTGCATCCCATTGCCTTCGCCATCTTGATCCGGTGTTCCCAGTACTGCTCCGGTATTCTTGCCGGATGAAGCTCTCCACTAATTATCTGGAAAGGCTGATCATCGAGAATGAATTCAGTCTGACTCAGCCTGAATGTGTGTTTCGCTTTCTGGGCTTCAGCCGTAAATGCCGTGATAAAGCCTAACACCACAAGTAAAAATAATCCTCTTCTTATCATCATTAAACCTGTATAATTTTCCACAAAAAAATGTCTTTTGTCTGCCAGGAAAAACCCACCCCAACCCCTCCCAAGAGGGGATTTGTTTCGCCCACTCCCCCCTTCTCCCCTTCCTTTGGCCTCCGTAGCTTCAGCGGAGGAGGCCGTCTTCGGTCTTCCGTCTCCCCTCAGATCGCCTGGAAGCTGTGAAGCCTCGAATAGAAACCCTCCTTTTTCCGAATAAGCTCTTCATGAGTTCCTGTTTCAACTATGGAACCGCCGTCGAGCACAACTATCATATCGGCATTCTGAATTGTCGAAAGACGGTGGGCAATGACGACCGACGTACGGTTTTCCATGAGCTTGACGATTGCGTCCTGCACAAGTCGTTCCGATTCCGTATCGAGAGCCGAAGTGGCTTCATCGAGTATGAGTATAGGAGGATTAGCCATTATGGCCCTGGCAATGCTAATTCGCTGACGCTGCCCTCCGCTGAGCTTATTACCTCCCTCCCCGACGTTGTAATCATAACCCTCTTCTGTCTCCTTTATAAATTCATGGGCGTTTGCAATTGTTGCCGCATTTCTGACCTTTTCAGGATCCGGTATTTCCTCACCAAAAGCTATGTTCTCGATAAATGTGGCATTGAAAAGGATAGGATGCTGGCTGACTATTCCCATCAGGTTCCTGAGGTCGGCCATTTTCAGGTCGCGGACATCCCTGCCGTCGATAAGGATGGCACCGGAGTCGACATCGATAAACCTTGGAATAAGGTCGGCGAGTGTCGACTTTCCGGCTCCCGATCTTCCTACAATAGCCACAGTCTGGCCCTTTTTTATAGTTAGGTTTATGTTCCTGAGCACAGGTTCGCTGTTATAGGAAAAGGAGACATTCCTGAACTCTATGGATTCCTTGAATTCCTTCACCGGTATGGCATCTTTTCTCTCGGTTATCTTTTCCTCAGCACCGAGCACCTCCTCCAGCCTGTCAATCGAGCCCAGGCCTTTCTGAATGTTGAACCATGCGGTGGTGATGTTCTTTGCAGGCTGTATGATCTGTGAGAAAACCAGTACAAATGCTATAAGCTGTTCTGAATCAAGGCTTCCAGTACCTCTGAGGGCCAGTGAGCCTCCCAGGAACAGGAGTAGGATAACAACTATTGATGCCAGCACCTCGCTAAGGGGCGACGCAAGGTACGCTTTCCTGAAGACCCTCTTCAGTATCCTGGAGTACTGGTTATTCACCGTTGAAAACTGCTCTGCCATCTTTCTCTCAGCATTGAAGCCCTTTATGATCCTCAGTCCGGATAATGTTTCTTCCACCACCGAGAGCAGTCTCCCCAGCCTTTGCTGACCTGCAAGTGAAGATGAACGCAGGGTTTTGCTCACACGGCCAATGAGCCATCCGCTGACAGGCAGAAGTGCAAGTGCAAAAAGTGTAAGCTGGTAACTGGTTACAAAAAGGTATACGACAAAGACCAGTACGGTGATAGGATCCCTGAAAATCATCGTAAGTGAGGCAACAACTGAAATCTCTATTTCCTGGACGTCGTTGGAGATCCTTGTCATGAGATCTCCCTTTCTGGCATCTGTGAAGAACGACAACGGAAGCCTGAGAATCTTGAGGTACATCTTTTTCCTAAGGTCCCTGACGGTGCTTGCCCTGATATATGCCATAGTATTATTGGCAAGGAAGATAAATCCGTTCTTCAGAATGGCTGCCACGAGGTACGACCCGCTCACAAGCAGGAGTGCTGATCCCGGACCCTTTTCCGCTATCAGGTTGGAGAAGAAATATTTTGAGAGCTGGCTAAGGTATTCCAGGGTCATCCTGAACTCTCCCGGATAGGGGACTGCATCAGGAGGTCTGAAAAGGATATTGAGAAAAGGTATTATGAGGGTTAGTGAAAAGAGTGCAAAAACTGCACTAAGGATATTATAAAATACGCTCTTTGCTGCCGACCATTTGTACGGAGCGATGTATTTGAGCATCAGTCTTATCTTATCCATCACGCCGGAGGGAGATTAAAAACCGGTGAAATTGAAGGGGGTAATTGCCAGGAGTTCATCTTTCACCTTTTCGCTGACATCGAGGCTTTTTATAAATGAACGTATGGAATCGGCAGATATTTTCTGGTTTGTACGGGTAAGCTCCAGTAGTGCTTCGTACGGTTTGGGATATCCCTCTCTCCGGAGTATTGTCTGGATCGCTTCTGAAATTACCGCCCAGTTGTTCTCCAGGTCCTGGGTGATCTTTTCAGGATTGATTATCAGCTTATTAAGACCTTTAAGGATAGAATTGAAGGCTATTACCGAATGGCCTATCGGCACACCAATATTCCTGAGCACTGTAGAATCGGTGAGATCCCTCTGAAGCCTTGATACCGGGAGTTTCTCTGACAGGTGCCCCAGGATGGCATTGGCATAGCCAAGGTTCCCTTCCCCATTCTCAAAGTCGATAGGGTTGACCTTGTGGGGCATTGCGGAAGAGCCTATCTCACCCTTGCGGATCTTCTGACTGAAATAGTCCATTGAAATGTATGTCCAGACATCTCTTGCAAGGTCAATAAGGATGACGTTTATCCTCCTCATGTTGTCGAACAGGGCAGCAAGATTGTCGTAATGTTCTATCTGTGTTGTGGGTTTTGATCTCTGCAGACCCAGCTCCTCATTAACAAAGTTATCAGCAAAAGCGATCCAGTCAATCTCGGGGTATGCTGCCTTGTGTGCATTCATGTTCCCGGTTGCCCCTCCGAACTTTGCAGAATAGGGTATCTGCCCGAAGTATTTCGACTGTTCATCTATCCTGGATATGAACACCGCAATCTCTTTTCCAAGCCGTGTCGGAGAAGCGGGTTGCCCGTGGGTGCGGGCAAGCATAGGTATATCCTTCCATTCGTCGGAAAGATTGGCGAGTGCTTCCCTGAGCTCAAACAGCAGCGGGAAGTAAATATTGATCAGGGCATCCTTTATTGAGAGAGGTATCGCAGTGTTGTTGATGTCCTGCGAAGTGAGTCCGAAGTGAATGAATTCGCTCCATTTACCCCAGCCCATCTGGAAGAACCTTTCCTTCAGGTAATACTCCACCGCTTTTACGTCATGGTTCGTGGTTTTTTCCTTCTCCTTGATCTTCACGGCATCGGCAACGACAAAATCCTCATATACCGAGCGCAGTTCCTTGAAGTTCTCTTTCCGGAAGTCTGCCAGCTGGGGCAGTGGAATGTTGCACAGGGCTATAAAGTATTCAACTTCCACCATCAGACGGTATTTTATAAGCCCGAATTCCGAGAAATACTGGCCCAGTTCATCCACTTTCTGCCTGTACCTTCCGTCAAGCGGGGAAATTGCTGTGAGGGAATTCAAATCCATCTCTTTTCCGTTTGATGACTTATTTAATGAAACCTTACATACAAAAGTACTATTTTAGAAGTTGAAAAAAAATCCAAACAGGGCGAATAATTGAAACTTACAGGGAGGATGGTATGCAAAGGTCGAAAGTAAGGATATCAGCCGTTAAATATGCCAACACCTATCCGTTCATCTACGGTATCACCGAAACAGGGTTTGACAGGAAGGTTATCATCACCACGGATCATCCGGCTGACTGTGCAAGGAAGCTAATCACCAATGAAGCCGACATAGGACTGATACCTGTAGCGGCCCTTCCCCAGATAAGGGACTACAGCATCATCACAGATTATTGCCTTGGAGCCTACGGTAAGGTTCGTACGGTGCTTCTGCTCAGCAATTGCAGCTTCGGAATGATAAGGGCGGTAAACCTCGATTACCGCTCCCGGTCTTCAGTAAATCTTGCAAGGATTCTGGCAAAACATTTCTGGAACAGGGAATTCGAATGGAAAAACACTGCCGAATCCTTCGATTTCTGCAACATCCCCGGCGATGAAGCAGTAGTCCTTATCGGCGATCAGTGCTTCCTCTTCGAAAAGTGCTTCAGGCACCGAATCGACCTGGCCGAAGAATGGCACCGATACACAGATCTTCCCTTCGCGTTTGCATGCTGGACTGCAAACAAGGAAATAGACAAAAGCCTTCTGAAAGAATTCAACGATGCCCTGGGTATTGGAGTGAAAAATATCCCTGCCGTTGTGGAAAAATACGGACAGGCAGGGGTCATCAGGGGAGAAGATCTCAGGAAGTATCTGACCGAAAATATGAATTTTGACCTGAACGACGATAAAAGAAAAGCAATCAGGCTTTTTCTGGAACTGATGGAGAAATTGTAGGAGAAGAAGGTATAAAGTGTTACAATGAAAAAAACGGATAATTATTCTATCAGGGACTACCGTGAAGAGGATTTCCCGGGGATAATGGAACTCTGGATCAAAACTGGTCTCAGCCGCCCCGAGCGCGATGATAATGAGACGATCATATCCGAAAGCATCCGGATCGGAGGCTGCCTGCTCGTTCTGGAGGAGAATGCCACCGGACGCATATGCGGAACTTCATGGATGACATATGACGGGAGACGCATTCATATGCACCATTTCGGCATCTCTCCTGAGTCCCAGGGAAAAGGGCTGGCAGGCATGCTGCTGGAGAAGTCACTTGAATTCGTTAGGAAAAAAGGATACCAGGTTAAGATCGAGGTCCACAGGAACAATCACAGGGCTGTCAGCCTGTATAAAAAAGCAGGATTTGAATACCTTGGAGACTATGATGTTTATATAATAAGGAATATAAACACCCCCCCGCCCCCTCCCGACTGAGTCGGGACAGGCTCTGAAGGGAGATTAAAAACCCTAAAAAGAGTTAAATCAATATATGTGGGGTTGCCCCTCTTGTGGGACATGGGGGTATTCTGTAAAAAAATGATTATCTTTGGAACTATATAGGAATAATCACATAACCATATAAAATTTTAGCGCCATGAGCAGGACAATCACTTTCAACGAACTCCGGAAAATAAAAGATCAACTTCCCTCCGGTAGTATGAAAAGAATTGCAGATAAGCTTGACCTCAATGAGGAAACTGTAAGGAACTACTTCGGAGGGAGAAACTTTGAGCTTGGACAAACTGTAGGCGTACATTTTGAACAGGGTCCGGGAGGAGGAATAGTTACTTTCGACGATACAACCATCCTCGACATGGCAAGGGAAATGATCGACAGATAGAGATCAGATTCTCCGACCTGTTCAAAAGCAAAAGCAAGGTCTTTTGCTTTTTTTGTTTACTCAGATATGATCATACCACAAAGGAACACAAAGTACAACACGAAGGCACACTAAGGAATAAAGACGGATTTGACGATGCATATTGATGATCTCATAAGATATTCTGAAGAAAATTATAAAAACCAGCTCGAAGAATTTTTTAGCCGAAAATTTCCCGGAGGGCAGCTGGTTTCGCATGGGCTGGATCATCATCGCAGGGTATGGAATTATGCCAAGGAATTACTTCATTACATTAACTTTAAGAAGGATCAGCAGTTTGTAAACAGCTTAATGATTGCATGTTATCTTCATGATATAGGTATGGTTGTCGATGCCGGTGAGAAGCACGGGAGGCATAGCAGAATACTATGTAAGGAGTTCCTGACTGAAAGGAATCTTAATCCCGCAGTTTTCGATGATCTGCTACTGGCAGTTGAAAATCATGATGACAAGGAATATTCATCACCCGGAGTGGAAAACAATCTGCAAATGATTCTTTCTGCTGCTGATGACCTTGATGCGTTCGGCGAAACAGGGAAAGCAAGATACCTTGAAATATACCGAATGAGGGGAATAACCGAGGATGCCATACCCAAATCCATTCTTGATAATGCACAAAAACGATTCAGGAATTTTGAAAAAATATTTTCCGGTCATCCTCATCTTGTCAGGAAACATATGAAGAGGTATCAAACACTTGTTGATTACTTCAGGTCGATCGATGAGGAAGCTTCAAATAATTTTACCAGGTAATTCATACTTATTCACTCCTGTTGTGTTAATTTCTTCACAGTTCTATTATCAGATTCCAAATAAGCAAACGCGTAAAGGATAGTTCATATCCCTGGATATCTATTCGTTATAATATCTGAGGTTCAAATTATTCTAAATTGCTTATAAAATTCCGGTAATATAAATGCTTATGCGGCAATGTCTATTTCTACCTACATGCCAATAATAGGTTTTACTTCCGGAGTTCCCGTATTATTACCGACGATACCTTTGTCATGCTCAGAGTATTTTTATCATAAAAATTAAAAATGCTCGATGTACTGATAAATAAAGATCCTGATCCAAAATCCGTAAAGGGAGTTTACAGGTTCAGCGACAGGGCTGACAAACCCATAAAAAGCGTTATGAAAGCAATCTCATGGAGAATAGTAGGCACAGTCGACACGATGCTGATCAGCTATCTTATCACGGGCAAAGTGGCATTAGCCATAACCATAGGGAGTGTAGAAGTTTTAACAAAGACCATTCTCTACTATTTCCATGAAAGACTGTGGGCACACATCCACAGGATAAGGTTCAATTTACTCAATAAAAGAAATGGCGTCAGAATTAAAGCCCGAAGTGCTGGATTCACTACTCAGGCATAAAAATACTGAGGAATCACTTGAATTATTAGCTTCCCGCTTTCCCGGCAAGGTAGTCTTCACAACAAGTTTCGGTATTGAGGACCAGGTAATTACACACATTATCGCAATCAATGAAATACCTGTTGAGATTATTACCCTTGACACGGGCAGATTATTTCCCCAGGCCTATAAGGTTTTCAGTGAGACAGTAAAAAAGTATAACATACCGATAAAGGTCTTTTTCCCGGAACAGTCTTCAATTGAAAAAATGGTAAGTGAGAAAGGTCCCTTTAGTTTCTACTATTCCATAGAGAACAGGATCGAGTGTTGCAATATCAGAAAAGTCATCCCCCTCAACAGGGCGCTTAAGGGCAAAGAGGTGTGGATATCCGGAATAAGGGCAGAACAGTCAGATAATCGTAGTAAGATGGGGAATATTGAATATGATGCAAGAAGAAACCTCTTCAAGTTTTATCCCTTATTTGACTGGTCCTATAAGCAGGTGAAGGATTTCGTAAATAAGAATAATATCCCATACAACATTCTGCATGACAAGGGATTCGTCAGTATAGGCTGCGAGCCCTGCACACGGGCAATTAAACCCGGTGAGAATTTCAGATCAGGCAGGTGGTGGTGGGAAAGCAGCAACGGCAAGGAATGCGGGCTGCATGTTAAATAAGACCGAAGACGGAAGACCGAAGACGGAAGAC
>JALONU010000198.1 GCA_025454775.1 Bacteroidales bacterium | reverse complement strand
ACTTCATTTTTAACCACGGGGTGCCCTGAGTTGAACGTACTCACCACTCACCACTCACCACTCACCACTCACCACTCACCACTCACTTTCTTCAAATCCACTATTATTTCTATGGTACCGGGTACCGGGTACTGTGTACTGGGTCTTTTGTCGTGCACCACTTCACCTGTTAACTCATTTAACTTACGCAGGCAATAAAACATATCGATACTTTATGGTGAAGGGATTATTTCTTTCTTAAGTCTTATTATTTATCTAATTTAGCCTGTTATTATTATTTCTTTTTTAATAATTACAATTATTAACTCACTGAGCTGTATCTTTTTAGACCGTATCTATTTTAAGGATTTATGAATATAGTTTTTCTGCTTACCGGTTTGGCTTCAGGATTCCTGCTGGGCTGGCTCCTGACCAAGCTCATTGCCGCCAGGGACAGGGGAATTCCGCTGGAAGAGGTTAAAAATAACTACGTCCCGGTCAGTTTGTTTGATCAGGAAAAAAGTGAGAACAATGCAAAGGAAATTAAGATTATCGAGCTGAACTCAAAAATCGCGGAACTGGCAACCATGCTGGCAAACACTGAGGAGAAGCTTGAAAAGAACAAACAGGAGCTCGGTGAACTGCACGAAAAGATGTCGCTGGAATTTAAAAACCTGTCCAATGGCATCCTGGAAGAGAAAAGCAAAAGATTCCTGGAAATGAATGAAAAGAATGTCGCCGAGATACTGAATCCCCTGAAGGAAAAAATCAGGGAATTCGAGGGCAAGATTGACAGGATCTACACTGATGAAATAAAGGAAAGGACTTCACTTAAAGAAGAGCTGAAAAGCATAATCAAACTGAACCAGCAGGTAAGCGAGGATGCCAACAGGCTCACCAGCGCTCTTAAAGGAGATAAAAAGCTGCTTGGTGACTGGGGTGAAGTCCAGCTGGAACTTATTCTGGAGAAAACGGGACTGGAAAAGGGAATACACTACCGGAAACAGGAAACCCTGAAAGATGAAGAGGGGAAAAACATGAGGCCCGATTACATAATCAACCTGCCTGATGAAAAGCAGATCATCGTCGACTCAAAAGTCTCATTGGTGTCTTACGAAAAATACTACAATTCTGATAATGAAGAAGAAAAGGCACTGGCCTTAAAGCAATATCTGATCGATACAGGTAATCATATCAGGGGTTTGTCTGAAAAGAACTATCCGAAGCTGTATGGCATTAATCCTCCGGATTATGTGCTGATGTTTATCCCCATTGAGCCTGCTCTTGCAGCTGCCCAGAGAGAAGATCCTTCCTTATTTGACAAAGCCCTTAAGAAAGATATTGTAATGGTCAGTACCTCAACCTTGCTTGCTACTCTCCGGATGATCAACTTCTTATGGACACAGGATAAACAGAGAAAGAATGTCTTTGAAATAGCAAAACAAAGCGGGGCCCTGTATGAAAAATTCATCGGCTTTATCGACGATCTTACAAATGTCGGGAAAAAGATAGATGACGCTAAGGATAACTACCTGGGCGCAATGAACAAGCTGTTTGAGTCAAAGAAAAAAGGTGATACCATTATTGGCAGAATCGAAAGGATAAAAGAACTTGGTGCTGATACCAATAAGTCATTGCCATCGAACATCCTCGATAAGATCGATGAGTCTCCTGCAGATAACGCTGATTAATGCGAATATCTCTCACAACTCACTACTCATCGCTCACCATTTCCCTCCCTGCTCCGGCAGCTGATAGTCTTTCATCATTTCGTTATTAAGCTTGTCAACAATATATTTCTCTATATTGTTCCAAACCTCAGGGATAAGCTTTGTTTCCCTTGAAGCAACCGAATAAATTGCTTTCCCTGTTTCCGTAAGCCTGTAATCCTTCCTGCCTTCCGCAAGTCCGTTCTTCAGTAGCCATTCAACAGAGTCCTTAATATCTTTCCTGGGGATCGGCTCCGGGCTCATCGAATCCGCAACAATTGATATTTCATTGTAGCCTGCCTTGTCGAGATCCATCGCCATGGCAACAGAATAGAAGACACACGATAGTAATTTTTCTCTGGTCATATATGTATGATTTATGTTGTCACCTGCCTATGTCATACACAAATATCTTATCCGCATGCCTCACATACAGTTTCCTGTCGCAGACCACGGGATGTGCCCAGTAGTTTCCGGTTCCTCCTGATGGTAGTTTGAATTCCCCTTTTACCTCATATTTATCCGGGACAGCCCTGACAAGCTTCAAGGTACCTCTCTGATCGAGCGCATAGAGCATTCCATCGGCAAAGGTTATCGATCCTTCATCGGGTGTTGCCGACCTCCATTTTTGTTCGCCGGTCATAAAATCAATGCAGAACCATCCTCTCTGCCTGCTTCCGGATCCATAAACATAACCATTGTGATACACCACTCCTCCGTGATTGTTATCCATAGCCTGGTTGCTCCATATCTTTTCAGGGACGAACTCGCCTCCTTTCTGGTTCAGCCTGTAGAGCATGCATCCCAGTCCATATCCGGTGGAGATGAAAATATGGTTATCCCTTACAATCATATTATTTATATTGAGAGATTGCTGGTTCACCACTTCTACCTTCCAGAGAAGCTTTCCTGTTTCTGCATCAGCACCGTAATAGGAAGTCGAACTTGCTCCAAGCACCTGGCGGATGCCGCCAATCTCAGCTATCATGGGAGATGTATAACCTTCCGCTCCCGCGATCTGGGTGTTAGCCCAAACAAGTTTCCCCGTGTTCTTGTCGAGACATACCTGGTGGCCCTTTTTGCCGGCGGGTCTCACATACAGCCTGTTTCCGTCGACGAGCACCGATTCGGCATAACCGTAGTCTGTTTCAGGTGCGTCATAAACCGACGGCAGGTCGACCTGCCATAGTTCCCTGCCTGTCCTGGCATCGAATGCCATGAGAAGTCCAAGTTCTCCAAGAAAGTATATAACTCCTTTATCATATGTAGGGGTGCTCCTGGGACCAATGTATGATGCTGCCCAGGAAGCTGTCGTTGTCCATTTCTTTCCGGCAGGTTTTTTCCATACGGCTTTCCCGCTGAGGTCGAATGCAAATATATAAGGCTGATCATCAACCAGTCCGGCAGTAAACAGAAGTCCGTCGGCTATCGACACCGAGCTGAAACCTTCTCCCAACCCGCTTATCGTTAGTAAAAGCTTCGGACCTTCCGCGGGCCAGCTTTGCAGCAGGCCTGTCTCGGCTGATCTGTTCGTACGGTCAGCTCCGTGGAAATTCGGCCACTGCGGTTTTGCCTGGGCTGAAGCACTGACAGATGTTATCAGCGTTATGATGGAAACCATCGTGTATAAAAAATACTTTCTCATAATCAGTATGTTTCGTTTTTTTGATAATCAATGCAAAATAAAAATAATAGAACAGAAACCAATATGCGGATTTCTTAAAATAACATTCCCTGCCTGACGCTTATAGAAAGAGGCCTCTGAAACCTTCAATTAATGGGAGTTTATATTACTATTTCGGTGCTCTGCACCTCTGGCAGTGCTACTGTACATGACATGCTACAAATATCTGGCGGCTCTGCCGCGTGCAGACAATCTTAGATTTTCAGCAATTATCCGGTGTTCAAATTACAGAAGGACTGCAGACCCTTCAACATAAGGCTTTTAAAGGAATTTGCACTCAATGGAAGGTGCAGAGCACCGAAATATTTGTAGATAAGAACCATAACAAGACATGTTAAGGTGCAGAGCACCGAAATGTAATGGGTTCCGCTCCGCGGAATTTGCTCCTTCGGTCGCCGTAGGCTTGCCGAAGGCGATGCACTTCGTTCGTCAATCTTTGGTCTTTGGTCTTTGATCTTTGATCTTTGATCTTTGATCTTTGATCTTTGATCTTTGATCTTTGATCTTTGGTCTTGTGTCTTTACTCCCGTCCTGCTGTTTCCCTCTTCCTGACGAAAAGCGGGTATACGCCAAGCAGGATGCAGACCACCCCGGCCAGGACGATTTTTTTCCCACCTTTCTTTCCGTTTGTGATCCTGGCTTTGTCAGGGTTGTCGGGAAGATACCAGACATCCCTACCCTGACCTTCGCGAAGACGGTTGTTCTTCCATGATCCCTCAATGACTTTTTCGGTGCCATCCTCAGTATTGAAAGCTATCCTGTAGGAAGATCCCAGAACATAAATCACCTTCCCTTCAATTAGTACGGCTTTCTTCTGGAATGAGGAAGCTTCGGAATAAACGAAAATCCCGGCTGCTATCGCTATTATCCCTATAACAAGAATGATTTTATTCCCCTGCTGCATGACAACAAATTTTTGGCACGAAAGGCTAAGATAAAGTTTTTATTCCGACAACATGCAGTCACTGTTGCTGGTTGCCTGTAATTCATTGTTTTTGAGTCATGGGGCTGTTAGCCGACAAGATCATTCAGACTCCCAACAACAATGAGCGGCTCAATGTAACTTTCGGCCTTTCAATGATTTTCAGTCCAGATGAATCGATATGTAATATCATATTTTTGAACTCCCTGGCTGTAACATGTATCTTCGGCTCTATTACCATTATCCTTCCACCGGGAGAAAGCAGCAGCTTTAATTCCCCAAACATCCGCCTCTGATCCGGCACTTCATGAACCATCCAGAAGGCTAGAATAAAATCTGCTTTCTGCGAAATGCCAGTCCTGTCCTGCTGGCAAAGATGCTTTTCAACCCTCCCCTCCAGATTTGTTCCCCTGATTTTTTCATCCACCTTATCCAGCATTTTCTGCTGGAGATCAGCTGCAATAACCCTGCCTCCCTCTCCAACGAGCGTCGCAAGTGCTTTCGTGAAATAACCCGGGCCGCAACCTAAATCTATCACTGTCATACCGGATGCAATGTAGGACCCCATAATCTTCAAAGGATTGTGAAATAGCCTTCTTAATCTATTGTCCAGACTACCGGAAAACTCCGCCGGACAAATATAGGGGTGCTTTTCCATGGCCATAACCTTTGTATATTTGAGTTTACCAAAGATAGAAAAATAGTGGCGTCAGGCGACTTTTAAGGAAGACCCAAGACACAAGATCCGGGAAAGTCGCAGTTTATGAGAGCATTCTCGATGTTAACCTCGCGTAGCTTGAAACGACCTCGCCTTTCATTGAAGTTCGTTTCGGTCTGATGATCAGCACTTCGGAACTGTGTCCTTTGGTCGCCGTTGGCCTGCCGAAGGCGATGCACTTCGCTCCGATCTCCCGGATAGGTATTCATCCGATTTCACTGTCATTGCGAGGACCTGCCGGCTGGCGGGGACGAAGCAATATTTTATTCCATTGCCTTTTGTCTTTTATCTTGTATCTACATTGATAACTACCTTCCCTGTGGCATGTCCCTGTTTCAGATAGGTCATTGCCTCTGCTGCCCTGTCGAGAGCATAGCGGCGGTCAATTACCGGTTTGATAATGCCTTTCTCCAGTAGCTTTATCAGGATTTCAAGATCAGCCCTGTCCGGCTTTGCAGCCAGAAACTTCATTTTTTTTGATCCCAGGGATAAAACCCTGCCAAAGAGTATTGACTTGAAAATCTGGCTTAATGAACCGCCTACCATTACATAGGTTCCATCCCGGGTCAGCTTCTTTTTACAGGCAACCAGCGGGTAATTTCCGTTAATTGCCAGGATAATGTCATAACGCTTGTTTCCTTTCAGGAAGTCTTCCTTTGCGTAATCAATAGCATAATCAGCACCCAG
>JALONU010000197.1 GCA_025454775.1 Bacteroidales bacterium | reverse complement strand
TGGATGAATTTTAGCTGCCTCTGAGCGAGCCTTCCGGCTTCTTCCTTCGATAAAGTGGTGGCACCTTCTTCAAGGACCTTGAAGGTGGGGGATGTATCCATAGTGTCGTTACTCTCTTCGTGAGTTATGCTGGATTTGAGTATTTCGTAGTCTTTCTTTGCCTTGTCAAGCTTCGCAAGTATGATCTGCCTGAACTCGTCAAGCTCCTCGTCCGAATATCTTGTCTTTTCTGCCATGGCATCACTTATTAATTATCGGGCAAAGGTACTGTATTTTAGGAATAAAAAAAACCATTGGATGTTTTGAGGGAGATATTCCAAAATAAAACATAAGTACTGTTCTTTAAGGCATTAGGGTATTAAGGCATTAGGGCATTAGAGCATTAACGCCTTTTATATCTTCTTCAGGAATGTGACCGGGATCGTAACGATGATATTCTGGTCAAGCCTGTCGATCCGCACCACGACCTTCTTTTTACCGCCGAAGGAGATCAGTTCACCGGTAAGGCCGGTCAGTGAGCCGCTCATAACTTTTACATTGTCACCTTTTGCCATTGGCTCGGAAGTAACCTCTATGTCGGCATCGCTGTTTACAAGGAGCTTCAGGTTGTCGATCTGGTTCTGGGGTATGGCTACCGGCTGACCTTCAAATGATACAAATTTGACCACTCCGGGGGTTTTGTAGACTTTCGGGAATTCTTTCGGCACCACCTTTACGAACACGTAAGATGACAGAAGAGGTTTAACAACAATTTTTTTCCTGTCGCTCCACTGGCGGATGGTCTTCTGAAGAGGAAGAAACGCTTCCACCTCCAGTTCCTCAAGCCGGGTATGAACCTGTTTTTCGGCACGGGGATTAGTGTAAACGGCATACCATTTTGGCAGCAGGTGCTTTGCGGAAGTGATAGTCTTATTTTTTTCCACCGGAGTTTTGGGGACCATTATCCTTGCTTATTTAAAATTGGTTTCAAAGATAACTTATTTCGTTCTTTCTTTGTTCGTCCAAAGAAAGAACCAAAGAAAGGGCGCCGGAAAAGACAACCGCACACTGTTTTCGCCAATTGCGCGATGCCACTTCCCGCCCGCGTCAGCGGATTGGTTATTATAGGGCACGGATCACAGATCCGCGCCAGCGGATTGGTTATTATAGGGCAAGGATTGCAACCGAGCAAAGGCGCGGATTGCAAATCCGCGCCAGCATCAGTAAGGAGTTGTTGAGGGAGCACGGATTGCATCCCGATTGGTATTGGGAGCAGGCAGCATCGGGCAAAGGCACGGATTACAAATCCGCGCCAGCGGTAAAGACTGCAAGACTCAAGTAAGAGCAAGGCCCTTACTTGACCATCGGCTGATCCTTCTTCCCTATATATTCGAAGATATTGAAGCCCAGGGTCACTTCGTGGTTGTTGAAGACACCCATTTGGATGTTTGTGGCAAAGTTGAAGTTGTAATATATCTTTATACCCTTGTCGATGTTTGCACCAAGTCCTAACCCAAGGATGCCGGGATCGCGGAAGACAAGAGAAGCCATGATCTTCTTCTGCCAGGCAACCTGGGCGGCGACTTCAAACTGGGTTTTTACATACCTTCCGCCCCTTATAAGAACCAGGGGCGTGACATCCCACTTGTCGGAGATACCATATAGGTAAGAGGCGAAAACCTGGAAGTTGGCCAGGGGGTTGTATTTCATGTTGACATCCTTGTAACTGGCGTCGCCAAAGCTGATATTTGAGAAAAGCCCGCCCAACTCAAGGCCTTTCCAGGAATACACAACCGATACATCGGTCATGAACTTGACTTTGGAATTAAGATCTTCCTGGATAAGAGCCGGATCGATATCATAATCAGGGTCATTGTAAAACTCAAGAAGGTTCACGGAATTGCGGTATATTCCTGCCGAAAGTCCAAACATAACATGGTGTTCATCAGCCACTTCCAGATTATAAGAGTAAGATGCCAGGGCATACAGCTGGTTGAATATCCCTGCCTTGTCGTAGATGACCTTGACGCCATAGCCTGCGTTCTGCATCAGGTGGTCGCTGTAATTTAGCCTGAAGGTCATCGGCCCTCCTTCAATGCCAGACCAGTCGTTCCTGTAACCCAGGAAAAGGTATTTGCTGTTTATGTTCCCGGCAAAAGAGGGGGCCAGGTTGTATTTATCGACAAAGTAGCTTTCGGACAGCGGTCCTTGCTGAGCGTTTACAGCAACTCCAGCTAGAAATACGCTTAAAATGACAAAGACTTTTTTCATCTTTTATTATCATTTGCTCAGAGCCCAGGGCTCAGAGCTCAGGGCTGAATTCCCCATGCTCTGCGCTCTTTGCCCTGCGCTGTTTCATCTTACAATATTAACAGTCCCCTTATAGCTTCCTGCGTTCTGGGTTATTATCAGGAAATAATAAGCCCCTTCAGGTACGGGAGTGCCGTCTGAAGTACCATCCCAGTCATTCTTATAATCGGGATCAGAAAAAACCAGTTTGCCGGATCTTGAATAAACCTTCACATCGCATTTCCCCAAGTTTATCAGTTCAGGCAGTATCCACAGATCGTTATAGCCGTCATTGTTCGGTGTGAACAGATTCACGACATTCCTGTGGGTGTTATAAACCTCAATGGTTACAGAAGTTTCGGCAGCATTGTAATTCTGGCTTGCATCAAGATAAGCCCGTATTTCTGCAGTTCCGGGTTTGACGGCAGTGAGCTGGCTGCCGGAAACAGTTGCCACAGCTGTGTTTTTGCTTTCGAAGAGAACCGGAAGTCCCGAAGTTGAGGAAGCTTCGAGATTATAAGTATCTTTTTCAAGTATCTTTTCAGGGAAACCTGTGAATGTGATTGCCTGGTCAATTTTAGTTATTGTGAGTGTACCGTCGACAAAGATGAAATTATATGAATTGTCGCTTCCCCCGGATAAAGTTATAGGATAATCCCCTACGGGAGATGAGGTTGTAGCTGTTGTTGATACAATGGGAAGCGTATTGATGTCCGTCTGATCGTCGCCATTCAGGAATCCGGATATAAGCCATAAGAAAACAGGAATATCAGCCAGGTAAGGCTTTATTTCGTTTTCCATAGTGAATGTAAGATCGGCCTTGTTTACAGTCAGAGGCTGGGGTGTACTTGCCGGATTCCAGAGAGTATTACCAGCCTGTGTTGCAGTGATCGTTGTGGTGCCTCCCCCTGTAATATGAACCGTGGTTCCAGTCACAGTGGCAACTGCAGGATCGCTACTGGTAAACGTGACAGACAACCCGGAGCTGGAGCTTGCGCTGACTGTAAAGTCATCATCGCCGTAGGTTTTATCTTCAAGAGGATCGAAGGTAACGGTCTGATCTCCCTTAAGGACAGTGAGGACTCTAGTAAAGTTTGCAGGAGCATATGTTGCATTCCCAGCCTGCCGTACTGTAATATTTGAATTTCCGACAGATACAAGTGTAACTGTTGTCCCTGCTATTGTGGCGACAGTCAGGTTAGAGCTTGAGAATGTCACTGGCAGCGAGCTGCTTGCCGTAGCTGCAAGGGTAAAGCTGAATTCGCTGTATTTTCTTGTCAGGTTCGTCGTGAAAGTTATCGTCTGGGCCAGGAGAGTGACGTTTTGCGGATCGAAGGTTGCCAGAACGCCGCCCTGCACTGAAGTGATATTTCCGGCAGTATAGGCTACTGTAACAGCATCGGATAATGATATTGACGAGGCAAGGGTGGCAATTATTGTATTTGAGTCTCCCGTCTTGAGTGACAGAGAGCTTACCGTTACAGGTAAGCCGTTTACGGTAATTGTGAACTGATCCTGTTTGCCTGCCGGATCTGTCATTGGGCGGTCGAACTGCATTTCAATATAAGTGGTTGATTTTCCTGTATACAGCAGGCTTGGCATTCCCGGGGGACTGACATTTACGGTTACAGTTGCTGACGGGGAATCTCCGGTGCCGTCGTGGAAGAAGAAATTGAAATTGCCGATCCCGTTGCCGGCTCCGCCATTTGCTGCATAAATGACATTGAACTGGGGGTCTGTGACCTGGGCGGGCACAGTCGCGATCTGAACGCTTTTTGCTCCTCCGCTTACCTGCCACAGCTGTCCCTGTGCGGGGAGGGAGGTGACAGTTGCCGTTTTGGCTCCTGCATCGCCGCCAGTGTAGTTAAGCTTGATTGTCTTTTCCTGGTTCTGTTCAACCCAGGCTGTCTGTGGAACTGCAACCAGCGGTGCAGCGGATGAAGTATAAAACCTTTGTATTTCGCACCATGTTGTTCCTGTTCCGTTTGATGCGAACACACCCCAATAGTAAGTTTCATCCAGGTCGAGGCCTGTCACATCGTATGACAGGTTTGTCCCTGTATTAACGTTTATTACAGGCGCGCCAAGATCAGAAAATTTTGATATCAACAGGGTATAACTGGCTGCATTTTCCGATTCGCCCCATATAAAGGTGTAATCAGAGCCTATCACGGCATCCTGAGGAGGGCTCAGAAGGTTTGGTATTCCGGGTTCAGGGAGAGTGAGATTGGTTGTAAGTACAACAGGGTCGTAGTCGGCGTTGGCGTCAATAGTATAGGTCGGTCCTGAAGGTGTGAATGATATCGCTTTCCCGGTTGAAATAGCGGTGTTGCTATGGTATGCATACTGGACACCGGCTGAGCCGGTGGAATTCTCAAGGCCAATGGTTGCGCTTCCCCCGTGTGCCCTGTCGGAGGTATTGTCGATGATTATCCTGTACTGAATCTGGATCTTATTTGATGTTTCCTGGAGGGTGACCAGGAAGGTCCCCATGAAGATAGGGTTTGGGTAGAAACCCATGTTGGTGGCCTGGATTATCAGCTTACGGTTTGGGGAAGCTCCGATAGTCGTATAGAGGATCTTTCCGGAGCTGCTTACGATGAGGTCGTCCCACAGTGCAGCGATGAAGTTATTGGGTGCTGCTGCGTTGGGTATCGCGACCTCATCTCCTGTGCTGGCTCCTGCTCCGAACAGGATCTGTCCGTTGGAGTTCACATAGAATTGCGTGTAGGTATTCCCGAAGAATGTAAAAGTGAATCCTATATTGAACGGTCCGTAGGATTCATCGTCGGCATACCCTGTTTTTATGACACTGCCCAGGTAGACTGTTTCCCCAGTCTGGCTCAGACCCGCCAGTGAGAGGGAAAGGAGGGCAGTAATCAGAAAGGATCTGATTTTCATAATATTATTTTTTAAACGGGGCATAAAGTCCCTTAAAAATAGATGCTATAGATACAAGACTGCCTTTGCGGGCGAAAGGTTGATTAAGCCTGTAATTGTAAAGATAAGAAAAAAAACGTAAAGTTGTTCGTTGTTCACCTGCTCCGGGCCTGATGGAAAAGGATGTTCCAGAGGGATTTCCAGAAATACCGGAAATCAGTATATAAAGGATGTTTATCGTAGAGATCAAGGTATTGGGTTTCTGAAGCCTGTATATCTTTAAGCTCTTCCGGCATATCTGCATAGAAAGGAGGGATAAGGCCGGGTTTGTATTTTATTCTTCTTTGCTTAAGATCTTCGGTATACAATTCAAAATACTGCCTGCTCAGAGGCCTTATCCCCACCAGTTTCATTTCACCTTTAAACCAGTTAATGAGCGTGGGAAGTTCATCAAGCCATATTTTCCTGCAGATTGAACCCCAGATCATAGAGATTGTAAACATAATCCTGTATGTATTCCGAGTAGGGATGCATGGTTCTGAGCTTGTAGACTTTTATTATCTCTCCGCCCTTGCCGATCCTTGGTAGCGCTATCAGGGGACCATAGATATTCTCATTTTTAGGGAATGGATTCCCCCTTTTCTTAGCTTCAATGCAGAGCAGGTTTCCAATAAAGGATTCCTGTCTTATTATGAATCCTCCTCTTGAAAGGCGTCCGAGGGCCTCTGCCCTGGAGATCACCGCATTATTTCCCCTGGTGAGGAAGTAATAAAGAGGACGTGTGAATTTAAGCTTGGGAAGTATGCGTTTCAGGATGAAATCGAAGAAATAATAGATATAATTAAGAACAGGAGGGAACTTCGCGAGTATTCTCTTTTTTCTCTGGTCCTTTGTTTCCACGCAGCAGAAAAAATAACCTTTTTCTTCCAATTTTGAGTTAACGGCATCAAGGAAATCGTCGAGCTTCCTGATGTCGTTAAGCTTGTGAAGGTTGATAATATAGGAATACTTTTCTTCAGGAAGGCTTTCAATATTAAAGATGGTTGTAGTTGACAGAACAGCTGTTCTCTCCGAAAGCTTGGGGCCTGTCATGCTTATTATTGCTTCGGCAATATCGGGTCCTGATTCTCTTTCAATCGCCTTCATGATGCCGGCATGAATCTCTGAGCTTATCTCTTCTTTCTTCCCGTTGCCGTTGATCTCTCCCACGAGTTCAATCTCACTGGGTTTCCTGTAGGTTTTATATTTCTCATACTCATCAAGGTCCTGGATGGAAGCCTTTTTGTACGCGATATACAAAGAACCGAAGATGAGATCAAGGACTGTAGCAACGATTGCTGTTACTAGGACGACTGTCCGTGAATATGCATAATCACGGAAGATATACATTATCAGGGCAGTGAGGGCGAGGGCGGTGATATTGCTTGTGATCACCCTGTTGAAGAGGGTTGAGAAATTAATGATCTTCCCGCGGTGCATTTTGCCGTTAAGCAGAGAGACTATCAGCCACATAACAGCAAGTCCGGCAAAGAACAGCCCATGTGAAGGAAGATAACCCTTAAGGCTCGCCGGTTTTGTCCATACCATGAGCAGAAATGAAATACCCAGGATGACAATATCCGCGAAGAGGGTTATTATACGGAACCGGCGGGTTTTCATCTCTATGAAAGCAGACTATTCAGGTGTAAATTAAAGAAAAAATCCATGAATATATTCAAACAGGACTTATTTATAATTGTTATGGTTGCATTTTTTTAATCCCCTCTTCCGCAACCCGCCCCCCCGTCTTTCTCACCCCCCAACCCCCCACGGGGGGCTTTTAGTTCAATCCTTGATTGAGCCGTGTGCCGCATGCCGCACACCTTGCGCCAGCTTAAAATCCGAAGGTAATCCCCACATTCCCTGTATTCTTCCGGCCGTATAAATACGCGGGCGTCCACCTAACATCTCCGCTTATATCGCTGATGGAGAAAGATGTCCAGACATACAGGTCGTTTATAATTTGAAATGAAGCATTCAGGCCTCCAGAGGTGTTATGCCATTGGATCGATTCGAGGGGAGGGTTTCCGACCCTTGGAGTGCCAAGCTCAGTATAATCAGGACCGCGGATAGCATCTAAGAACCAGAGCTTTATATTGAGTGTCCTGACGGGTTTATATTCAAGGGCAGCGTACCATTCCCAGGAGTTATCCTTAAGGTAATGCCCCAGGTTGTAATTATTAGATTCAAAGGTAGTTGTTGGGACATAATGCATGAAAGTAAGAGGGTAGGAGTAGGTGAATTCTGT
>JALONU010000041.1 GCA_025454775.1 Bacteroidales bacterium | reverse complement strand
CCTGACCTGTTTGCCGATGAATTTTGAATATGAAAGCAGCCCTACCGAGAAACTCTTTGTAAGGTTATAGCTTCCTCCCAGAGTGACTCCGAATGGAAGATAAGTCGTGAATGCTTTCCTGGAATCGGTGAGATAAAAGGAATTCTTCAGGGAGTCGAGCAGTTCTTCGCCCAGATCCTTGAATTCCTTATCGCCCTGGTAAACATCGAGCATGTCGATGCCGCTGAAAACAAATTCGCTTTCCGCCTTCAGGTTTGATATGTCTTTCTTCCATTTGATATATCCAAGGTCGGTAACTGCAGCCGACACTTTTAACCTGTCGCTTATGCTGTACTGAGCACCTATGTCGATCCCAAAACCCATGTTATCGGTTTCAAGGATATAATCGAGTATGCCCTTTGTGTCTTCAAACCGTGAATCATCGAATTCGACACTGTCGATGTTGTTCTGACCTGACAGATAGAAGTGCAGAGGGGCTGAGAAATTTGCATCGAGATCAGCTGTCAGTGTATGCGTGTAGTCATCATTCACCTTTATTTCGAGGGACCTGTTATCGACAGAAGCTGCCGCCATGCCGAAAAGGACCTTCCCCCGGAGACCGATCCTCAGGTTATTTGTGAAGTTCTTTGAGAATCCGAGGCTTGCTTCCCGGTAATAGATTGCATCCGCCCTGAGTGAGGAAAGATCTATCCTGTCGCCGGCAAACTGCTCATTGCCTTCGAATGCAAGCCGGAGAATGTCTCCGGGAAGGGCTATGTTTGCATCGACACGCTCATTGACATCCAGGGAGATCCAGAGATCCTTGCCGGCAGAAAAACCCAGCCCGAAAACCTGTACAAGGGCTTCTGTCTCAAACGAATTTACATCCTTTATTTTTTTGACGAATTCGGCCGGATCATATTCAGGGTGAAGAATTGTAATGGTTGAATCCGGTACCACCCCGTTGACAAATACATCAGAAAAGTTGAAGAAGTTGTTGTTGATGTTGGCGTTGATCCCGGATATGGCAGGCAGACCTATATAAACTGTATTTGTGGGTCTCAGGGCAGGGTTCAGGAAGTGGTTCTGGGGCAGGTTCATGTAATAAAGTACCTGGCTGTTCTGTGCCGCTGATCCGAGAGTTGCCGCTGTCATCAGCGCCAGGAAGACATATTTCAATCTGCTGATCATAAAATGCTGATTATGGATGTTCATTCGAGGTCAAATTTAATATCAGGTTTAAGTACGAGCGACGCCCTGAAGTCTATCCCGTAATCGGAATAGATCTTCACATCCTTTGTGCCTCCGTCGGTCGTGTTAAGGGTAAAGCTGAATATTATCCGGTTAGCCTCCTTTATCGAGGACCAGAATTCCCTGTCGATCTCAATGCTGGTTGTGCATGATTTAGGTTCTGTCACCCTTCCTTCAGCATTCACGTTTGCAGGTTCAAGGAAAGTCGATGCTGCCACCGTATCAATATTATGAAATGTAAGGGAATCATAGAGTATCATTTTTATTGCTATCCCCAGGGGGAAGCCGTTTTCAGCTTCGAAATCGATGCGGAGAAACTCAAAGTCTTCCGTGTTCACCGGCATATCTTCCTCATCCTCAATCTTCAGGAAATTATCTGTTGTGTCAGTGAATTGAAGGTTCCCGATCCTGAATTCCAGCGGGATCTCCACTTCCATTCCTGCAATGAACCGACTGTTGCCGAAAATATAATTATCCATCGCACCAGTGAATCCCCCGGGATTCATTTCTGCTGAACCAAAGAACCTTATTTTTTCAGGCGGCATGGAAACGAGCTGAGGCAGGTCCGAGTTGTTTTTATCAACCGTGAATGAGGCAGACTTATCCCTTCCCCCGGGAGCAGCCGGATAGCTCAGCTGAAAAGGGTCCAGTCCAAGATCGACGGTTTCCGTGCCCCTGAAACCTGTTGCTTCGAGGTTCAGCTCAACGGGAAGTGCAAAGGAGTTTGAATAATTAAGGGTTATTGAGGGGCTGGAAAGAAGGAATTCACCTGATATCCTGTCTAATATATCCTCTATCTCCATGTCAAGGGTATCATCATCTATTGATTCTGTCTTGTTCCCGAAATAGCCTTTTGCATAATCAAACTCCGGCGACGGAATATCCATAGTCACAAACATCAGGTCGGTAATTGCAAAGCTCCCTGACGTTGCGGTAACCTGATATTCGACAGGCAGCCTGTTGTATTTCATTTTCGGATCCTTGCTGAGATCAATGTCAGCGCTGTTCAGTGAAACAGAACCTGTGACCGTGGAATTGGCAGGTATATTAATAACCTGTGTGACAGGTATTCCTGCACGCAGGACCGAAAGAAGCTTAATTGTAAATGAAGCCGGTGCAAGGCTTGTCGATCTAATGCTGTAGTTAACTGTTCCAGTATTCACGACGATCCTCTCCACCCTGATGTCATCCCCGGGTTCGAAGGTTACAGTATCCCTGATAGTTAAAGAAGCTCCGAAAACAGGATAGACCTCATTGATATGAAATTCAGCCAGATCATCGAAATCCTCAAAATCGTCGAGAGACACCTGCAGGACGGAATCTTCATTCAGGACAATCCTTATGAAATTATCCTCATCAAAAACTACTGTGTCGTTGGGGATGTTTTTAATGTCGCTTATTGAGATGTTCCCCCTCACCGCGGATATGGCAAGTGTCGGAGAGAGGTGAGCTTTCATGGAAAGCCTGTCCATGTCGTAGGTTTCCTTAATACATCCCGCCACCAATGCAAGCAGTGCAAGTGTGATCAGCAGAAGCTGTATTTTTTTCATTCCGTTACTCTTTTATTTCGTATCCAGTTTATAATTGTAAAGGAACCTGTCCGTCCCGCCGACTATCAGGTGCCAGCCGCTTTTTTCCGACAACTTCCCGATAGAGAACATCGAAGCCCCCTTAAGGGGAAATCCTTTCATCGTGTTCCCGTTCCTGTCGACCAGGTAAATAAGGTTTTTGTCAACATCGAAGACCCCTATCTTTCGGTCGGTGGCAGAAAAAACAAAATTTATGGGACCTCCCAGGTTGTCTGAGCCGAACTCCTTCCTGAATATCTCATTTCCGTTATGATTATAAAGATACAATATACCTTTATCAATAAAAATATATTCGCCAAAGCCATCGCCGTTTACGTCAAAAATATCAAATGAATGGTCAACAGAGTATTTCCCGGTGCTCATTGTGCGAACACTTCCGTCGAAATAGACCTGCTGGATAACTCCTTCCGGCGATGAACATGCAACATACGGCCTGGTACCCGTGACCAGCCTTACCGAAGACTTTTCCGCTTTTGTGACAGGTTCCTTAAGCGTGAGTCTTGTGTTCCCGGTACGGTCGATGAAATAGAGCGCTGTCTGATCCGATATAAGGAGGTAATCCTTTCCCGAGACCCTTATCCATGAAACTTCCGACTTTACCTGGCTGGTCGTCCTGAAAGGATTCCATCCCCTGACAACATTCCCGTTTATGTCGTAGGCATACACAAGTTTATCCTCTCCCGCTATCAGGAGCCTGTAGTTCCTGTTTCCGTCATAGTCGAAAAGGGCCAGGGGATTTGAGGAAGGAGACCTCAGCTGCACAGGATATCTTTCCACATAGTTGCCGTTCCTGTCGAGCAGGTGAAGATGGTTCTTTCCTGAGAAGAGAAGCTGGTATTTACCATTCCTGGCATAATCGACCATATATATGGGACTTGTGATCCTCTCACGAAGAGGCACCTTCCAGAGAACCCTGCCTGCAACATTTATAAGGTAAGCGTTATTCATCATGTCCTGGATGAATATCTCCTTCGCCCCGGTAAGGTGGTTGGTAAAGAAGAAGGGCTTGATTGCCGCAACCGTATCGAGAAGGGTCTCCCACTCGGTTGGTGATTCCTGTTTAACCTCTTCCCTGAATCTTACCGACAGGCTGTTATAGAGCATATTATTGCTGTTCACAAACTGGTATCCTACAGCCTGTATCTTTGCAAGAGATGATTTATTCTCCCTGAGTGCCTTAATCAGGTCCTCGTCCAGCCATTGCGAAAGAAAATCAATGGAGCGCGAAGGAACAGCGTAGAAAAAATACCCTGCTATGCTGGGAAGAGTACTTTCAAAATCCCTGTATAAGACATCGTTTGACAGAGTTTTATTGAGAAGATTGTCGTACAGAAGCCTTGATACAGTGGCATAGGAACTCCCTGTTATTAGGAAATTATCATAAAATGCAAACCATACATCGCTGAAACCGTTTGTAAATCCCGGTATTACTGCCGAGTTAAAACCTTTATAATCTGTCTGATAAACGGGTAATCTGACCTGTTCATCGGGCTGAAAGTAACTTATGTTGTTGTTTCCTGCCGTTACACTGTAGTCGTCGAGGAAGACCTTTTCCGCGTAGGCCCTGTTGTGCAGTTCATAGATGACCACTGAATTGTCGCTGTAAGGTCTTTCACGTATGTCGATCAGCGCCCTGGTGATCTCCTCTCCAATGTATGGCCTGAGCTTTGAAGCAAGATTCGCGGCCTTACTGTCTCCTGCTTTTCCTGAGGGTGCGGGAGGATTCAGGATTGATTCAAGGAAAACCGTTGAAGCAGGTAAAATCCTGGCTGTGTGGAACAATCCCGGCGCAGCAGACTTGTATTTATAAAGGTGCTGTGAAGGATCGGTGCTTTCGGTATAACCGCTCAGCACCAGGTCATTTTCGCTAAGATAGATATCCCCGCTGCCGCATGAGGCAAGATTCCTGATGCTCTGCAGCAGGGCAGTCTCCCCCTCCCTGATGAACGGCTTCAGGATCGTTACAAGGTTGTTGAAGATTATAAAAACCTTGTCCTCATTCTTGCCTGAAGCCATCAGCACTTTTTCAAATCCCGGGTGAGTCCTGACATTATCCGTGCGGGTTATCTGAATAATTGCCTCTTTTGCGATAGTCTCCGAAGTCGTGCAGAGAAAAAGGCCTGAAACAACGGTAAGGAAAACCGTATCCCGTCTGCTGCCCGAAGAATACGGAATAAATAGGGAAGGATTTGTCAGTATCATTTTTTCATCCACATCCCTGATGCCAGAGTCCCTGAGCATGTCTTTTATATGCCTGAGCCTGATCCCCGACTGCAGGGACATTGAAAGAAGAGGCCTGATTTTACCACCGGAATGTGGATAAAAAGATATCAGGGCAGTGTTTCCTGCAAAGGTTCTGCTGAAGGCAGGCTTACCAAGCTTATCGGCGAGGAACCTGGTCTTATTTCTGAACGACTCAAAATCCTTTATTCTGCCGATCTCCCCAAAGAGGCCCTTTTCGGTTGTTATTGAATTAACAAAACTTTGAAGATCAATGGTTTCTATGACAAATACGGCATTTCCACCTACTGCCTTCCAGGGGTCGTTAAGAAGTGTCCTTTTCCCCTTCTGAAGGAAATAAGCCGCTGCCACTACTCCGAGGATCAGTGCAATAATTGTTATTGTTGCTGCTCTTCGTTTCAACATCAGATGCCTGATTGTTAAAGTGTTCCAAAAATATGAAATAATAAAGAAGATAATTTATCAAACGATCAACATCAGCCTTATTTTTCCTAACCATTTACATCACCCCATTCATGCACAATTGTTAAATTTATCTTTTTTTTACCGGCCATGATTCAAAGGTTTTTTGTTCTCCTCTTCATGTTTTTCATTTTTACCGCGTCTGCTTCACAGACAGTAACCATAACAGATGTTGAAGATCAGAGACCTGTCGCGGATGTATTGATACTTAACGCGGACAAAACGAAGCATATCTTCTCAAATAAGTCGGGGAAGGCCGATATATCATCGTTCTCCGGGGAGGAAGAGATTTGTTTCCAGAATGTCACCTATGAAAGAATGTGTCTCTCATGGAACAATCTCATGGAGTCGGGGTTCAGGGTCAGGCTCACGAAAAAAGTATTTGCGATCGAAGAGTTTGTGATCACGGCAAGCCGCAGGGAAGAAAGCAGGGATGAAGTCCCGAACCGGGTTACGACCATTTCCCATCCTTTCGTACAGATACAGAGTCCCCAGACAGCAGCCGATCTGGTTGGCATCTCCGGGGAAGTCTTCATTCAGAAAAGCCAGCTGGGAGGAGGAAGCCCCATGATAAGGGGTTTTGCAACAAACAGGGTGCTGATAGTCGTCGACGGTGTAAGGATGAACAATGCGATTTACAGGGAGGGAAACATCCAGAATATTATTTCACTGGACCCGAATTCACTGGAGTCGGCTGAAATAATCTTTGGCCCCGGTGCAGTGGTTTACGGCAGTGATGCTATCGGTGGAGTGATGGATTTCCGCACCAGCGAAGCGGTTTTTTCAGGCGGGAAAAAGCCTTTTTTCAAATCCGGTGCCATGATCCGGCATTCAACTGCCGACAATGAAAAGACGATGCACCTTGACTTCAATGCCGGCGGCAGGAAACTGGCGTTCCTGACAAGCTTCACCCGGATGGATTATGACGACCTGAAAATGGGTTCCCGCAAAAATGACGGATACCAGAGAGAAGAATATGTTGCCAGGATCGGAGGCAGGGACACAGTCGTCCCGAATCCCGACCCCAGGATTCAGGTGCGCTCAGGATACTCACAGCTCAATACGGTCAACAGCCTTCGGATAAAGATCGCCCCTGATATCGAACTGACAGCTTCAAACCATTATTCAAGATTATCTGATGTCCCGCGATACGACCGGCTGATCCAGTACAAAAACGGCAAACTCAGGTACGGGGACTGGTATTACGGACCCCAGATATGGATGATGAACAATGTTAAGCTTAAGGCAACCAGGGAAAACAGGCTGTTTGATAAAGTTCAGGTGACAGCTTCACATCAGGACTATACGGAAAGCCGGCACGACAGAAGCTTTGGAAAAACTGACATTAATGAACAGACTGAGAATGTGCTCATCTTCTCTCTGAATACGGATTTTGACAAGAATCTCAGGGACGGGAGGTCGATGATCTACTACGGATTTGAAGGCATTTTCAATGATATCCGCTCCGAAGCCCATACGAGGAATATTGAGACAGGTGTGCAGACACCCGCAGGATCAAGATATCCCAACGGCAAAAACCGCTATGGAAGCTTCTCTGTGTATTCCGGATACAAGAACAATCTGTCAGAAAAGCTCACCCTGAATACAGGTTTAAGGTATAACCATGTTACTCTCCGTTCTGAAATTGCGGATAATTCATTCTATGATTTCCCCTTCACTGAAATAAATATTTCCAACGGAGCTCTTACGGGTTCTTCCGGTATCGTTTTCAGGGCAAATGAGAAGTTGCTTGCAAGCTTTAATATTTCAACCGGCTTCAGGGCTCCCAACCTTGACGACGCAGGGAAAGTGTTTGATTCGGCACCCGGCGTCGTGGTTGTACCTAATCCGGGACTGAAACCTGAATATGCATGGAACATCGATTTAAGTTTCTCAAAGGAGTTTGGTGATATTGTACATGCAGATTTTACAGCGTTCCATTCATGGCTGACGAATGCGATGGTAAGGAATGATTTCCTGTTCGACGGGCAGGATTCAATTGAATATCTTGGCACACTTAGCAAGGTGGAAGCAATGACAAACAGTGGATCAGCACGTGTTTATGGATTCAGCGTGAATATGCTGGTAAATATTGCCGGAAACTTCTCTCTCAAATCTGTGCTTAATGTTACTGAAGGTTATGAGGAGAACGGTGATCCCCTCAGGCATGCAGCCCCGGTGTTCGGGTCAACCCACCTGATTTTCGACAACAGCAGGCTCTCCGCTGATTTCTATTCGGGCTATAATGGGGCAAAGATTTTTGAAAAGATGGCTCCTTCGGAAACGGAAAAACCATATTTATATGCTTCTGATAAAAATGGCAATCCCTGGTCGCCGGGATGGTATACCCTGAATTTCAAGATGTCATACAAATTCCTCAACAGGATTACGCTGATGGCGGGAATCGAAAATATCCTGGATCACAGGTACCGGCCATATTCATCAGGGATAGTTGCTGCCGGACGTAATTTTATTTTCTCACTGCAGCTTGACCTGTAGCAATTCAAGCCTCTTCCACAACCTTCCAGCCCATCGAATCTGCAAGTGCATAAACAGGCTCTTTCAGATCGCCGTAGAAAGTTACCCTGTGCCAACCCCATTTGTTCCACATGGTGAAGAGTTTCTCTATATCTCCGACAGGTTCAGCACATAGCTTTGTCCTGCAGGCCCTGTCATCCGGGTCATTGTCAAGAGCAACAGCCTGGTGGAACAGAATTTCCCTGCGGGGATCATTAATTTCGAGGGTAGTGGTCAGATAATTTACAGGAAGCACCGATTGAACAGAAGCTCCGTTACGGTCTTCGGAATGCGTCATGATCCTGAAGGGATTTGCTTTGCCAAGAGGTCCGAACACCCTGTTTGATGCGACGCAATGTGCATATATTATCTGTCTCTTCGATGTGTCGATAACAGGATCTGAGATGAATCCAGGACGGCCTGCGGAGAGTGTCGAGAATGCAAGCATTGTTGCTGTCGAATTAATGTCGCACTCACATGCGCCAACCACTCCCTCGTTACAGAGCTCGTGAAAGCCGAGGCACGGATAGGCATGTATATGACCTCCATAGAAGCCTCCAAGACAGTTGATTGTAATAGCATTTGCGTTATGTTTCTTAAGGACGGCTTTCATTCCAAGGTACATTGCGGCAGAAGTTCTTAATGTTTCATCAGATACTCCTGTTATTTCAAGAGCGGTTCTTTTCCACCTTTCTGCCACGCCGGCAGATTCATCAGGATCGGCTTTGCTCCATGCATCGTTAACTTCTGAAAATGGAATATAATGAACAGGAATTCCCATGACAGGTTGTGCTATTGATGAATTCTGATCCCGTACGGCCAGAATTTTCGATAAGCTCAGTTTCCCTGAACACTCTGCAGGTGAAAGGGCTTTTATATTGTTTCTATTTATACTGTGCCGTACTGCCAGCGGTGTAGCGGCCAGACGTGATTTTGCAACTGCTGCTGCAAAATCCGATGGGGAACCTCCATTCCTGATAAGTTCAAAGCATGCAGCAGCGGACAGAACATCCTCAATCCGGGATGATGCTATATATCCCAGGTTGCTGGTCCTGTCAGCAAGAAACCCGGCAGTATAAACCAGGAATCCACCGCTGCCTCCATACTGAAAATCAACATAAAGAACTGGTTTTCCTGTTTTTACAACTAACTGTACAACTCTGTTCCAGCAGTTCATCTGGCAGACGATATAGCCGTCAATGTTATTACCCGCATCCTCCGCAACAATCTTTTCAGCCTCTTCAGGGCCGGCTGCCATCTGAGAGATGAATTCATATTCCGTGAAACGGTTCCCGAGGGCATTGTTTATCCGTGTCATGTGAGGATTGAAGTCGAATCCCACATTTGGCCAGTCGGGCTTTGTCTGAACCGGCTCATGCAGGGAATAAAGAACCTTGATTTTCAGTGTTCCCGGTCTTCTCCTTGCAGGAATATCCTTGTCAAGGAATGAAACAGGTTTCATAGCCAGACAGGCGGCGCATGCGGAACAGGAAGATATAAACCTTCTGCGGCTAAAAGGTGACGATATACCTTCCTGGCAGCCTTTCCTGGTATTAAATACATCTTTTTTCATACTTCTTACCTTTAATGCAGTCAATTACAATACATTAAAATTAAGAAATATTACAGAATACCAATAGTGTCCGGTTAAAAGTATGGGATTCATTGTCCTGCCTCAGGCGGGACTCATAATGACAATAGCACAGGGGATTATGAAGGAAGGGGTGATTTTTAGGTTAATTTGTGTGATTTTGGCACACATTTTGAATTTACCTAAGTACACAGGCAATCTCAATCATATACTTGATCCTTCAAGTTCAGCCCCGAGCAATCGGGGCTTTCTTCTTTCTGTCAGAACGACCTGTAACCTATTATTTCCCTAACCTCCCTGATGGTTTTTGAGGCACTTGCCCTTGCTTTTTCCGCACCCTGTCTGACAACCCTGGCCAGGTATGCCCTGTCGGCCAGGATTTCGAGTATACGTTCCCTGACAGGCCCGGTGACTTTGATAATGTCTTCAGCAAGCTGTTTCTTCATGTCGCCGTATCGTATTTCACAGGAAGCATGCTTTTCTGTGAAATATTTAACAGTAGAAGGATCCGAAACAACACTCATCAGGGTGAAAAGATTCTGGACAGGTTCTGACGGTTTTTCTCCCGGTTTCTGGGGTCCTGTGTCAGTAACTGCCCTCATCACCTTTTTCCTTATCTCCTGGGGAGTGTCCGCCAGGAATATTCCATTTCCCTCGCTTTTGCCCATTTTGCCGGTCCCATCCAGTCCCGGTATTTTGAGAAGCTGTCTGCCGAAATTATATGCATTGGGCTCAGGGAAATAATCAACGCCGTAGAGCGTGTTGAAACGGCGCGCAAAACGCCTTGTCATCTCAAGATGCTGTTCCTGGTCCTTCCCAACCGGAACCTTATGTGCTTTATGGATTATTATATCGGCAGCCATAAGTACAGGATATGTAAGAAGCCCGGCGTTTATATTATCCGGTTGTTTTCTGATCTTTTCCTTGAAGGATGCCGTTCTTTCAAGCTCTCCGACATAAGCATTCATGTTCAGGAGAAGATAAAGTTCCGTAACCTCGGGCACGTCGCTCTGGATGAACACAGTTGCCTGTTCAGGATCTATTCCGCATGCAAGGTACTCAGCAAGTACCTGTTTTATGTTCGCGTGAATGTCATCCGGCTTTGGATGAGTTGTAAGAGAATGGTAATCAGCTATAAAGAAAAAGCAATTGTTCTCCCTTTGCATCTTAAGAAAGTTAATCACAGCACCGAAATAATTGCCAAGATGCAGATTTCCCGTCGATCGTATACCGCTGACTACCGTATCCATATTCAATAATAAAAAGTAGTGCAAAGCTAATGGTTTTTTTAAAAATCCCCCGGTGTATAAAATCCATGAGGGTCTTTCCACATGGAGGGATGGGTTAAAAACCTTATCTTTGCGCAATCATTAAAGCGGTCACCTGTGGAAGCAACGGAATCTACAAGGCAAAAGAAAGTGGCAAGGCTTATACAGAAGGAGATTGCCGATATATTCATACGAAAAGGAGCTGAATACGCTCCCGGGAAGATGGTTTCCATTACCAGGGTAAGAATGAGTCCCGACCTCTCTTTTGCAAAAATATACGTCAGCATATTCCCTTCCGGAAACAATGATGGCGTGATGCAAAGCATATCAGGTCATTCGCACAAGATAAGGTTTGACCTTGGCCACAAGGTCAGGTCACAGCTCCGGATAGTGCCTGAAATCGCATTTTATATCGACGACAGCCTCGATTATATTGACAGGATAGACAAGCTGCTGAAAACCTGAAGCAATGCATTATGAACCCATAAAGAGATCGATAGGCAGGTTTTTTTCCGGACCTCTTTTCCTGAGAAAACTGCTTTATTTCCTTATGGATACTCTGCTGCTCCGTACATGGCATGTAAAACGAGCCGTAAGGACTTTTGGCAGAAGCCTGCCCCCGGATGCCGATATTCTCGATGCCGGATCAGGGATGGGGCAGTATTCATGGCGCATGAGCAGGATGGGGCCACGATGGAAAATTACCGGGATCGATATCAATAAGGAAGATGTGGAAAGCTGTAATGATTTTTTTTGGAAAGCCGGGCTTTCCGGGAGGGTAAGCTTCATGTGCGCCGACCTTACAACCTTCAACCAACCGGGAAGCTTCGATTTTATACTGTCGGTCGACGTTATGGAGCACATCACCGGTGATGAAACAGTATTTCGCAATTTCCATGATTCCCTGAAAAAAGAAGGTATAGTTCTGATCTCCACCCCGTCCGACCAGGGAGGATCCGATGTCCACGATGAACATGGTGAATCTTTTATCGGGGAACATGTAAGGAACGGCTATGGCACAGAGGAAATAACCGCTAAACTGAAGAATGCCGGATTCGGTGAAGTCAATACCGCTTACACCTACGGGAAGCCGGGAAGCCTCTCATGGCGCATTTCGATGAAATACCCTGTGAAGCTGCTGAACATATCAAAAGCATTCTTCCTGCTTCTTCCTTTTTATTATCTTATCTTTTTCCCAATATCCGTTGTACTTAATTTTTTTGACCTTCGTTTTAAACACAGAAGCGGTACAGGGCTGCTGGTAACCGCAAGAAAATAAAGATCAGTGAAGCTGTCGTTGTATATAGCAAAAAGGTACCTCCTTGCCAAAAAATCGAGAAATGCCATCAATGTGATCTCCGCGGTTTCAGTGGCAGGAGTGGCTGTGGGAACTATGGCGCTGATTATCATCCTCTCGGTATTCAACGGGCTCGAAACACTTGTAACGTCTATCTTCAACACATTCGATCCGGACCTTAAGATAACTGCCTCCGTTGGAAAAACCTTCATCCCCGGCACCCTGAAGCTCAGGCAGCTTTCACAGGTAAACGGGGTTTCCTGCTATTCTCTCACAATAGAGGAAAATGCACTACTGAAATATGAAGACCAGAAATACATTGCCACCGTCAAGGGAGTCGATGATAATTATGTGAAGGTAACCGGTATCGACAGCTCAATGTGGGACGGCGGGTTCATGCTGAGGGCCGAGAAAGGCAGACCCTATGCTGTTGTCGGAGCCGGGATCGCCCAGAACCTGGGGCTTAGGATCAGCTTTGTAAATCCGCTCTGGATATATGTGCCTTCGCGCAGGAATGGGAGTACTCTCAATCCTGATGAAGCATTCAACAATGATTACATTTTCCCTTCCGGAATATTCCAGATAGAACAGGAATTCGACTCAAAGTATGTCTTTGTGCCGATAGATTTCGCCCGCAAACTCATCGAAACGGACTCCGCTGTTAGTTCCATTGAGATCAAATTCTCGGGTGTTGTACCCGAAAAGGAGGTTCAGGGAAGTGTCAGTGCAGTTTTCGGAAATGGCTTCATTGTCAGGAACAAGTATGAACAGCAGGAAATATTTTATAAGGTGATGAAGTCGGAAAGACTTGCTATTTTTTTCATCCTCACCCTTATTCTGATCATCGCCTCATTCAACATAATAGGGTCCCTTACCATGCTGATAATTGAGAAGGAACGAGATATCGAAATACTTAAAAGTCTTGGAGCAGACAACACACTGATAAGGAAGATATTTATTTTTGAAGGCTGGATGATCTCGATATCCGGGGCTGTAATCGGACTTATACTGGGCTTTCTGATATGCTGGGTCCAGCAGAAATACGGGCTGGTGCAGCTTCATGGTGAGACCCTTATCGTAGAATCCTACCCTGTGGTAATGAAGCTTTTTGACTTTTTTCTTGTGGCAGGAACAGTTCTTCTCATTGGATTCTGGGCTGCCTGGTATCCCGTGAGGTACCTTACTAAAAAATATCTCCGGAAATGAAAGAAAAACCGGTCCCGGTAAAATGCTCATTCTCAATCGTACTGATGCTGTGTGCGGTTGCTGTGTCCTCATGCGTGAATCCAAAGGACAAGATCCCGCACGATGATCTTATACCTGAAAAAACATTCATTTCAATACTGAGCGACATTTACCTGGCAAACGGTGTTCTGACGGTGCCTGATGTAAGGCGTCAGTTTGCTTCCAGGGATTCGGTGCTGAACTTTATTGACATAATTGAGAGTTACGGCTATTCATATGAGAAGATGAATAACACCATCAATTATTACTTTATAAGCAAACCAAAAAAGCTGATCAGGATATACGACCAGGTGATCGGAAAGATGACGGAAACGGAATCGGCGCTGCAGGATCAGGTACTTAAACAATCCCAGGCCGAAAGCCGGAGAGCGACAATGTCCAACATCTATTATTTCCCGTATCCGGGAAACGGGGAAGAACCAGGGATCAGGCTGTTCATTAACTCCTCCGGAACCTATACCCTCAGTTTCACGGCAACAGTATTCCCCGATGACCAGTCTTGCGATCCCCATCTTTCCGCCTGGCTAGTCGACGCCGACAGTATTGAGACCGGCACCAAAAAATGGTTCCCTGCCATTCAGTACATAAAGGACGGCCATCCTCACCATTATGTTATTGACTGGAAAATAAGGGCTGACCGCCCGTTAATACTCAGAAGTGTTTACTACAGTCACGCCAGTAACATTTCGGAAGGAGAAAAGCATGCCAGGATCGAAGTTCTTTTTTCCAAATTTGTTCCAAATACCGAATGAGAAGGATCTCAGCTCAATATGTCATCACCAACGACCGGCCGGTACTCAGAAGAGCTGTTGTTTCTGCGGAAGACGACGGTACCATAACCGGCATTATGGAAAATGACGGGCTGCTGACTGAAAAACAGTCAGTGGAATTCTATAATGGCATTATCATTCCGGGTTTCGTTAATTGTCACTGCCATCTGGAGCTTTCACATCTGAAGGGGGAAATACCCGAAGGTGCGGGTCTTCCGGAATTCATAATGAACATCAGGAACAGGAGGGACAGGAATGAAGGCGATCCGGCGGTCATGAAAAAAGCCGTGATGCAGATGGCTGACGAAGGAATTGTGCTGTGCGGGGATATATGCAATAATGCTTCAGCCTTCTCAACTAAAGAAAACAGTAATATAGCCTGGCACAGTTTCATTGAAGTGTTCGGGATTGATCCTGCCAGGGCAGAAAAACGAATTGCAGAAGCCGGCCAGACAGCGGAAGAAGCCGGAAAATACGGGTTCAGCTATTCTGTAACACCGCATTCTCTCTATTCTGTTTCTCTGCCGCTTCTGAGGCTCCTGAAGGAATATACTTCTGAGAACCGCGTCACCTCAGTTCATTTCATGGAATCGGAATCAGAGAAACAATTCCTGAGGGATAACACAGGCTCCCTGAAGGAATCATATGAGAGATCCGGATTGCTGACGGACGATATCATGACGCCCGCAGGTCATGCTGAAGGCATCCTGGATGAGATCACCCTTTCAGGGAACCTTATACTTGTTCATAATACTTTTACCGACGCCGCTACAGTGAAAAAAGTTCTTCAAAGAAAAAATACATGGTGGTGCCTCTGCCCCGGCTCAAACTTGTATGTTGAAGGCAGGATGCCTCCGGTTGACATGCTGATTTCGGAAGGTTGTGAGCTTGTTCTGGGGACCGACTCCCTGGCATCAAACAAAAACCTGAGCATACTCTCCGAGATGAAGCTTATTTCAGAGTATTTCCCTGCCGTGAGGCTTGAAGAAATGATACGCTGGGCTACCCTGAACGGGGCCAGGGCACTGGATAAAGAAAATATTTTCGGGAAAATAGCATCCGGGATGAAGCCGGGACTGCTTTTACTCGAAAATGCAGACCTGCTGAACATGAAACTTTTACCTGAAACAACTGTTAAACGTTTGTTGTAATTTTCGTAATGCCGACATTTCTGTTTGATAAAATTGTTTTCGGTCCTGTCAGGAGCAGGAGGCTGGGGGTTTCACTTGGTATAAACCTGCTGCCTGCCACAAGGAAGGTGTGCAATTTCGACTGCATATATTGTGAGTGCGGATGGACCCCGGTAAAAGATTCCGGCAGCGAAAAGCTGCCTACGAGAGATGATGTCCGTGAAGCCCTCGACAAAAAGCTGCGTTCGATGAAGGAAAAAGGAGAAGCGCCCGATGTCATTACATATGCAGGTAACGGTGAACCTACGCTCCACCCCGAATTCGCGGAGATCATCGACGACAGCATTATCCTTAGAAACAAATATTTCCCTGGAGCCAAAATAGCCGTCCTCTCGAATTCCACAGCTATTTCCAGGCCCGGTGTCAGGGAAGCGCTTCTCAAGGTTGACCAGAACATCCTGAAGCTTGATTCGGCATTTGACCTGACAGTTAAAATTCACAACCAGCCGAGGGTAAATGTTGAAGTCGAAAGATTAATAAGTGAACTCCAGAAATTCAGGGGTCAGCTGATAGTGCAGACTCTTTTTCTGCGTGGCGAATACAGGGGCAGGAAGATAGACAACACAACGCCGGAGGAAATCGATGCCTGGCTTAAGGCGCTGAAGAAAATAAAACCCTCCGAAGTTATGATCTACACGATCTCAAGGGACACTCCGTCCGGCGGAAAGCTTGAAAAAGTACCGCTGGCAGAGCTTAAACGGATCGCAGCCCTGGTCAGGGAATCAGGCATAGAAACACATGTATCCGGCTGATCTTGCAGAGCTCCCGTAACATACTCATATGCCCTCTGGAATGGGGACTGGGCCATGCAGCGAGGATGATACCCCTGGCCATCCGGCTGAGAGAAAGGGGGTTTACCATAATTATTGGCACAGGTAAAAAATACCACCGTTTTTTCGCTGCCGAGATACCGGGAATTGAATGCATCTGCCTTCCCGGGTTCAGACCTGGATATTCCTCATATTTGCCACAGTATCTGATCCTGCTCGCACAAATACCTCTTCTGGTATGGCATTCCATTGCGGAGAACTTCAGGCTGAAAAAGATCATAAAGAAAAGAAAGATTGATATTGTCATCAGTGATAACCGATTCGGGCTCCGGAGCAGTAATATCCGGTCGGTCTATGTAACCCACCAGATCCGTATACCGTTCCCGGAATACTTCAGGTTTCTTGAGCCTGCAGGCATATGGCTTCACAGGCAGGTGATCAGGAAATTTTCACTTTGCATTATCCCCGATCTCCCCGGAGACCTTAACCTGTCAGGAAAGCTTTCTCACGATGTGAGGCTTCCCGGGAATACCATTTATACAGGGATCCTGTCAAGATTCACCTGCACTGAAGACGATAAGGCAGGACCGGCTGTTGATCCGGGAGGCACGGTTGTGATGCTTTCAGGCCCGGAACCGCAGAGAAGCATCCTCGAGAAAAAGCTTTTGCAACTATTCACGGACAATATCACAAAGACAATATTTCTTGCGGGAAGGCCAGACTGTGATGATCAGGAATCAGATGACAAAAGGCCCGGATACTTCAGCCACCTGCAGGGAAGTATCATGAAAAAGATCCTGGCCGGAAGCGGAAGAATAATTACAAGGCCAGGTTATACTTCGATCATGGAGCTTGTGAGCCTTGGAAAAAGTGCGATCCTGATCCCTACACCAGGGCAGACCGAGCAGGAATACCTTGCCGGTCTCCTGAGAGACAGAGGCTGGTTTGCCTGCCTTCCGCAGAAATGTGTCGGGGAGCTTTTGCCTCCGGTACCAGCATATTCATTTCCGGCGGATGAGATAATAAGACAGAGTAGCATTCTTCTTGAAACTGCTCTCGACAGGATCTTAGAAGACAAGAAGTAAGAGTATCATTCCCGCAAACCCGGTGAGATATCCCAGCCATACCTCATCTGGCTTATGTGCATTCAGCCATAGTCTTGATGAAAGAATCAGTCCCGATACCAGGAAAGCGGGCAGGAGAAAAGGCAGCAGCGGAGCGTGGGTCTTAAGGGAGAGTATTATTATCAGAGCTGTCAGTGCTCCTGTACCTGCCGAGTGAATGGATATTCTGTACCAGAAATTTATGATTGTCAGAATGAAGGACAGCAGCGCTGCCGCGAGGATGAATGCCTTTACGAAAAGGGGGATCCCCGATTTCAGAACGGCAAAAAAAGTCATAAAGTAAAAGAATGATGTAAAGGCCATGGGAAATATCCGTTCCTTCTTTTCGGTCATAGTCCATGTTGTGATCAGCTTTCTCCATTTCATGTAAGGCAGAAGTGCAAGCGGCAGGACAATATTATTGGCTGCAAGTATGAAGATCATGTATTTCTTCTGATTTTCTGGTATATACCCGAACATTGTAGGGGCATAGAAGATGATCAGAAGACCATACAATGGCATCAATAGGGGATGGAACAGGGCGGTTATGATCCTGGCAGACAGATCTGCGGGTGAACGGGGATCTCCGGACATTTTCATATTTCCTTTCTTAATCTTGCGACAGGAATATTGAGCTGCTCCCTGTACTTTGCGACTGTACGCCTGGCAATCTGGTATCCTTTCTCCTGGAGTATTTCTGTAAGCCTTTCATCGGTGAGCGGCCTGCGTTTCTGCTCGTTGTCGATGCAATCCTGGAGTATCCTTTTGATCTCCCTTGTCGAGACCTCTTCACCGCTGTCAGTCTGAAGGCCTTCTGAAAAGAAAAATTTCAGAGGGTAAATACCAAAGTGTGTCTGTATGTATTTGCTGTTCGCTACCCGGGAGACTGTTGAAATATCAAGACCGGTCATTTCGGCAACATCTTTAAGGATCATCGGTTTGAGCCTGGTTTCGTCGCCGTCGACAAAATATTCCTTCTGGTACTCAAGGATGGCATTCATGGTAAGAAGGAGCGTGTTTTGTCTCTGTCTGATGGCATCGATGAACCACTTTGCCGAGTCGATCTTCTGCTTCACGAACATTACAGCATCCTTCATCTCCTTCTTGTTCCCCTTATCGGAAGAATAGGACTGAAGCATTTCACTGTATGCCTTGCTGAGCCTCAGTTCGGGCAGATTCCGTGAATTGAGATGAAGGTCAAATCCGTTTTCCGAATGTTCGAGTATAAAGTCGGGGATTATGGTCTGTGCCGACTTCAGGAAGGGATCGCTGTAAACACTTCCGGGTTTAGGATTGAGCTTCAGGATCTCTTCAATTGCACCTTTGAGCTGATCTTCAGTCAGATCAAGGCGGTCAATTATCTTGTCGTAATGGCGTTTTGAAAATTCCTCGAAATACCTGTCTGTTATTTCGTGCGCCAGTTTCACTGAAGGATTGGAGAGTTCCCTTTTCTCAAGCTGGAGAAGAAGACATTCCCTGAGCGTACGGGCTCCTACGCCGGAAGGTTCAAGGTCCTGGATTACCTTTAGTACTTCCTCCAGTTCCTCTTCCGTTGTTGAGACATTCTGGAGGAATGCAAGGTCGTCGACGATGTTTGCGAGTTCGCGTCTCAGGTAGCCGTCCTCGTCGATATTCCCGATAATATATTCGCCGAGGATTTTCTGCTTATCGGTGAGTTCCCTGAGTCCAAGCTGTGACTCCAGATGTTCATGGAATGTTGATCCTGCAGAGAAGGGGATTTCTGATTTCCTTTCATCATCCCTGCTGTAGTTGTTCGACTGAAGCTTGTAATCGGGGATCTCATCGTCTTCAATGTAATCGTCGAGCGTAAACTCTTCATCATCTCCCCCGTTTTCATCAGGCTCGAGGTCTTCTTCATTCTCCTCCGGCAGATCTCCTTCGTCT
>JALONU010000040.1 GCA_025454775.1 Bacteroidales bacterium | reverse complement strand
GCCCTGGTTTCAGCATCAGCCTTCCCCTTTCCCGAAATATAGGCTGGTATGCAAACATTCTCAAGGGCTGTGAATTCCGGCAGAAGCTGGTGGAACTGGAACACAAAACCAATGTTTCTATTCCGGAAAGATGCAAGCGCCTTACCCTTCAGCCTGCCTATGTCGCTTCCGTCGAAGAAGATCTTTCCGCTGTCGGGCCTGTCAAGTGTCCCTATGATCTGAAGAAGCGTCGTTTTACCGGCGCCGCTTGCCCCCACAATCGATACAACCTCCTTCTCCTTCACCTCAATGTCGATGCCCTTCAGAACTCTGAGGTCGCCGTATGATTTCGATATTGCGGAGGTCCGGATCATGGGTCCTGGGTCCTGGGTCCTGGTTCCTGGTTCCTGGTTACCGGTTACTGATAACCTGGAACTTGAAACTTGAAATTTGAAACTTATTCTTTAATCAGTATAATCATATTTGTAAGGATCAGAGGCATCATCCACATCCTTTTTGATGTTATCTGCCGCTTCTGTCACATTGCCCTGGATATCGCTCGCCACTTCATTTATATCCCTTGTTAGATTTTCCGCCGCTTCATTCACATCACTGGTAACGCTGCTTGAGAAATCGCTGACATCCTTTGTAACGGAATCCTTTATATCATTGATATCGTTCCTGATATCGCGCGTACTGTTCTCCAGCTCGCTGCGGATCTCATCAGTCGCCTTCCTGAAGTCGCGCATCCCCTTCCCAAAGCTTTTGGCAATATCAGGAAGCTTGTCTGCTCCAAAAAGAAGCAGGACAACAATAACTATTACAAGTATTTCCGGGCCGCTCATATTAACCGATGCTTATCCTCCTTCGAAGGTTGTAAAGTTAGAAAAGTTTGAGGATTTTCTTCACCTGTGTTAAATAAGAAAGGGGATTTTTCATCCCCCTCCCGTAAAAAAATTTAAGGCAGTTAGTACTTAAGCGACTTCTTCTTCGAAAAGTCGTAAACCACCGAAGTTGCCACAAAGATCGAAGAATATGTTCCAACTATGATCCCGACCAGAAGAGCGAAAAGGAATCCCCTGATCGTAGCGCCTCCGAAGATAAACATCGCAATAAGTACAAGTATCGAGGTCATACCCGTATTCAGTGTACGGCTCAGGGTGTCGTTCAGAGCCATGTTGAGGACTTCCTTTACCGGCCGCTTACGGTGCAGCGGAAGGAACTCCCTCACCCTGTCAAACACCACAACGGAGTCGTTGATAGAATACCCGATGACGGTAAGGATTGCCGCAATGAACGACTGGTCAATCTCCATCGAGAAGGGAAGTATCCCCCAGAAGACCGAATAGATGCCGATGACGATCATAGTATCGTGGGCAAGTGCTACTGTGGCTCCGACTCCATACTGCCAGTTCTGGAACCTTATGAAAATGTAGATGAACATTATAATAAGTGAGATCCCGACGGCCCAGAATGCCTTTGTCTTGATATTGCTTGCAATTACAGGTCCTATAGTTTCAGAGCTCTGAATATAATCGTTAAGGAAGACTTCCTTTGTGACTCCGGTTCCCAGGATGGATCCCTTAAGCCCGTCGTACAGTGCTGTTTCTATTTCATCATCCACATTGGTTTCGTTGATCTTGTATTTCGTTGTGATCTTAACCTGATCATTGCTTCCGAAAGTCACCACCTGTGGCGCTTCCCCGAACTGAACCTCAAGAGCTTTTGCGATATCAGCAGTTTTGACAGTCTCATCAAACCTGACGACATAAGTCCGGCCTCCGCTGAAATCAATACCCGGATTGAGGCCCTTGACAAAGAGTGAAGCGATGCCGATAACAGTAACGGCGACCGATACGGCATAGAATATCTTTCTCTTTCCGATGAAGTCAACATGCGTATTTCGGAGAATGTTCGCAGTAGCTTTGATCGAAAATGTAAGATTGGCATTCTTCTTCAGAAGTGTATCATAAATAAGCCTTGTGATGAAGATTGCAGAGAAGAGGGATGTAAATATACCTATAACTAGAGTGGTGGCAAAACCCTTGATTGGCCCGGTCCCTACAACCACAAGGACAATACCTGTAAGCAGGGTAGTAATGTTTGAATCGAGGATCGCCGACATTGCTCCCTTGTATCCGTCGGAGATGGCAAGCTTTATGCCCTTCCCGTTCCTGAGCTCCTCCCTGATCCTTTCATATATCAGTACGTTGGCATCGACCGACATACCCATTGTAAGGATGATACCTGCTATACCCGGCAGTGTAAGAACAGCTCCTATCGACGTTGTGACGCCCATCAACAGGATGACATTGGCCACAAGGGCTATATCTGCAATAGTACCTGCACTCCGGCTGTAATAGAATATCATGTAAAGAAGCACAATGAAGAAAGCTAACACGAACGAGATCATTCCTGAGTTGATGGCTTCCTTTCCGAGGGTGGGACCGACAACCGTTTCGGAAATGATCTTTGCAGGTGCCGGAAGTTTTCCCGATTTAAGAATATTGGCCAGGTCGTTTGCTTCTTCAATAGTGAAGTCGCCTGTTATTTCAGTATTGCCGCCGGCAATCTCGGTCTGAACTCTCGGATATGACCTTACATATCCGTCGAGGATTACAGCCACACACCTGTTGATGTTGTTGCGGGTCATGTTCTGCCATGTCTTGGCGCCTTTGGCATCCATTGAGAAGTCTACCTTGACCTCGCCTGTGAGCGTATTGGAAGGTCTTGCCCCTGTTATTGCATCTCCGCCCAGAGGAGCCCGGCCATCGTTTGTGGTAACCTTGACTGCATGAAGCTCATACATGGTCCCTGTTTCGTCATACTTATAGGGATTCTGGCTCCAGTAGAACCTGAGGTTTCTTGGGAATAGCGACCTTATCTGATTCATCTTCAGGTACCTGTTCACCCTTGCCGTATCGACACCCTGACTAAGTCCTACCATGCTCGAAGGAAGAGGCTGACCTGTTTCGTCTACCCTGGGATTGAGGACAGCAAAAAGAGGGTTTTGAAGGTTCCACTCCTCACGCGTTGCTGCTTCAGCCGGTTTTGCCGTGTCCTGCCCAAGCAGGTCGAGCAGGGCCTGGTCTTCTTTGGAAGCAGTATCACCAGCAATGGCAGTGGTAGCAACAGCACTATCCGCAGCAGCAGAAGCTGCCGGCTTAATTTCATTTGCCTGTATCGATTTCAATATATCGTTAGCCTGTACCAGGAAGCTTATGATCTCACCGTTCTCATAGGTTTCCCAGAACTCGAGGTTGGCTGTACCCTGGAGCAGTTCGCGCACCCGCTTTTTGTCCTTCTGACCCGGAAGCTCGATAAGTATCCTTCCCTTTGTAGCCAGCTGGGTGATGTTGGGCTGAACAACACCGAAACGGTCTATCCTGGTACGCAGGATGTTGAAAGCATTGTCTATTGCAGCAGTGGTTTCCCTGTCGAGCACCTTCATCACTTCCTCGTTGGTGGTGTTGAAGTTAATGTCGTCCTTAAGCTCGTAGGCAAAGATGGCTGCCATCTTCTCATTCGGATTTATCTCCTGGAAAGCTCTCCCGAAGAGGCTCAGGAAGTCAGCCTGGGGCTGCTGGGTCTGCATTACCCTGGCGCGGGCAATAGCATCGTTGAAAGTCTTGTTTGTGGAATAGTTCGAAAGAGCCCTGAGAATATCTTCAACCGACACTTCGAGAATAACGTTCATACCTCCCTTGAGGTCGAGGCCAAGGTTAATCTCTTTTTTCTGTGTTTCCTTGAAAGTCTTACCCAGATAACTCCACTTGTCCTTCGAGAGTGAAGCAACAGAGTCGATATACTGATTTTCCTTTACCAGGTCGCCCTGTGCAAATTCCCTGGCATCTTTCTTGACAAGATAAGTAGCCCCTGTGAAAGATAGCTGATAGATAGTGACCAGGGCCAGTGCTATCGCAAGAGTGATAATAGCCGCTTTGTTCTGCATCTGTTTCTTATTTGTATTATTCCGTAAATTGTTCTGATACTCGTGAATCGAGGCGCAAATATATTAATTTTTTACAAAAAAAAGGCTGAATGATACTATCCAGCCTTCTGTAATACACACGGTCAGCCCCTTTAATCAAGAAGAAGCTCATAATCCGTCTCAAGCGGCTTACGGTTCACGAAATCGTAAAGGGCAAGCGATCTCATGTTATAATAGTAATTCCAGTAATTCTGAAGTGCCTGAACGTAGGCTCTCCTGTTCTGGTCTTTTTTCGTGTCGGCGTTATTGAGTTCGAGTACTGCAATTTTGCCAATCAGAAACCTTTGCTTCGTAACTTCGTACATCTGCTGGGCTACTGTGTCTGATTTTGCAGCTATCATAACCTGTTCCTTCTGCAGGTTGAACTGCTCAACGTCGAGAGTCAGGTTCTGATCGAAGTCGACCATAGCCTGTTTTTCCTGAACCTGTGTAAGCTCAAGAGACGATTTTGCCATCAGGTATTTTCCGCGTCCAAGTCCCCAGTCAAGGATCGGCAGTGTTATTCCCAGCCTGACGGTCTGCTGCTGGTTCGACTGTGAATAGGCTTTGTTGAAAATCGGATCCTGGTCGCGAAGTCCGAACGAAGCGGTCAGGTTGGCATTCAATCCCTTTTCTGCCTTGGCCTGGGCCAGGCTGCTCTGTGCCTGAAGAAGTGCCAGCTGGGAATCAAGCATGTCCGGATTGTTGGCATGCGCAAGGTCGAGAACTTCTTTTACGTTTATCTGGAGGTCAGGAACCTGTGAGGGAAGGATCAGTTCAATCCTGAGGTTGTCGTTGAATCCGAGGAATGACCTGAGACGTATTTCCCTGTCGCGAAGATTCATTTCTGCTTCCTTACGTGATGTCTCGGAGTTGAGCCATGAAAGCTGCATCTGAAGGAGCTCGTCCTGGGCAATTGTTCCGAGCTGGTATCTTCCCTGTGCCATCCTCCAGAGAGTGTCGGCGTTCAGGTAGTTCATGTTCGCTATCTGGACGTTAATCTGTGCCAATGCAAGTGAGAAGAAATTCATCACGGCCGTGGTGTGCACCTGTTCTATGCTTGACAGGAAAGTTTTCTTGGCCAGTTCGTATTTAAGCGGTTCCGTCTTCTTCTGCCACTTCAGTGAATTGTACCTGAACAGGGGCTGCTGGAATCTTATACTCAGCGGTGCTGTAATATACCTGTTTGCGTCCTTTTCGAAATCATTTTCCAGGGTCAGGTCCGACTGGAGTGAAATTGATCCGCCGGTAAGACCTATATTCTGTGCAAGGGAAAGGGAACCGATAGTCTGCAGGATGTTTGTGGATACATACTGGTATTCCTGTGCCTGTGAGTTCCATACCCTGCTGAAGGCGGTGCTGTAATCAGGCGTCGAGCCCGTAAGTGTAAGCGAGGGGCGGTACTGGGCTACGAAGGTCCTGTACGACCAATAGCTTGACTTGAACCTGTGCTTGGCCATCAGAGCCTGTGGAGACTGGGTCTCGGAAAGTTTGATAACCTCATCAAGAGTAAGCCGCCTTACTTCCTGGGCAACAGATTTCTGAAAGGATAAAAGCAGGAGAATAATGGAGGATAAAAGTACTAACCTTTTCATTGTCAACATATTATTCATAACGTAATGATTCTATCGGATCTCTTTCAGATGCACGCTTTGCCGGTGAGTAACCGAAAATGATACCAACAGCTGCCGACACTCCGAAAGCAATAAATACTGAAATAAAAGAAACTATGGTCATGATGCCGGCAAGCTGCTCAATCAGCTTAGCCATTATCACCCCGAAGAAAATACCTATGAAGCCACCTGATACACTTATGAGAACGGCCTCAGAAAGGAACTGAACCACGATATCCATTTTCTTTGCCCCTATTGCCATCCTGGTCCCTATTTCCTTGATCCTCTCCATGACTGAAGCGAACATGATGTTCATGATCCCGATACCTCCTACCACCAGTGATATGCTTGCTATTGCTCCGAGTACGATATTGAAGATATCCTTTGTTCTCTGCTGCTGCTTGAGGAGCAATTCAGGCACCGTGATCTCGAAGTCCTTGACCCCGGTATGCCTGCGTGTGAGCATGCGGCTAAGGATTTCTGTAGAGGGATTGAGCTGTTCTGTTTCCGTAACCTGAACAACGATCCTGTCGAGCTGGTTGTAGTTTGTTTCTGCATCAGAGCTGGCATCTGAGCTGCTTACAACAATACGGCCCATTCCTCCTCCCATACCTCCCATAACCATCACGCTGCTGGAGGCTTCCGAAGCAAGCTTGGTGTTGACGAGAGCCCTGTTCTGGTACCTCAGGAGCATGGTCTGGATAGGGATGTAAATATTGTCGTTGTAGACGTTGACACCCTTCTCCTCGAAACCGGTAAGACTTACAGTTGTCTTCTGGAGGACGCCGATAACTTTAAGCCAAATCCCGTTGAACTTTATGTACTGTCCTATGGGATCAACTTTGCTGAAGAATTTCGACCTTATATTTGCTCCGATAATGCAGACCTGAATACCGTTCTCCTCCTGGTAGGCATTGAAAAACGAACCTGACACCAGGGGAAGGTTATATAGATGGAAATAGTCATTTGAGACACCGACAAGCTTGGCTGTATATTTTACACCGTTCATCATTGCGGTGGAATTGAAGGATATCTCTGGGCTTATCCTTTTCACTGAAGGCAGGACCTCCCTGATTGCTTCAACATCAAGCATGCTGAGCCCTCTTGAGAATTTTTTTGTCTGCTTTTCGCCCTCTTCTGAGGAAGAAGAGTTATCCTGGATAATGGGATTAATGAGGATATTGTTGACACCTACCATTTTCATCTGTTCCATGATCTCCTGCTTGGCTCCCTTGCCTATGGCGAGCATGGCAATAACCGCCGCCACCCCGAATATGATACCGAGAGCTGTAAGCATCGATTTCAGCTTGTTTGAGATAATAGACTCAACAGCTATCTCGATATCGTGGAAATACCTGAAGATAAACTTGAACATTGTCGTTCTTTTTAGTTTTTACCTGCTTTCTGTTGTCTGCTGCTGCTGTCTCCCTCCGGGCTGCTGACCCTGCATTCCCTCCGGGTTGAACTGCCTCTGTCCTGTCTGTCCGCCGTTCCTCTGGCGCGCCTCCCTGAACCTTCTCATTGCAGCCGTATCCATCTGACCTCCCTGCTGCATCTGGTTCCTCATGTTCTCAAACTGCTGTCTCATTTCGGGGGTCATTTCGCCTCCGAATCCTCCTCTGCCGCCAAAGCTCCTGCGCTGCTGCTGTTCTGCAGCCTGCCTCTCAGCTTCCCTTTTTGCCTTTTCCTTTTCCTTAATCACGGAAATCAGCTCCTGTCCAAGCAACTTGTTGAACTTTTCCGGTTCTTCGGGAGTATTGAGGTAAAGCATCGTGCCCGTCTCGATTCCCTGCTCAACTATAACATTGTTTTCATTGGATTCACCAAGAACAACGATCTGCCTGGACCCGTTCTTCATATATACAAAAGGTATGCTGTCTGCTCCTGTCTGGACTGCTTCTAGGGGAATATATGTTACGTCAGGAATGGTCTTGGTGACAATCTTGTTACCTGTCGTCATTGACGGCTTGAGCATCATGTCGGAACCGTTAAGCCTGACCTGGACCTCGAACACCTTGGCATCAGCATTTGGGAGCTGTTCACCGATATTGGCGACACTTATTACCGTACCTGTCAATTTCTTCTCGGGAAATGCATCAACTATTATTTCAACACTCTGGCCTGTTTTGACCTTGCTTACATCGATCTCGTTAACATAGGTTTTTGAGATCATCGACGACATGTCGGGCAGGGTTGCCACAACATTATCCCAGGCGCTGATGGAAGAGCCTACCTTCCTTTTTGTACCGGTCCTGTCTCGTTTGTAAATAACCATTCCGTCGGAAGGGGCTGTGATCACAAACTTTGACAGGATGTTCTGGAGGTCAGCAACCCTTTGCCGCTGTTCAGCAAGGTTGTTCCTCTGGCTTCTCATGTCGGAACGGGACTGTTCAACCCTAAGTGAATAGCTCCTGATGGATTGTTCCAGGGATCGCTGTGCCTTGTCGAGGTTGATCTCAGCCTGACGCTGTGTGGCCGGCGGTTCATACTTCGACTGTTCAAGGGTTATTCTGGCCTCCTCAACGGTGAAATTGAGGTTTTTAAGCTGATCTCTAAGGTTGCTGAGCGTAACTGCTGTATCAAGGATCTTTACCTCAAGGTTGGTTTCCATTGTTGTCAGCCTTTCCAGTTCATCCTTCAGAGTGTTCTCGAATGAAGTCCTGTCGAGGGTTGCAACATAATCTCCGGCCTTTACTTCCGTTCCTTCCGGGACGAGGTCCGTTATTTTAATATCGGCGGCACGTATATTACGGCTCTGTGCTATTTCAGGTCCGTAAATATCCGTCGATCTTTCTGCCTGTAGTTCACCGGTTGTGGTTACAACAATGTCGAACTGCCCCTTCTGGGCCTGAACATAAAGGTTCGTCAGATCCTTCTTTGAGGACACCTTGCTGAACACTATCAGTGCAATTATTGCTGCAACTGCTACAACCGACACAATGATGATGACTGATTTCTTCATGAGATATTCTTGCTTGTTTGATTCAAAAAAACTGTCACAAAAGTATTAAAAGGGGTTCTTTTATCTGGTTTCATTAACAATATTTAACAACAGAGGTTCATTGTCTCAACGCAGATAAGACATCAGTACAGGTGTTTTTATTCCGGAGGGCAAAATGCTTTTAGTGTTTTTTAACAATTGTCGAGACTCTAAGTGCCAGATCCTGTGCCTCATGCAGAGTCTTGGCTTCCGAATAAATTCTTATTATCGGCTCAGTGTTCGATTTACGGATCTGTACCCATGATTGCGGCAGTTCAATCTTCATCCCGTCTCTTTCGTCAAAAGCGGAATCCCTGAATTCTTTCCTTACATCACCTAATATCGCGTTAAAATCAATCCCCTGCCTGAGAGCAACCTTCGTCTTGGATATCACATAATCGGGATACTTGCGGCGGAGCCTGGAGCACTTCATCCTGCTCACTGCAAGGTGCGAAAGAAAAAGGGCTATTCCCGCCAGCGCATCACGGCCGTAATGAAGCTTGGGATATATTACGCCTCCGTTCCCTTCTCCTCCGATCACAGCTTTTCTCTTCTTCATTTCTGCAACCACATTCACTTCCCCTACAGCAGAAGAATAATAACGGCATCCGTGTTTCATTGTAATATCCTTCAGAGCCATCGTTGAGGAAAGGTTTGAAACAGTGTTCCCCGGAGTATGACCGAGAATATAATCTGAGACGGCAACCAGTGTGTATTCTTCGCCGAACATTGATCCGTCCTCGCAAACAATTGCCAGCCTGTCAACGTCGGGATCCACAACAAAACCTACATCGGCCTTAGCTTTTCTCACAAGCCTGGAAATACCTGTAAGATTCTCTGGAAGCGGTTCCGGGTTATGGGCAAAATCTCCGTCAGGATCCATATTTACACCTGTGATATTGTTGACCCCCAATGCCTTGAGAAGGTCTGGAACAATGATTCCGCCCACCGAATTTATACAATCGAGGGCTACAGTGAAGTTTGCCTTTTTTATCGCCTTCACATCTGCCAGGCTAAGCCCAAGTACACTTCTGATATGTTTTTTGTTCCATGTTTTATCATGTCTCAGGCTCCCCTGTTTCTGTGATTCAGGGAAGTCAAAATCTTCCGACTCTGCAATCGCAAGCACTTTTTCGCCGTCAGACGCCGACAGGAACTCTCCCTTTTCGTTCAGGAGCTTCAGTGCGTTCCATTCCGCCGGATTATGACTGGCTGTCACAATTATTCCCCCTGAGGAGCCGGTACCGGTCACAGCTATCTCAACAGTGGGAGTGGTAGCCATCCCAAGGTCTATTACATTCAGGCCAAGGCTTCTGAGTGTCATTATCACGAGCTGGCTCACCATAGGTCCTGACTGACGTGCATCCCTACCGGTGACAACTGATGCAATTCTCCTGTTCCTCTTCCTCAGCCAGGTTCCGTAGGCAGCAGTGAATTTCACGATGTCGATGGGGCTCAGGCTTTCACCGGGTCTGCCTCCAATTGTACCCCTGATTCCCGAGATTGATTTGATGAGTGTCATAGGCCGGTTTTTAAAGCAGTGCAAAGGTGCAAAAAAAACGGCAAACCATAAATTGTCAAATAATTGTACCTTTGCTGCCTGTAAAAAGATTCGATGGAAAAACACCCGTCAGCAAGGAAAACAGTGAAGAAACCTGTTACGATAAGGCTTAACCGCTTCATTGCCAACGGCGGTGTCTGCTCGCGTCGCGAAGCCGATGAGCTGATCAGGAAAGGCCTTGTCTCCGTGAACGGGAAAAAAGTGACTGACCTGGGTGTCCGGGTAAACCTCTCCGATGACGTTCGTTACCGGGGCAGGAAGCTTTCTGCCGAAAGGAAAGTCTACATACTCCTGAACAAGCCCAGGGGATACGTTACAACCGTCGAGGACCCGCATGCTGAACATACTGTGCTGGACCTGATCGGCAACGCGGTTCCTGAGAGAGTCTACCCGGTAGGCAGGCTCGACAAGGACACGACTGGCGTTTTACTCCTAACAAATGACGGCGATCTGACAGGCAAGCTCACCCATCCGAGGTACAACAGGAAGAAAATCTATCATGTTTTCCTCGACAGGCCGGTTGACAGGGAGGATCTGTTCCGTCTGACCGAAGGGATCAGTCTTGATGGAGAAACAATCGCTGCCGATGCAGCATCATACGGAGATACGGAAGACCGGTCACAGGTTGGCATTGAGATACATTCCGGCCAGAACCGTGTGATCAGGAGACTCTTCGAGGCTCTTGGATACAGGGTCAGGAAACTTGACAGGGTATATTTTGCAGGACTGACAAAGAAGAATGTCCAGCGGGGCAGATGGCGCTTCCTGACAGAAAAGGAAATTAATATGCTCAGGAGGGGCGCATTCTGAGGATCATGAAACACAGATCGGGATTTGTAAACATATTAGGAAATCCGAATGTCGGCAAATCGACGATCATGAATGCCCTTGTCGGTGAAAAGCTGTCGATCATCACTTCGAAGGCACAGACCACACGGCACAGAATAATGGGCATCGTGAACGGGGACGATTTCCAGATAGTCTATTCCGACACACCCGGGATTCTTCGTCCCAAATACAAGCTCCAGGAAGCAATGATGGGCTTTGTAAATTCTGCCCTTACCGATGCTGACCAGATACTTTATATAACGGATGTAAACGAAGAACCCCTTTCCGAGAAGGAATATACCGGGAAAATAAAGGAATCAGGCATCCCCGTGATCATTGCAATAAACAAGATAGATCTGTCAAACCAGGACGATCTTGAGAATCTGGCCGGTGCATGGAGGCAAGCCTATCCCGGCACCCCGGTCATACCGGTGTCCGGTCTCCTGAAATTCAATCTCGAAACCCTGCTGGAAGAAATACTCAGGAAGCTGCCGGAAGGAGAACCTTATTTCCCTAAAGACCAGCTCACCGACAGATATGAAAGATTCTTCGCTTCGGAGATCATAAGGGAAAAGATCCTTAAAAACTATAAGGAGGAGATCCCTTACAGCGTGGAAATAGAAATAGAGAGCTTCAGGGAGGAACCCGGAATTACGAGAATAGGAGCAGTCGTCCATGTTGCCAGGGAAAGCCAGAAGGGAATCATTATCGGCCACCGGGGTTCCATGCTTAAAAAAGTAGGCACCGAGGCCAGGCTTGACATGGAGGATTTCTTCGGCAGGAAGATCTTCCTCGAGATGTTTGTTAAGGTCACAAAGGAATGGCGCGACAATCCTGCCATATTAAAAAGATTTGGTTACAGATAATCAGCAGATAAATTAAATGGGAAGGATAGTAGCCATAGTAGGAAGGCCTAATGTTGGAAAGTCTACTCTGTTCAACAGGCTCACGGAATCGAGGGATGCGATCGTTGACGAGATGAGCGGCGTTACCCGCGACCGTAACTATGGCAAGTGCATATGGAATGGCATTGACTTCTCGGTGATCGACACCGGCGGGTATGTAGAGCAATCTGACGACATCTTCGAGAGCGAGATCAACAAGCAGGTGATGCTGGCCATCGAGGAATCGGATCTCATTCTTTTCATGGTCGATGTAACCGTCGGTATCCATGAGCTCGATAAGGCTGTTGCATCAATGCTGCGAAAGGCAGGAAGGAAAATACTACTCGTGGTCAACAAGGTCGATAACAACCAGAGGCTTCTCGACGCACATGAATTCCACGGCCTGGGGCTGGGAGAATATTATCCCCTGAGCTCGATAAACGGAAGCGGGACCGGGGAACTTCTCGATGCTGTTACAGCAAACCTTTCTTCAACGGCAGAAGAGGAACTTCCCGAACTTCCAAGGGTGGCAATAGTAGGACGACCAAACGTCGGAAAATCGTCGCTTGTAAATTCGCTTCTCGGAGAAGAGAGGAATATTGTTACTCCTTTGCCAGGTACAACAAGGGATTCCATCTATACCCGGTACAACAAATACCAGCACGATTTTCTCCTGGTCGACACCGCCGGGCTGAGAAAGAAAGGAAAGGTAAGCGAAGATGTGGAATTCTATTCGGTAATGAGAGCTGTGAGGACCATCGAGAATTCCGATATCTGCCTTCTGATGATCGATGGTACGAGGGGTCTTGAAGCCCAGGACCTAAACATTATATCCCTTATCGTCAAGAATAACAAGGGTATGATCCTGCTGGTAAACAAGTGGGACCTGGTCGAAAAAGAGAACAATACAACAAAACAGCTTGAGGAAGAGATCAGAAGGAGGACTGCCCCTTTTGTAGATTACCCGGTATTGTTTATCTCTGCAACAAACAAGCAGAGGATACATAAGATCCTTGAACTCGTAGATACCGTTAACCTCAACAGGACCAGAAAGATACCAACCTCCGAACTGAATGAGGTCATGCTCGGTATTGTCCGGCAGAACCCTCCTCCTGCCATGAAAGGGAAATATATAAAAATAAAATACGTGACCCAGCTGCCGACCCATACCCCTTCGTTTGCTTTTTTTTGTAACATGCCTCAATACGTAAAGGAACCTTACCGGCGTTATATAGAGAACAGGATGAGGGAGAAATTTACTCTCACCGGTGTTCCTGTAAGGATATTTTTCAGGAAAAAGTAAAAGTGTTTGGACCGGTTTTTGTAGAAAATTCATCGATGGCAACAAAAAAAATATTCATTTTTCTGATCACTGCCGTTATCCTGGGGTTTTCAGTCGTTTCGTGCGGGGAGATAGAATCACTGCCTGTGACGCCCCGGATCGAATTTACCAGTTTCGAGGTTTTTGACACTACAAACTACGACGGCACCTACAAGGCCGGCAGGCTGAAATTTTATTTTGAGGACGGCGACGGCGATATCGGTCTAAATCCGCCGGTTTACCCGTTCGACGATGCAGTGAACCTCTTCTTTTCAGGGTATAGAAAAACCGGAAATATTTTTGTGGAAGTTACAGACTCCCTCGACCCTGTTTTCCCTTACGATTACAGGATACCGTTTATGGAAAGACTCGGCCAGAACAAAATCCTCAAAGGCACTGTCGCAGTTACATTCCTTTACCAGAATTACATGACGGGGAATACCGATACTATAAAATACGAATTCTTCATCAGGGACAGGGCCCAGCATCACAGCGATACGATAATGACGGTTGAAATACCGCTTTCGTTTAACGGATTATATAAGCAGGATTAAAAACGGACTCCTATCATCAGGATGTCGTCGACCTGGTCGTAACTGCCCTTCCACTCCTCGTAGAACTTCATTATCACTTCCTTCTGCCCTGGCATAGGCAGGTTGTTCACATCTTCGATAAGCTTCTTGAGCCTGGCTATCTTCATCTTCTTTCCGTCGGTGCCTCCGAACTGGTCGGGAAGACCGTCGGAGAACAGGTAGAGTGAGTCTCCTTCAGCGAGATAATATTCCTGGTCGTCAAAGAACTTTTCAACCACGGACTCTCCTCCCACCGAGCAGCGGTTGCCTTTGATGTACAAGGGTTCGCCGCCAAGAACGAGGATCACCGGACGCATGGCTGAAGCGAACCTGATATATCTCTTTTTCAGGTTTACCTCGCAAACTACCATGTCCATTCCGTCATTCGAGACCCCGAGCTCAAGGTTCTGGTTGAGAGTTGTGAATATCTGGCTGTCGAGAAGTTTGAGCACTTCCGAAGGTCTTGTTATATGCTGCCGGGTAATGATATCCTGCAGAAGGGTCGATCCTATCATTGACATAAATGCTCCCGGAACTCCATGACCAGTGGAATCCGCACATACCAGGATGAATTTGTCTTCACTGTAATCGTCGAACCAGTAAAAATCGCCGCTCACAATATCACGCGGCTTGAAAAGCAGGAATGCGTCGCGGAAGGTTTCCTTCACCTTTGCAAAATCCGGGAGTATGCTCGTCTGTATCCTTTTTGCATAGTTTATACTGTCGGTGATCTCTATGTTCTGAAGCTCTATCTTCTCCTTCTGCTTAACAACAACACTTGTCCTTGCTTCCAGCTCCTTTTCGAGATATGCCTGTATCTTCTTCTGGGCCTTCTCCCTCTCCCTGACAATCAGGACAATCAAACCCGTTACCAGAGCCACACAGGAAATTATGAACCACCAGGTTCTCCAGAACGGCTTCTTGATGAAGATTTCGAACATCAGGGGATTTTCTTCCGATTCGCCGAAATCATTCACGGAATTCATCATGAACCTGTACCTTCCGTCGGAGGCAATGTACCTGGCTTCCCTTTCAGTGGTCAGGTCTGACCAGTCATCATCGTAATTCTCGAACCTGGTCCTGTACCATACACTTTCAGGGTTTTTCAGGTTTATGCCTACGTAACTTACTGTTATATTATAGCGTTTCCTGTATGGAAGACTGTAGTATGACCGCGGAGGATAAACCGAGTCGTTGATGGCCACGAAATTTATATTGTTAAGCGGCGGCAGGTGAAGCTGTTTGTCTTCATACGGATCATACAGTATGAACCCGCTTGTTGTGCCAATTAAGATCTTCCCGTCGGGTGATTCATACATGCCGTCGGCATTGCAGAAACCTCCGCGGGTGTAATCATTGCCAAATGTTCTTACAGAGCCTGTTTTCCTGTTAAAAACTGAAAATCCGCCATCATGACCTATCCATATCTTGTCGAGTGAATCGGCGATGATGCTGTAGCAATAGTCAGACATCAGCATCTCGGACCTTGAGTATGAACGTAGGGAGTCATTGTAAAACTCGAAAATGCCGTTACCCCTTGTTGAAGCCCACAGGTGACCGTCGCTGGTCTGACAGAAAGAGACTATTTCATTCCTTGTGGTTCCGTACATTACTGCCTTACCCTCTGTCACTCCCTTATCCGGATTTATGGTATACAGACGATCGGCGATCATCGCAATGACCGCGGTACCATCGCCTTTAAGAAATATCTGGCTTATGCTGTTGTGAGGCAGCCCGTTGTAATTGTCATATCTCGCCTTGAACTTTTCTCCCTTAGCCTCCCTGTTGAGTATCACCACACCGTTCAGGGTTCCAAGCCATATATGCCTTTCGTCTGCCTCTACATCAATAACGTTGTCCTCGCTGGTATTTCCGTTTCTGTAGAAAAGGCTCACGCGTCCGGAAGGTTCCCTGAGGTAAAGGCCTCCTCCCCTGGTCCCGATCCAGATGTTGCTTTCCCTGTCAATGCAGTAAGAAAGGATCTCGTATTCCCCGGTTATCTGCTTCAGCGGTTCAAAAGAAAGGGGTTTCCCTGTTTCAGCATTAAAAATCCAGTACCCCTCGGGTGTGCCAAGCAGATAATTTCCGCCTAAACGGTTAACATAGATTATATTGTTTAAGGATGGATTGGTTCCGGCTGAATAAAGGCTGAAGGCTATGGAACTGAGCACCGACAGTCCGTCTCCGTTCATCCCCAGCCAGTAGTTGCCCTCCATATCCTGGAAGAGCGTCTTCAGGTTGTTTCCGTTAAGACCGGTGCCTGTATTAAAGAATCGTGTGCGTGTCAGTTCAGCTTCGTCGGAGAAGCTTAATAAGAATGCTCCCGATCCGTTCGTGGCTGCCAGGATATTGCCTTCGGAATCTTCAGCAAGATACTGCACATCAGCTATCTCAAACTCTTCACTACCGGAAAGCCGCGATAATACGGTATCCCCTTCCGTCAATGAGAGCTTGAAAATCCCGTTCCCGTTCGTTCCTGCAAGATAAGTATCAGTCTTTCCTATTCTCCTGATGGCTGATATGCTTGCATAGTCAAATTCCGAGATCGTACCGGTTATGGTCAGGGAATCGTTTTTCAGATCTGCAATGGCAATGTTTTCCTGTGTACCAAGCAGCAAGTTTCCTGACCCTGTGAAGCAGGCAGAAAAGATCAGCATACCTGAACCAAGGGAAAAGGATTTTATATCGGAAGGGTCATCAGGGTTTACCCTCAGAACTACTTCAACCTGCGGAAAGATGTATATATATCTGTCGGGCCCTTCACTCATGGCAACGATGGATCTCTGGGTGCCTGCAGCAACCTGCCTTAAAACCGAATTTTCGTATATCCACACAGTGCCGTCCTGGCATCCGAACCAGAGGTTACCGTTTTTGTCCTTCAGGCTGGCAGTGGGGTATCTTTCCTGAGAGCCATCAGAAAAATCGACAGGATAAAATTCAAGGCCGTCAAATTTTGACAGTCCGCTCCCGGTGCCGATCCAGAGATAGCCGTTATCGTCCTGTAATATTGAATAGACAAATTTATTGGGGATCCCGTTACGGGTGTCGTAATTTCTGAATCTGTATGACTGGCTGTAGGCTGTTGAAAATAATACAATCGTGCACAGCAAGGTGACGATAAAGGTTTTTCTGTATGGTCCCGTCGACATCCCTGCCTGTTATTTTTTTGGTTTTGTAATAGGTTTTACTCCTATCTTTCCTTCATATATCGGCACTCCGCCGATCGGGGAGCTGAAGAAGGGAAGAGCTTCACCATACTGGTTCTCTATTGTTACGACGACATTATTGTTCTTGACCAGGTCTTCAGGCCTTCCCTGCTTTTTGATAAACTGGAAGTCGAGAGAGCCCCCGATTTCAGCAGGTTCGATTCCCACCCTTGATTCTCCCCAGTTATCCTGGTTGGATATGGTCGCACTCAGACCCTGCTTGTACCGTGACACTATCAGGATATGACCATCGTTGTCCCAGTCGAAATTACTCTGCTTCACCCAGATAACCCCGGTATCAACGTACGGATATATATGTGCCTTGCTGGTAAAATCGTTCCACATCCTGAAAGTGTATTCGTATGTGAAAGCGTTTCCACCCTCAACCGGAATATCGCTTTCCCTTTCGCGGCTCATGAAAAACTTGTACAGGTTGCCGTCGTCACCGCTGATCCCTTCGGTCACTACTTTGAAGATATAACCGTTCCACTTTTTATTGAAGTCGCCTGCAGTCGGGCTGAAGGGTCCGAATGTGTAATATTTATTATCGTATCTCGCCTCCTGTCCGAAAACCTGTGTGGCGAGAATGGTTCCGCCCTTGTAGTCCATCCCGTTAAATAATCCTCTCGACCCTTCATTCTGGTCGGGATCAACTCCTTTTCCCCCGTATACCGAGAACCTGGTCCTGGTATTGAATTCACCCTGGATCTCATCATGTTCACCCCCGCAGTCGGGATCGAAGACCTTAATAAAGAATTGCTGGGTATTTGACCGGGGGATAAAGAAAAACCATACCTGGTAAAAATCATCGTCACCCCATGATGTCTCTCCTTGCTTGCCAAAGGTGACGAGGAAAGGTATGTTTTCATCTTTCCCGGGCACGGCCTGCCCATTGATCACAGTAACAGCCTGTGGCGCAACTAAAGCAAGAGATAATATTATTGTTCTGAACAGTCTCATCGGGCCGTTAAAATTAACACTTTTCATTATTCAGGGCTGTCTGGTGATTTTTATATTTTTGCACACGCAGGCTTCCCTGACAACTTCTGTTCCCGGTTCGGGTTCAGCCGTGACAATCAGCTGAATGTTGTAATTCCCGGGTTTTAAATATGTATTATCAACTTCCTTGCCAATCGCAATGTTGTCGTCGTCGAAATTCCAGTAATACTGTGTTATGTTCCACCCCGGCAGATTTGTTTTGTTTGCATCAAATACCAGTTTCTGCCCTGCAATCCCTTCGTCCGGGCCTGTGATATAAGGCTGTTCGGAGTCTATTATTTCGTGAAGGTAGGTCTTTTCATTATATAGTACTTCTTTCGTGACAAGGTTCACAACGTCAAGCTGGATGAGGTATGATCCCGGACCCGGGAAGCAATGTGTAACCGTTGTCCCTATTGCGGTTGTCCCGTCTCCCAGCTTCCATTCATACCTGAATGGAAGGGAATCATATCTGATTGCATTCGCCTCGTAAAATTCAAAGCAGTAATTATTCTCTGCCAGGGTATCGCAAATTGCTTTTCTGATTATGAGCGACCTGAACTGGTAAATGTCATCGCTTCTCCGCCTGTCTGATGAGAAATAGCCTGCTGAGAGGTTCATATCTGCCGTAAAAGCGAAATCGTCACCGGCTGAATTTATTGGTTCCGGAAGCGGAACAGGATCATCCCATATTCCAAGAGAGAGGGTTGAATAGTAAACATCCAGCCGGCCTTTACCTCCCTGCCTGTCGGATGAGTAATACAGTCTCCCTGAGGGATGAATGAATGGAAACCGTTCGGCCCCCTCTGAATTAACCTTTGGGCCAAGATTTACCGGCGTACCCCACTGCCCGTTTATCCATTCACAGTAATAAAGATCCGATCCTCCCATTCCTCCCGGCATGTTGGATGCGAAGAAGATATATTTTCCGTCGCTGCTCATTGATGGCTGACCGATATCGTACTGTGAATTATTGTAAGGAAAAGGTCTTATTGAAGACAACTCCTTCCCGGCCAGGTCGGCAATGAAGAGTCCGCTGCGGTTCTTGAAATTCCTTTTCCTGGTTGCCGGACCTGTCTCAACATCACTTGTAAAATAAACGGTTTTTCCGTCGGAGGAAATGCACAGCGGGCCGTTATTGAAAAGCCTGCTCCGTTCACTGCTTAGTTCTTCCGGCTTCTCCCACTCGGTGCTGTCTTTCCTCTGCGCATAATAAAGGTTATAAATCCTCCTGCCCTCGAATGTCTTCCTGTCGCTGACACTGCTGAAACGCCTGTCGGAACAGAAGATTATCCCGTTGCTGAATATCACCGGGGAAATATCGCTGAAGGCATTCTCGCTGACAGGTATCCGGGTTACCTCAAACAGGGGTTTCTTTCTTTCCTGTG